>NZ_JAKIUR010000004.1 GCF_021647475.1 Lutibacter sp.
GGTCTTGTTTTCTTGTAATAATGTTTCTATTACAACACGTTCTTTTAACGTTAATCGTACATATTTATTTACTTTCATACAACAAATCTAAGATTATGATTTGTTGCGTTAAGTTCTTGAATTCAGGCCTTTTTAAAAAAACTAGATTTTAACGGTTTTGTTCGTGATATCTATGAAGATTCTAACGGAAATCTTTGGTTTTGTAGAAGTTATAAAAGGATAAAAAAATTAGATAAAAATTTAAACATTGAAACCTTCAATTTTAATAAAGAAAATATTCCTAAGCTTACACCGTGTATTATTGAGGATAAAAACAACAATGTATTTTTATTTTCATATTATACTGCTAATAAAAAACTATTTTTAGTTACCAAACAACTTAATAAAAGTTATAAAACCAACAGTTGGCAACCATTTATTTATAAAAATTTCGATTCAAAATCAATGATTTCTCTTGAAAAAAATTTTGGTTTTTTATTAAAAAATGTAAATGATACTATTAAAAATATATATTCTAAATCTTCTAAACAAACCTTAAACTATTTAGCAAAAATTTATACTATTGACAACAGTTATTGGATAACTAATTTAAATCAAGGTGTACAAATTTATAATAAAGACAAACTAAATAAACCTTTAAAAATAATACTTCCAACTGTAAGAACCACTAGAGCTTTTGTGGATAATGAGAATAATATTTGGATTGGGAGCACTTCTAACGGATTGTATTTTTTTCCTAATTTGAATATTAATGGTATTCAGTTTAAGGATAAAGAAAAAAATAATTTATATACTATCAATTTTTTTGAAAATAAAATTATTATTGGAAATGAAAAAAGTGAACTTCTTATTTTAAATCCAGAAACACTAAGTACTGAACTCACATTGATTACCTCAAATACTTCTGAACGGATACGGCAGCTTAAACAACATAATAACAGCTTATATGTGGTTAGTGATTTAAGTTTAAAAACGTTAAATCCTCAATTTAAATTAGAGAATGTTAAGGAAATATCTAATCCAAGTTCTTCAATACCTCGATTAACTAATTTTAAGGATGTAACTTTTAACAATAAAAATTTATTCACAGCAAATGCTAACGGGGTAACTAAAATAAGTAGTAATACTCATAAGTTCATAAAGTTATGGGATAACCGAAGTACTTCTGTATATTATAAAAATGACAGCTTATGGATAGGCACCACTAATGGTATTTTTGTAAATGCTAAAAATACCATTAAAAAGTTCGATATAGGAGTTGAATTTAATAAAAGTATTATTTATGCTATAGAAAATTCCCCTTTTGGTTTGTTAATTGGTTCTAATTCTTATGGATTAGGAATTTTGAATAACGGAAAATTTACAAGTATATCCACAAAAAATGGATTGTTAAGTAACTATATCAAAAACATATTTGTAGATACTAAAAATAATATTTGGCTCTCCACTAATTTTGGATTAAATAAATTAGTTTTAAATAAAAATCTTTCCATTAAAAGCATAAAAAGCTACACCATTTCCGATGGTTTATATAGCAATGATGTCCGTGCATGTTATGTTAAAAACAATAAAGTATATGTTGCCACTTCAAACGGTTTAAACGTTATTGATTTAAGTAAAAAAACTAATACTACATTACCGCCTAAAGTCCATATCAATCAAATTTCTGTAAATAACCAAATAATTAAAAACATTAAAAAAAATACTTTCAATTATAAGAACAATAATATTCAATTTAATTTTTCTGGAATTTCATTTAAAAGTTTAGGAAATATTCATTTTAAATATCGCCTAAAAGGATTAGAAAAGGAATGGATTAAAACCACTAACCGCACTGTAAGATATTCTGCTTTACCCGCTGGAAAATATAGTTTTGAAATAAAATCCATCTCTAAAAGTAATATTGAAAGTCAAAAAACGGCAAGTTATTCATTCATAATTCATCCTGTTTTTTATACAACTTTGGGGTTTAGAATACTAATTCTATTTATATTTTTAAGTTTTATTGCTCTTATTTTTTATGCTAGATCTCAAAAACTAAAAAGAAAACATGCAATAAATGAGAAAATTACAACGCTAAAATATCAAGCATTAAATGCACAAATGAATCCACATTTTATGAATAATTTGTTGGTTAACATTAATGATTTAATAGTAAAAGGTTCTTTTGATTTAGCTCAAAAAAGCTTACATAATTTTGGACAATTAGTAAATTTAACTTTGCAAGCTACCAAATCAAATTTAATACGATTAGCTGACGAAATTGAAATGACTCGGTTATATTTAGAATTACAAAAAATTCGTTTTAATAAAAATTTGATATTTAATATTGATGTTTCTAAAATAGAAAATGATTTAGATTTTATAATGGTTCCACCAATGATTATTCAACCAATTGTTGAAAACTCATTACGGCACGGATTTAAAAACGGAGCTAAAGAAAACAGAATAAACCTCAATTTTACCATTGAAAATAACGAATTTTTAATTTGTGAAATAACAGATAATGGCATTGGAATTCAACAAAATAATACAAAAACAAGCGGTACTGGAATCTCTATAAAAAATATTAAGGAAAGGTTACAATACCTTAATGAAAATTCATCCAAAGAAAAATTTATAATTATTAGTAATATCAAAGATGAATTTAATACCTTGGTTGGTGCAAAAGTAACACTTAAAATTCCTTTAATTAATATTTAATATGTCGTCTCAAATAGTAACCGCAATTATAATAGAAGATGAAATTGCTGCATATAATCACTTACATCAATTAATAATAAATTCGTTTTCTGATAAAATTAAAATTGTTGGGAATGCAACCAGTGTTAAAGATGGAATTCATTTAATTAACCACTTAAAACCTACCTTAGTTTTTTTAGATATTCAGCTAGAAGATGGTGATGGATTTGAAATATTAGACAATGTAAAAACTTCTGAATTTGAAGTAATATTTACAACAGGATCAGCAGATTATAGAGAAAAAGCAATGGATTATTTTGCTTTTTATTTTTTAAATAAACCCATTTTAGAAACACAATTTATAACCGTAATAACTAAATTTTTAGAAAAACAAACCTCTTTTGATTTAGAAAAATATTTGGCTTTTAAAAATCAAATTGAACATAAACACCAAAACATTTCTTTACCTATAAAAAACGGATTTGAAATTGTAGCTTTAGATAAATTAATTTATTGTGAAGCTGAAGGAAGTTACACTTATTTTTATACTACTTCCAATAAAAAATATATGACTTCAAACAACTTAAAAAAAATTGAAAGTTTGTTACAACAAGCAACTTTTTTTAGAATACACCGATCTATTTTAGTGAATTTAAAACATATTGTAAAATATGAAAACTCAGGTAAAGTACATTTAACTAATGGCAAAGAATTAGTAGTTGCAGCACGTAACAAAAAAAACTTTTTACGTATTATTAAATTAATGAGTTTCTCAATTAGTTAATCTTTTCCTTCTTAAAAAATAGAATCCAATAACAATTAAAATTAATAAAGTATAAGAAACTACCATAATAATTGTTCCTGTTTTTATAACGGTTGGTTCAAATTTAAAAGTAATATTATGTTTCCCTTTTGGAATTTCCATTCCTCTTAAAACGTAATCTACACGATAATATTTAGCTAACTTTCCATCCAAATACGCATTCCAACCATTTTTATAATATATTTCTGAGAAAACAGTAAATTGTTTTTTATTTGCTTCACTTCTATAATTTAACTCATTTAATTTATGAAAAATTAATTTAATACTTGCAGTAGTATCTATTTTATACGTATTTAATAAATTTTCTTTAATAAATCGTTTATCTAAAATTGCTTCACTTTTAGTCCGTAAACTATCTAATCCTAAAATTTCATCATTAGCGTTGGTTACAAATTTTAAATGATGTACAAACCAAACATTTCCATTCGCATTTTTATTAGGTTGATAAACTTCTTGACCATTATCATTTGTAAATATAAAATACTTAGTATTTAGCATATTAAGCACTTCCATATTGTTTTTAGCAATTTGATAATCAAATAATTCCTGATAACGTCCTAATTTTGCTGCGTGATAACCACCAATAGACTTATGAAAATAAGACGTACTGCCATCATTCATTAAACTAGCAGCATAATTTGCAACTCTATAATAACTGGTATCTTTTAAAATTTCTTTATCAATTTCAGAAGCTATAAAAGGATGATTTATTTTTCTAGCAGATAAAAAATCATCATTATTCACATATTTTTTATCTACTGAAACTAAATCAAAAAGAATAAGTACTCCAAGTATAATTACAGATATATTTTTACTTAATTTTTCTTTTATAAAGAAGAATAAAACACTTGCAGCAAGTACAACTAATACTAAAGTCCTTAAGCTATCGCTAAAAAATATAGCTTTTCTATCGGCTATAATAGCATCTAATAATCCTGGAATTAATTTAGCGTAACCGCTATCATTTAATCCTTCAAAAGCAAACAAATTACTTCCAAACAAAACGAAAATTAATGCTAACCCACCCGTAATAAATAAACTTTTCTTTAAGGCTTTTAATTTGATATCCACAGCTATTTTATCAGAGAAAAAATCCTTTAAAGCTAAAATTCCTAACAACGGAATGGCTAATTCCGCAAGTACTTGAATAGAAGATACTGCCCTAAATTTGTTATACAAAGGCACATAATCAATAAAAAAGTTGGTTAAAAAATCTAAATTTTTACCCCAGCTTAACAAAATGGAAAATATAACTACGCCAACTAACCATTTTTTTAGTTTCCCTTTTACTAAAAATAATCCTAGCACAAATAAAAATATAAGAATAGCTCCAATATAAGCAGGTGCTTCCACTATTGGCTGTTTTCCCCAATACATAGGTGCATTTTCGGTAAATTGTTTTGCTTGAGATGGATTAACTTTTCCTTTTAAAAATTTATAAATATTAGAATCGAATCCTAAATTTTCACGATTTCCACCTCCCATAAAACGTGGAATAAACAAATCAAAAGTTTCCAAAATTCCGTAACTATACGTGGTAATATAATCTTTACTTAATCCGTTAGAAGCTATTTTTTTACTTCCATTTGTATTAATAGTTAATTCACTTTTACCTCGCGTACTGTATTTTGCATATTCTTTGGTAGCCAATAAGCTTGTAGCGTTAGTTCCAACGGCTAAAATAACCGCAGCAATTAAAACGATAATACTTTTAGAAAAGGACTTTAGTTGATGCTCTTTAAAAGCATCTATAGCATAAATTATTCCTAAAATAAGTACTGCAAACAGTAAATAATAAGTCATTTGAGGATGACTGGCATTTATTTCTAAAGACATTGCTAAAGCAGTCAACACAAAACCTAAATATCTCTTTTTTTGCAACACTAATAAAATACCTGCCAAAACCAATGGCATATAACCAATAGCATGAGCTTTTGCATTATGTCCAACGCCTAAAATAATGATATAATAGGTTGAAAACCCGAAAGCTAAAGCTCCTAAAATAGCTAGTTTATAGTCAATCTTTAAAACAATTAATAGTATAAAAAAGCTTAAAAAATATAGAAATAAATAATCTGCAGGACGAGGTAAAAACCGAATAATTTTATCTACTTTTTTAATATAATCATGTGGATATAAAGCACTTAAATTATAGGTTGGCATTCCACTAAATGCTGCATCAGTCCAATAAGGTTCGGTATGGTATTCCGCTCTAAAATCATTAATAGCTTTTGCCATTCCGATAAATTGTTTTATATCATTTTGATATAATTTTTTACCTTCTAAAACAGGAGAAAAATAAGCTACGGAAACTATAATAAAAATACCAATTGCAATGATAAACGGAATAATACTTTTAAAAATTTCTTTCATAATTATTCGTCAGTTACGTCTTCATAATCTACATAATCTCCTACGCTTTTGTTACTCTCTTTAACTTTTGGTGGTTTTTTTTCAATTATAGTTTCTCCAACTTTTCCTTCAGGTTTTTGTTGTTCTTGTTGCTGTTTATATTTTTTTTCTACATTACTAATTACCTTTTTAATAAATATTGGCATTATGTACCTGCCAATAAATTTAATTGCATAGTAAATTATAATAAAAATTGCTATTGTTCTTAACAAACCCATTTCAATAATTTTAATTTTCAAAAATAACAATTTGAACATAACTAAAACGTTTATTTATATAAAATCTTATATTTGAACAATATTCTATTTTAATATGAAAAAAGCCCTTTTACTGATTATACTATTTTTAAATATTCAATTAACAACTGCACAATACACGGAAATAATAAATTCAAAGCGACCAGGTTTTTCTGAAAGTCCGTATAGTATTGGCACTAATGTATATCAGTTTGAAACTGGTTTGTTTTACAGATCAAGTAACAATACCGAAATTAATGGTATTCCTAAAAGTTTTGGTGGAGATTTATTTTTTAGATATGGAAAATTTTCAGAAAAACTAGAATTCAATGCAAAAATAGCTTATCAAAAAGATCAATTTCTTGAATTTAATAATAATTCAACAGTACAAAAAACTAATATAAGTGGAATTAGTCATTTAACTATTGGAGCAAAATATTTATTTTATCAACAAAAATATACCGATAAAACTAAAGAAATAAGAAGTTGGAAACGTAAAATGGCATTTGATAAAAAACGTTTAATTCCTTCAGTTGGAGTTTATGCTGGAGTTAACACTAATTTTTTAAGTTCTGATTTTAAAGACGACGGCATTAGTTATAAAGCCGCTCTTTTACTTCAAAATGACTTTTCCGATAGATTGGTGGTGCTTACTAATATAATAGCAGACAAAATTACTTCCGATTTTAATTATTACTCCTATATTATCAGTATGACTTATGCTATTAGCAATAAATGGTCGTACTTTATTGAAAATCAAGGTTTATTTAACAAACGAAATGCTCCTAAATATAATTTTGGCTCGGGTGCAGCCTATTTATATTCTGATGATATTCAACTAGATGCTTCCATCAGAACTAATTTTTTTGATAATTATTCTTTTGTTTACGCTAGTGTTGGCGTGGCTTGGAGAATAGATAAGCATGAAGAAAAAATAAAAGAAAATTCTACATTATCAAAAAAATTAAAAACTAGAAAAAGAAATAACATAAAGCGAAAAAAAAGAAAAAGAGGAAATATATTCAATCGAATTTTTAAAAAACGACATTAATCAACTATTATAATGATTACCATAAAAGAAATGACCTCGAAAAAGGGAATGAAAGCCTTTGTGCAGTTTCCTTTTGAATTATATAAAAATAATAAGTATTGGGTTCCTCCTATTATAAAAGACGAACTAGAATCGTTTAATAAAAAGAAAAATCCCGTTTTTAAGCATGCCAATGCTCGTTTTTTTGTTGCCGTTAAAAACCATAAAATTGTTGGTAGAATTGCTACCATTATAAACTTTTTAGAAATTAATGAACAACGAATAAAAAAAATGCGTTTTGGATGGTTTGATTTTATTGATGATTATGAAGTTTCTAAATTATTAATTGAAAAAGTTAAAGAAATTGGTAATCAACATCAACTAGAATTTATGGAAGGACCTGTAGGTTTTTCAAATTTAGATAAAGTTGGCGTTTTAACAGAAGGATTTAACCATATTGGTACTATGATTACGTGGTATAATTATCCTTATTATAAAAATCATTATGAAAAATTTGGGTTCAAAGTAGAAAAAGAATACTTAGAAACTAAAATTCTTTTTAAAAATATAAATCCAAAATATTTTTCAAAAGCTAGTACCTTAATTAAAAAACGATACCAACTTAAAAAAATTAATTTTACAAAAACAAAAGACATTTTTCCTTATATAGATGAAATGTTTGATTTATTTAATTCAAGTTATGCATCTTTAGAATCATTTGTTCCAATTTCTGATATTCAAAAAGAATATTTTAAAAAAAAATACATCAGCTTCATTAATCCTGAGTACATTCAGTTTGTTTTAGATAAAGAAGATAAAATGGTTGCTTTTGCTATTACCATGCCTTCATTTTCAAAAGCATTACAAAAAGCTAAAGGCAAACTTTTCCCTTTTGGATTATTCCATTTATTGCAAGCCAAAAATAAAAGTAAAGACATTATTTTGTATTTAATTGGTGTACATCCTGATTATCAAAATAAAGGAGTTCACGCTATAATTTTTGAGGAATATTATAATACTTTTAAAGAAAAAGGAATTGAAAATTGTTACAGAACACCTGAATTAGCAACTAATACTGCAATTGCTGCCCTTTGGAAAAATTTCAAACCTGAACTTTACAAAAAACGTTGTACTTACCGAAAAGAACTATAAATGCAATTATTTTATAATCCAACCATTTCAAAAATTACTAAAAAAGTAATTTTCGACAAAACTGAAAGCAGACATATTGTTCGTGTGCTTCGTAAAAAAGAAGGTGATTTTGTTTTTATTACCAATGGATTAGGCTTGTTATTTACCGCAAAAGTAATCTTAGCAAACGATAAAAAATGTTTAGTTGAAGTTATCAAAATAGAAAACAAACCAACTGAGAGAAACTATTATTTACATATTGCCATAGCACCAACGAAATTAAACGACAGATTTGAATGGTTTTTAGAAAAAGCTACAGAAATTGGCGTTGATGAAATAACTCCTATTATTTGTGAACATTCTGAACGTAAGGTAGTTAAAATAGAGCGATTGGAAAAAATAATACATGCAGCAGCAAAGCAATCCTTAAAATTTTATTTTCCAAAAATTAATGAACCAACTACTTTTAAAAAATTTATAACAATTCCTTTTGACGGAAAAAAATTAATAGCACATTGTGAAAAAACAGAAAAAACCAGTTTAAAATCTATACTAAAAAAGCAGAATAAAACGCTTATTTTAATTGGTCCTGAAGGCGATTTTTCTCTTAATGAAATCCAGCAAAGTTTGGAACATAACTATATTCCTGTATCTTTGGGAAAAAGCAGATTACGAACTGAAACTGCAGGTATTACTGCTGTGCATAGTGTGGCTTTTATTAATGAATAACTAAATGATATTTTTAAAAAAATCATACTTTAAAAATTGTATAATTAGTAGAAATAAGTTTTTATTTCTTTTTCCCTTTATCCTTTTTCCTTTTTCCTTTATTCATGCCCAACAAGTTGCCAGTTTAAAATATAATGGTGGTGGCGATTGGTATGCGAATCCAACTTCAGTTCCAGATTTAATAACTTTTTGCAACAAAAATATCAATACTAAAATAGATAAAAAACTTATAAATGTTGAAGTTGGAAGTCCAGCTATTTTTAATTATCCTATTGTATTTATGACAGGTCATGGCAATGTTTTATTCTCAAATGAAGATGCTGAAAATCTCAGAAATTACCTTATTTCAGGTGGATTTTTAGAAATCTCAGATAATTATGGATTAGACAAATACATTAGACGAGAAATGAAAAAAGTATTTCCTAATTTAGAATTTCAAGAAATTCCGTTAAATCATCCTATATATCATCAAACTTTTATATTTGAAAATGGATTGCCAAAAATACATGAACACAATGGTAAACCTGCACAGGCTTTTGGAATTTTCTACAAAGGAAGATTAGTTTGCTTTTACGATTATGAATCAGATTTAAGTGATGGTTGGGAAAATAAAGAAGTGCATCATGATCCACAACAAATTAGAGAAAAAGCCTTAAAAATGGGTGCAAATATTGTAGAATACGCTTTCAAAAATTGATATGATTGAAAATTTAGATTCCTTAAAAATAAATTTTGATACTGAAGGGTTATGGGTTTTAAATATTACACTAGCAATTATAATGTTTGGTGTTGCCTTAGGTGTTAGCATAAATGATTTTAAAAGACTCCTAAAAAATCCGAAATTACTAATTGTTGGTATAATTTCTCAATTCATTTTATTGCCTTTAATGACTTTTATTTTTATAAAATTAGTAAACCCAATGCCAAGTATTGCATTAGGTTTAATGATGGTTGCTGCTTGCCCCGGTGGAAATATTTCTAATTTTATAACACAAATGGCTAAAGGAAATGCAGCATTATCTGTAAGTTTAACTGCTTTTGCAACGCTAATATCTTTAGTTATGACTCCTTTTAATTTGGAATTTTGGGGAAACATGTATGCTCCAACCGCTCAAATATTAAAAAGAGTTGAACTAAATCCGTGGGAATTGGCTAAATTGGTAACATTAATATTAGGAATTCCTTTAATTTTAGGGATGCTGGTTAGAAGCTACAATCCTATTTTATCAAATAAATTAGCTAAAATTCTTAAACCTATTTCACTTTCTATATTTTTAATATTTATAATTTTAGCATTTGCCAAAAACTTTGATATTTTTATTAATTATGTTCAATATGTATTAATATTGGTAATTGCTCACAACGGTTTAGCAATTTTAACCGGATTTTATTTTGCTAAGGTTATGAAACTCTCTTATAAAAATCAAAAAACGTTGGCTATAGAAACCGGAATTCAAAATTCTGGATTAGGACTTTTATTAATTTTTAGTTTTTTTAACGGTTTAGGCGGAATGGCTTTGCTAGTTGCGTTTTGGGCTATTTGGGATATAATTTCAGGATTATTAATTGCAACATATTGGTCTAAACAAAAAGTAAAAATCTAAATTGATTGTCCGTAATTAATCATAAAATGTTCGTCACCCTGAACTTGTTTCAGGGTCTCATCAATATAAATCGGTGATTAGTAAAAACTATGAGATGTTGAAACAAGTTCAACATGACGTATAAATATGAAATATGACACAAAACGAATATACATTAAATCTAATATTGAAAACTATTTGGTATCATATTATTAAATGTTATGTAAACCTTGGTTTATTTTTCACTTTAAAAAAAATTAAAGTAGTTGGTAAAGAAAATATTCCTAAAAAAGGAGCTATTATCTTTATTGGAAATCATCAAAATGCTTTAATTGATCCTTTGTTAATTCCTATAACTAACCATAGAAATACTTATTTTTTAACGCGAGCAAGTGCCTTTGTAAATAAATTTGTTGAATTTTTACTTTTTAGTGTAAATATGATTCCTGTTTATAGGATAAGAGACGGTATTAAAACCATCAAAAAAAATGTAGTAACATTTGAAAATTGTAGTAAAATTTTAAAAAAAGAGCAAACTCTAGTTATTTTTGCTGAAGGTAAACATCATTTAAAAAGAAAAGTGCTTCCCCTAAAAAAAGGTTTTGCAAGAATTATTTTAGCTACGCTTCAAAAATATCCTGAGTTACCAATACAAATAATTCCTGTTGGTATAAATTATGACAATCCTATAAAATACCCTTGCAGTGTTTCTTTGCATTATGGAAAACCTATTTTAGCGAATGAATTTATTAATACTAGTAATATTGATTTTAAATTTACAGATTTAATAAATAAAGTACATTCTTCACTAAAAAAGTTAACTACGCATATTGAAGATATAGAACAATATGATGAAATAATAAATCAACTAAATAAAAAACAGGTGGATTTTTTAAATCCTATAAAAATAAATGAACTTATTATAAATAAAGATAAATTAAATCTTAGAAAAAGCTATAACTCAAAGGAAATAAATTGGTTTGCTCCTATTCATTTTATTGCAAAAATCAATAGTATTTTACCATTATTAATATGGAAATCTATTAAAACTAAGATAAAAGATGAAATTTTTAATAACACTTACCGGTTTGCACTAATTTCAACCTTATTTCCTGTTTTCTACCTAATACAAACTTGGTTAGTAAATTATTTTTTTAGTTTAAAAATTGCAATTATATATTTAATAAGCGCTATTATTCTAGGTTTAATAACTACTAAAACAACAAAAATTACTTAATAATTGCATCCTGAATTATTTGCTGGATATTGGTTCTAATATCTTTATAAATCAATTCTTTATTTTTCATTGTTGGGTAAACTCTGTTGGACAAAAATACATATACAATTCCGCTTTTAGGATCTGCCCAAGTATAAGTTCCTGTAAATCCACTATGTCCAAAACTTGCATTTGAAACACAACCACAAGTTGCTTTTTCAATTTCCTTTATCTGAGGTTTATCAAAACCAACACCTCTTCTTACATTATCATTTGCATAATACCGATGATTGAATGTAGAAATTGTTTTAGACTTAAAATAGCGTTTACCTCCATAATATCCATTTTGCAAATACATTTGCATTATTTTAGCAATATCATTTGCGTTGGTAAATAAACCTGCATGACCTCCTATTCCACCCAACATAGCAGCACCCATATCATGCACATAACCTTGTAACAATTGATTGCGATAATACGTATCTTTTTCAGTAGGAACTATGCTGTTTTTTTTAAACTTATTTAGGGGTAAATAACTTGTTCTATTTGCTCCTAAAGATTTGTAAAAATGTTGTTGACTTAACTCATTTAAGTTTTTATGATAATAGTTTTCCAAATATTCTTTAAACAAATAGTAGGATAAATCGCTGTATTTATAACCACTTTTTTCTCTTTGGTCAACTTCTGCAATTCTTATATAAATAGAATCTTTATAATCTCTTCGTAAAAATAAATTTTCAGCAACTTTAATACTAAATTTTTTAGATTTTTTTGTCCGATAATATTTTTTTGATGGTTTACCCGTAATACTGTCAAGCGTTTTTAAATAAAAAGGAATCCAAGCTTTTAATCTACCAACATGAGAAAGCACTTCTTTTACCGTTAAAGTATCCTTATTTGTATTTTTTAAATTTGGCAACAGCTTTCCCATAGTAGTATCTAAATTTAAGACTCCTTGCTGTTGAAGTTCCATAATCAAAGGTAAGGTTGCTAATATTTTGGTAAGTGAAGCTACATCGTACACATCACTGTTTTTAACCTTAATTTTATCTTGATAAGTATGATATCCAAAACTTTTATTATAAACTACTTTACCGTATCTGGCAACTAAAACCTGTAATCCTGGAGCCATTTTTTGTTTAATTACTTCTTTTGCAACAGAATCAATTTTATTTAATTTAATACTGCTTAAACTAACATCTTCTGGAATTGAATAAGCCAATCTTTTTAATGAAGTTGACCAAATACCGTAACCTTCATCAAATTCATTTCTAATAGAAACCGGCAATTTTCCTTTTACATTAATGGCTCCAAAAATAGCTTGTGCACTTAATTCTTGTGCAATTTTACTATTTTGATAAGATATAATTAAGCCTTCAATATTTTCAAAAGTTTTAAGTTGTAATAAACTATACGGACTTGCAAAAATATCTAAAATAATAGTATTAGTTCTAGCCAATTCCTGCAACCAAACCAGTTCTTTATTAGTGAATTTATAACTTTTCCAAGGGTTTTTATTCGATTTGTGAAAACCAATAATTACTAAATTATATGATTTTAATTTGGTAATAAGTTCATCTAAATTTTCACTAGAAACAACATCTACTTTAGTATAATTTTTAAGCATTTTTACAAAAAAAGAGTTTGGTGCATCTCCTAATTTTACGTAGGCAACTTTTTTAGTTTCTAAATTTTGAATAGGTAGTATATTCTTTTTACTTTTTAATAACGTAAGAGAATTTTGAACTAATTTTCGGTTTAAAAATTTATTTTCCGTTGTATGCAAATCATTTTGCAAATTATTTAAACTTATATATTGATAGTTATTTAAACCTGCCCAATATTTTGCCATCAATATTTTTTTTACAGAAAAATTTAAACGTTCTTCAGTAACTATACTATCTAACACAGCTTTTTTAATATTAGCAATTGCTGATTTTACATCTTCAGGAAACAATAAAATATCGTTACCTGCCAAAAAAGCATCTAATTCTAATGCTCCAGGTTTTGCAAAATTAGAAGCTCCTTTCATATTTAATGCATCAGTAATTATCAACCCTTTAAATTTTAATTGATTTTGCAATAAATCAGTAACTACATTATAAGATAATGAAGTTGGCAAATTAGGGTTTGGTTCTAATGCTTTTACGCTTAAATGAGCAACCATTATACTTGTCAACTTTGTATGAACTAGTTTTTTATAAGGATATAACTCTATAGAATCTAATCTATTACGATTAAAACCTAAAACGGGTAACGAGGTATGAGAATCTGAAGAAGTATCTCCGTGCCCAGGAAAATGTTTAGCACAAGCCAACACCTTTTCACTTTGTAAACCTTTTATAAAAGCGGTTGCTTTATTGGTTACGTTTACTCTATTTTCTCCGAATGATCGATTACCAATAATTGGATTATCAGGATTAGTATTGATATCAACCACTGGAGCAAAATTTATATTTACCCCAATTCGCTTACATTGTTGAGCTAATTGTTTTCCAAATTGCTCAATTAATTGATTATTACGAATAGCTCCCAACGTCATATTCCAAGGAAACCGAAACATATTTTTTAATCTCATATCCAAACCCCATTCGGCATCTTGACCAATAAGTAAAGGTATTTTTGAAATAGATTGATATTTATTGGTGAGTTTGGCTTGTTTTAATGCGGTACCTTGCATAAAAATAAGTCCTCCAATATGCTGTTTTTCAATTAGATTTTCAATAGCGGCATAATGTTTTTCATCTTTATTAGAATATGCCTGTACCATAAATAATTGCCCTATTTTTTCATCTAAGGACATCAAATTCATAGTAGAATCTACCCATTTTTGCTGAGCTAAAGAATCCTTTGTTTGTAAAGGAAACGGTTTCTTTACCTGTGCATAGTTTAAAAAAGGAATACTAATAAAATATAAAAAAAATAATTTTTTAATCATTTAATAAGAAAAAGTTAAAGAAACTTTTATTAAGCAAAAAATCGTTTATGCCAACTATTAATTGCAGGCACTTCCCAATTTAATTCAAAATCTGCTTTTGTTGTAACCAGATTATTAAATACAACTGTATTTTTTGTTATTTTTCGTTGTTTTACAAAGTTTTTAAAATCTAGTAAACTAACTACATTTATGTTATTGTTATCTTTAAAAGAAACCTTCAATTTATTGGTTAAATCTAATTTTAAACTTTGTTCTAATTTTAAAATTAAATTAACAGAAGCATCAATGGAACAACCTGAAACTTCATTATAATCTTCATCAACTGCAATAACAATAAATTGATGATATTTAATTTGATATGATGCTTTTAAATCTTTGCCATGTACTTGCCAAGAAGTTATAAAATTTTCAATTTTAGCTACAATTTCTTCTTCTTCACTAGTAGAAAATACTCTATTTGCTTGGTACACCCAAACTCTTGAAGTATCTTCTAAACTATCAAAATCAACTAACATATTTATAATTTTTTATTGAATTTCTTTTGTAAATCTTCTAAAGTGTTTTCTTTTTTATTATGCAACACACGTTCTTTAATTCCTTTTAATATTTTTTTGGTGTATAATGGGAAATCGGCATTTTGAATCCAAGAAAAATAACCTTTATCTTTTAATAAAACATCTTCAACTTTTTGATTTTTATATTTTCCGAAAGTAAAAATTTCTTCATTTTCATCATTAAATAAAACAAAACCGGCAAAATCTGCACGTTTATGATATCTTGAATATTCACTTAAAAAATCAACATTATTTTCTAAATCGTCATATTTTTCAAGTTGAGCTTTCAAAATTTCATAAGTTGCTGTGGTATCTACCATAGCTGAATGTGCATTTTCCAAATCTTCACCACAATAGAATTTATAACCTGCACTTAAAGTCCGCTCTTCTTTTTTATGAAAAATAACCTGTACATCAATGGCAACTCTGTCATTCATATCAAAATTCACCTTGGCACGAATCATTTCCTCAGCTAAAAGAGGAATATCAAATCTATTTGAGTTAAATCCTGACAAATCACAACCATCAATAATTTTACTTATTTCCGGTGCTAATTCTTTAAAAGTTGGTTCATTTACAACTTGTTCATTGGTTATTCCATGAATAGCTGTGGTTTCTTTTGGTATCTCTATTTCAGGATTTACCAACCAAGTTTTACTTTCTTTATTTCCGTTAGGATATACTTTTAGCAAGGCTATTTCTACAATTCTATCTGTTGCTATGTTAATTCCTGTTGTTTCCAAATCGAAAAATACGATTGGTTTTGTTAATTTTAATTCCATTAGGTTAATTTATTTATTGCCGTTAAACTACATTGAAATGCCATTTTATACAGCTCTCTTTAGTCAATTTATTATTCGTTTTTAAGTTGTTTCTCATAATTACCAAGTTCTTTTTCGTATTTTTCAGGTAATTCAGGTTCTTGAAAGTTATATTTTTTTAAAGTATCTAAAATAGTTTGTGCAACAATTAATCTGGCTGTTGGTTTATCGTCTGCTGGAATAATGAACCACGGTGCTTTTTCTGTAGAAGTTCTATTTAGTAAATCTTGATAACAATAGTGGTATTTATCCCACATTTTACGCTCTTTTAAATCGGCAGGTGAAAATTTCCAATTTTTTTGTTTTAATTCTAAACGACGTAATAATCTGTTTTTTTGTTCTTCTTTAGAAAGGTTTAAAAAGAATTTTAAAATAATGGTTCCATTAGCTACTAAATTACCTTCAAAATTATTAATAGCCTCCATTCGTTGATGGTAAAAATCATCATTAATTTGATCAACATTGGTTATTTTAGGAATATTTTCACCTAAAATATATTCAGGATGCACACGTGTAACCAATACATTTTCATAATGCGTTCTATTAAAAACACCTATTTTACCTCGTTCTGGCAATACAATATAATGTCTCCATAAAAAATCATGTTTTAGTTCTCGCTCCGATGGAACTTTAAAACTGTGTACCTCAACTCCTGAAGCATTTACATCTTTAAATACTTCTCTAATTAAACTATCTTTACCTGAAGTATCCATGCCTTGCAAACAAATTAATGTAGCATAATTAGCTTCAGCGTACATTTTACTTTGCAATTTACTTAATTCTTTTCTTAATTTTTTAAGCTTTTTTTTCGCTTTAACAATAACTTCTTTTGTTTCTGTCTTTTTTAAGTCAATACTGTTTGTAACTTGATATTTTTTCATGATTTATTTACTTGCAAATAGTTGTACATCTTTTTCGGTTATTTCTTTTTCGCCTAATATTATCAATCGTTCTACAATGTTTCTAAGTTCTCTAATATTTCCTGTCCAATCATAATTTTGCAATAATTTTATGGCTTTTTCTGAAAATAATTTTACCACAGTACCTTGTTCATTGGCAATTTGATTTGTGAAAAATGAAATTAGCAAAGGTATATCTTCTCTCCGCTCATTTAAACTAGGAACCCTAATTAAAATTACGGCTAATCTATGATATAAATCTTCTCTAAATTTCCCTTTTGCTATTTCTTCTTTTAAATTTTTATTAGTAGCAGCAATTATACGAACATTTACTTTAATATCTCTATCGCTACCCACTCTTGAAATTTTATTTTCTTGTAAAGCTCTTAAAACTTTTGCCTGAGCAGAAAGACTCATATCTCCAATTTCATCTAAAAAAATAGTACCTCCATTAGCAGCTTCAAATTTACCTGCCCTATCTTTATTAGCACCTGTAAATGAACCTTTTACATGCCCAAACAATTCACTTTCAATAAGTTCCGAAGGAATTGCCGCACAATTTACTTCAATCATAGGGGCTTTTGTTCGTTCGCTTTTTTCGTGTAACCAATGGGCTACTAATTCTTTTCCTGTTCCATTTTCACCTGTAATTAAAACTCTTGCATCAGTGGGTGCTACTTTTTCAATGATAGTTTTAATCTGCAAAATAGGTTCACTATCACCAATCATTTCATATTTTTTACTTACCTTTTTTTTAAGGATTGTGTTTTCAACAACTAATTCTTTCCTGTCCAAGGCATTACGAACTGTATTTAAAAGTCTGTTTAAATCTGGTGGTTTTGAAATATAATCAAAAGCACCTAAACGCATTGTATTTACTGCTGTATCTAAATCACCATGCCCTGAAAGCATTACAATAGGAATTTCTGGTTTTAGCTTTTTTACCTTCTCAAGCACCTCTACACCATCCATTTTAGGCATTTTAATATCACACAAAATTAAATCATAATCAAATTTTGTAATCATATTGATTCCTATTAAACCGTCTTCTGCTTCTTCCACTTCATAATTATCATTTTCTTCAGAAATAATTTTTTTTAGTACTCTGCGAATTGTCGCTTCATCTTCAATTAATAAAATTTTTGACATGCTATTTTTTGTTTTCTATAATATGAATATCTCTTTGTGGAAAAGGAATTTGTATCTTATTTTCTCTAAATTTTTTATCAATGGCAAAACGTAATTCGCTTTTAATAATAGGTAAAATAAAACTTTGTTTGGTAGAAAATCTCAAAATAAATTCTAAGGAACTATCTCCAAAATTATTAAATAATACAGTTGGTTTTTTAATTTTAGCTACTTTTGGATTTTCAAGAGCTGCTTCAATTAATAATTCTTTTACCTTTTCTACATCCGATCCATAAGCAACACCAACACTAACCGATTCAACAATTGATCTTCCATTTTGAGTCCAATTATACAACTCATTAGTTAAAAATATATGGTTTGGTATAATTACTACTTTATCATCTAAAGTGTAAGCTCTTGTTGTTCGTAGGTTTATTTCAAAAACTTTACCAATTTTATTATCAACTTCAATAATATCATTTAATTGAATGGTTTTATCTAGCAACATAAAAATACCTGAAATAATATCTTGAAACAAGGTTTGCAACCCTAAACCTAAACCAACTAACAACGCTGCAGAACCAGCTAATAACACACTTATTTTAATACCTAATGAGTCTAAAGCTATGATAGTTACCAAGATGTAAATAAAGTATTTTAGAAATGAAAATAACGAATTAAACTTATCTTTATCCTCAGTATCTAGTTTCTTATTCGTAAATTTTTTAATTAGTTTTATGAGTTTACTTGTTATAAAAAACACAACAGTTAACACTAAAATTTCTTTAATAGAAATTTGAATTTTATCACTAAAACTAAAGGTATAATCTAGTATTTTATGTAACGTTTCCAATTGCTAATATTTTAACCATTTATACAATTCTTTATAGCTTGGTTTTTTGCCATACATTAAAATACCTACTCTATATATTTTTGCTGCAAACCAGACAATACCTATAAAGGTAACAATTAATAACAACATAGAAACTGCTATTTGCCACCATGGCACACCAAATGGAATTCTCATTAACATCACTATTGGCGAGGTTAGTGGGAATATAGAAAACCCAACTGCAATTGGACCATGTGGATTTTCAATAATAGAAAAACCTACATAAATAGCAATTACTAATGGCATTAAAACTGGCATCATAAATTGTTGCGTATCTGTTTCACTATCAACTGCTGCTCCAATGGCTGCATAGATAGAACTGTAGATTAAATAACCTCCAAAGAAATAAACTAGAAAAGAGAAAAATATAGTTAAAATTGGTAAGTTTTTTATTTCTTGAAGCACCAATTGAATATTATTATTTGAAGCTTCTTGTACTTGATGCACAACATCAGGAGTCATTGGCATTCCGTTGGTTGAATTTACAGCTTCTGGGCCTAAATAAATTGTTATAGCAAACAAAATTGCTCCACCAATAATCATCCAAATAATAAATTGTAATAAACCTGCAAATGCATTTCCCAATATTTTACCTAACATTAATTGAAATGGTTTTACTGAGGATATTATTATTTCAATTATTCTACTTGTTTTTTCTTCAATTACACTTCTCATTACAGAGGTTCCATAAATAATGATAAACATAAAAATTAAGTAACCAAAACCTCCACCGGCAAGCATTCGTAAAATACTTCCAATTTTAGAAGATTTTTCGCCTGTAAAATTTTCGGTAGCAATACTAATACTGGTTTCTGTTTCCTTTAATATTGAGACATCGATATTTAATTTTTCTATTTTTAAATCTCTTATCTTTTTATCTAACCCACTTTCAATAGAGCTTATTAAACTCAGACCTGGCGTTTCCTGTGAATAAAATTTTATACCTTTAGAGAGTTGATTTAAACTATCTATTTTAGGAATATATATTAAGCCATAGTAATCTTTTTCTGCAATAATTTTGGCTTCTTTAAAACCTAATTTAGTTAAATCTACATATTTTAGTGTTTTTGTACTTGTAAAAGCAGAAGCTAATTGACTGGTTTCATCTACATAGGCTACTTTTCTAACATCTTCACTATTTTTTTCACCCAAATAAAATATTAACGCTCCTAAAGCAACTACTAAAAATGGACTTAAAATAGTTAAAATAATAAAGGATTTATTTTTAACCTTAGCGTAAAATTCTCTTTTTATAATTAATAAAGTTTTATTCATGATTAGCAACGGATTTTAAAAAGATGTCATTCGCAGATGGAATAATTTCAGAAAAATGATTGATTTGAGCTTTACTGTTTAAATACTTAATTAAATCTTTAGTAGTGTCACCATTATTTAAAGTAACTATCATTCGTTGTTCATTATTTTCAGAATCTTTACTTAGGCTGGTTACTTCAAATTTTTCTTGCATTTCATTAATCAGATTCTCATTTTCACTAATTAAACCCACTTCAAATTTATTCTCTTTAAATTGATGTTTTATATCACTTAATTTTCCGTCCAATATTTTATTTGATTTGTTAATTAACGCAATATAATCACACATTTCTTCTACAGATTCCATGCGGTGCGTTGAAAAAATAATACTTGCTCCCTGATCTCTTAATTTTAGAATTTCATCTTTAATTAAATTTGCATTTATAGGGTCAAACCCACTAAATGGTTCATCAAAAATCAATAATTTTGGTTCGTGCATTACCGTTACAATAAATTGTACTTTCTGTGCCATTCCTTTAGATAATTCTTGAATTTTTTTATTCCACCAATCATTTATTCCAAATTTTTCAAACCACATTTGCAATTTTTGTTTAGCTTCTTGCTTACTCATTCCTTTAAGTTGTGCTAAATAAATTGCTTGTTCACCTACTTTCATGCTTTTATACAATCCTCTTTCTTCTGGTAAATAGCCAATATCTTGAATGTGATTTGGTTGCAATGGTTTCCCATCTATATAAATGGTTCCGCTATCAGGTAATGTAATTTGATTTATAATTCTAATTAGTGAAGTTTTTCCTGCTCCATTAGGACCTAATAAACCGAAAATACTTCCTTTAGGTATTGCAATTGATACCTTATTTAAAGCTGTAAAGTTACCATAGGTTTTAGTTATATTTTCAACCGTTAAAACATCTTTCATTGTAAAGTTTTTGATTTCCGGTACGAAAATATAGTTATTTTATTGAAATTTGGTTAATCTTTTAATAAAGTTATTCTAATTTTTTAAGATATTTTTCTTTAATAGTTTTTAGCATCTCTAAAGATATTTTTGGTCTATACACACGTAATATTTCAGTAATGCCACCATTATGGTAAAAAATACCTAAAGCGATATCAAAATTTTTATCTGCTATATTATTTTTTATTTCATAAGTCATCGTTCTAAAATCATCCCAATCTATGTGTTTTGGAATTTCAATAAAATAGGCATTTTCTTCTGTTCCTGAATGATAGAAGCCTTCATCTATTTTTTCAATATTCATAAATCTATTAATCCTTATTAAGGCTTCAACATCCTCAAATTTTTCACTTTTTGCAAAAACAAAACCCGCATCTTTATAATATTGCTGAATTTGTGGTATATCACTAAATCTATTTATTCCTCGTACTCTTATTCCATTAATTTTTCTTTTATTAATAGATACCTCACATTTGGCAGCTAGCAAATCTAAATTATAGGCCGTATTAATTTCACTTGTGGTTCTCAAAATATTTTCAAACGAATTTGGCGTTTTAGTTACAAATATTATAGACGAAGGTTTATGAATATGTGTAAATCTATTATAATATGATTTATAGGGATCAGGGATGTTAATTACAAAAGTATTTGGCAACTTGTTTTGATCAATAGATGAAATATTTTCTTGTTTAATAATCTTACCAATAACCTCTTTTGTTTTCATAATATTTAAAATTTTATATAATGTTTTAAACTTATCGCTTTTTTTTATAAAAAACAAGTAAAATAATTTAACAAAAGATTTTATTATTTTATTATGCATGCATAGTATTTTTTTATATATTTGAGAATGCAAAAAAATAATACCATTGACCATGTTTTAAGAGCCACTTGGCAAGCTGTTGCAAAAATGTATAATGAACAGGCTGCAAAACATAACAGTACCATGTCTATGGCTTTTGTATTATTAAATATTGATAGTAAACATGGAACACCCTCAACTGCTTTGGGACCACAAATGGGCATGGAACCAACTAGTTTGTCTAGAATTTTAAAAAAAATGGAAGATAACGGACAAATTTTTAGAGAAAAAAACCCAAATGACGGTAGAGGAGTTCTTATTAAACTTACTGAATTTGGAACAGAAAAACGTGAAATATCAAAACAACATGTACTTCAGTTTAATAAAACTGTAAAACAACATATTTCTAAAGAACAGTTCGCTAATTTTTGTGAAGTAACCGAAATAATCAATTATTTAATAAACACAAAACAAATTTTCAACAAATAATTAAAGTTTTCTAACATAAACTCGACTATATAAAAATTAATACAATGAAAAGACCAATAAAAAAAGTAGCAGTTATAGGTTCCGGTATTATGGGATCAGGAATTGCATGTCATTTTGCCAACATTGGTGTAGAAGTTTTGCTGCTCGACATTGTTCCTCGTGAATTAAATGCTGTAGAAAAAGCAAAAGGGCTTACGCTTGAAAATCCAATGGTACGGAACAGAATTGTTAATGATAGCCTAAAAGCTTCATTAAAATCAAAACCTTCTCCTATTTATAATAAAAAGTTTGCTAGTAGAATTACTACTGGAAATTTAGATGATGATTTACCAAAAATTAAAGATGTAGATTGGATTATTGAAGTTGTTGTTGAACGCTTAGATATTAAACAACAAGTTTTTGAGAAAATTGAAAAATATCGTACACCTGGAACGCTAGTTTCTTCTAATACTTCAGGTATTCCTATCAAATTCATGAATAAAGGCAGAAGTGAAGATTTCCAACAACATTTTGCGGTAACTCACTTTTTTAACCCACCACGTTATTTAAAATTATTTGAAGTAGTTCCCGGTCCAAATTGTAAACAAGAAGTTACTGACTTTTTAATGATGTATGGCGAAAAATTTTTAGGAAAAACTTCAGTTTTAGCCAAAGACACTCCTGCTTTTATTGGAAATAGAGTTGGTATTTTTGGAATTATGAGCTTATTTCACCAAGTAAAAGAGCTAGGTTTAACTGTTGAAGAAGTTGATAAACTTACCGGTCCTGTTATTGGCCGCCCAAAATCTGCCACTTTTAGAACGGTAGATGTGGTTGGTTTAGATACTTTAGTTCATGTAGCAAACGGATTGTATGACAACTGTCCTAATGATGAAGCTCATGAACTATTTAAACTGCCAGATTTTATCAATAAAATGATGGAAAACAAATGGCTGGGAAGTAAAACTAAACAAGGTTTTTACAAAAGAGTTGTTGAAAATGGCAAAAAATCTATTTTAGCTTTAGATCTAAATACTCTGGAATACAGACCAAGTAAAAAAGCAAAATTCGCAACACTTGAAATGACCAAAACTATTGATAATGTTATTGATAGATTTAAAGTTTTAGTAAAAGGAAAAGACAAAGCTGGTGAGTTTTACAGAAAGAATTTTGCTGCAATGTTTGGCTACGTTCAAAATAGAATTCCTGAAATTTCTGATGAATTATACCGAATTGATGATGCCATGAAAGCTGGCTTTGGTTGGGGACACGGACCTTTCCAAATTTGGGATGCTATTGGTGTTGAAGAAGGAATTAAATTGATGCAAGATGAAAATATTCCTATTGCTAAATGGGTTACTGAAATGCTTGAAAGTGGCAACAAATCTTTCTATACTATAAAAGATGGAGCTAAATATTACTATGCTATTCCATCAAAAAAACAAGAAAAAATACCCGGACAAGATAGTTTTATTATCCTTGATAATATTAGAGAAGCTAAAACAATTTGGAGTAATTCAGAAGCTGCAATTCAACATTTAGGTGACGGTATTTTAAACGTAGAATTCCGTTCAAAAATGAATACTATTGGTAGCGGCGTAATTCAAGCTATTAATAAAGGAATTGATTTAGCTGAACAAGAATACGAAGCTGTTATTATTGGTAATCAAGCACCTAATTTTTCTGTAGGTGCTAATTTGGCTATGGTATTTATGACTGCTGTTGAACAAGAATATGATGAGCTTGGTTTTGCCATTAAATCTTTCCAAGATACCGTAATGCGTTTGCGTTATTCAAGTGTGCCAACCATTGTTGCCCCTCACGGAATGACACTTGGAGGTGGTTGCGAAATGACTTTGCATGCAGATAAAGTTGTAGCAGCTGCTGAATCATACATTGGTTTGGTTGAATTTGGTGTAGGCCTATTACCCGGCGGAGCAGGAACAAAAGAAATGACTTTAAGAGCTGCTCAAACATTTAAAGATGGTGATGTTCAATTAAACAGGTTAAGAGAACACTTTTTAGCTATTGCAATGGCAAAGGTGAGTACTTCTGCTTATGAAGCATTTGATTTAGATATTCTAAAACCCGGAAAAGATTTAGTAGTTGTTAACAGAGATAGGCAAATTGCAACTGCAAAACGTTACGCGTTGCAAATGGTTAAAGATGGCTATACGCAACCTGCACCACAAAAAGTGAAAGTGTTAGGTAAACAATCACTAGGTATGTTTTTGGTTGGAACTGATGCCATGGAAAAAGGATTTTATATTTCAGAACACGATAAATTAATTGGTAATAAAATTGCCTACGTAATGTCTGGTGGAGATTTATCTGAACCAACTTATGTTTCTGAACAATATCTACTCGATTTAGAACGTGAAGCTTTTCTTTCATTATTAACTGAGAAAAAAACACTACAACGAATTGAGCATACGCTAAAAACAGGTAAACCATTACGTAATTAGTATTGAGAATAAAGTATTTAGTAATTAGAAGTAGTTATGCATAAAATTGAAGAATTAAAAATTTGGAAAAAATCGATAAAATTAACCATGTTAGTTTATCAGCTTGTTTCTGCTCTTCCTTCTGATGAAAAATATGGGTTAATTTCTCAAATTAAAAGGAGTTCTGTTTCAATACCTTCAAATATTGCTGAAGGTGCAGGAAGGAATTCAAATAAAGAATTTAAACATTTTTTGAGTATCGCAAATGGATCTGCATATGAACTTCATACCCAATTAATTTTAACTATAGAACTTGGTCTAATTACAAAAGAGATAGTTCAACCAGTTATAGATTTAATTGTTGAAGTTCAAAAAATGAACTATTCATTTCAAAAAAGTCTTGAAACTAAAATCTCAATACTCAATACTCAATCCTAAAATCTAATATAAAATGAAAACAGCATATATAGTAAAAGGATATAGAACCGCAGTAGGTAAAGCACCTAGAGGTGTTTTCAGATTTAAAAGATCTGATGATTTAGCTACAGAAACCATTCAATATTTATTAAAACAAGTGCCTCAACTTGACATTTCAAGAATTGATGATGTTATGGTGGGTTGTGCAATGCCTGAAGGTGCTCAAGGTTTAAATATGGGACGTTTAATTTCCTTAATGGGATTAAATTCTGTAGATATTCCTGGAGTTACCGTAAATCGTTTTTGCTCTTCTGGAATTGAAACCATTGCTATGGCTTCAGCTAAAATATCAGCAGGTATGGCAGATTGTATTATTGCAGGTGGAGCAGAAAGTATGAGTTCAGTGCCAATGGGAGGCTACAAACCAGAATTAAATTATGAAATTGTAAAAGCGGGTCATGAAGATTATTACTGGGGAATGGGAACAACAGCTGAAGCAGTGGCTAATAAATACAATGTTTCCCGTGAAGATCAAGATGTTTTTTCATTCAATTCACATCAAAAAGCATTAAAAGCAATAAAGGAAGGAACTTTTAAAGATGATATTGTTCCTATAACAGTTAATCAAACTTATGTAGATTCAAACGGTAAGCGTAAAGAAAAAAGTTATGTTGTTGATACCGATGAAGGTCCTCGTAAAGGAACTTCTATTGAAGCTTTGGCTAAACTTAGACCAGTTTTTGCACAAGGTGGAAGTGTTACTGCGGGTAATTCATCTCAAATGAGTGACGGAGCTTCTTTTGTACTAGTTATGAGTGAAGCCATGGTTAAAGAATTAAATTTAGAACCAATTGCTCGTTTATTAGCCTATACAGCAGTTGGTGTTGAACCAAGTATTATGGGAATTGGACCTATGCACGCTGTTCCAAAAGTTCTAAAACAAGCAGGTTTAACTTTAAAAGATATTGATTTAATTGAGCTTAATGAAGCATTTGCTTCTCAATCTTTAGCGGTAATTAGAGGATTAAAACTTAACCCTGATATTGTTAATGTAAATGGTGGAGCTATCGCTTTAGGACACCCACTTGGATGTACAGGAGCTAAATTATCAGTACAACTTTTCAATGAAATGAGAAGAAGAAAAAATAAATACGGTATTGTAACTATGTGCGTTGGTACTGGTCAAGGTGCTGCAGGTATTTATGAATTTTTAAAATAAAACATCTAACAATTTAAATAGTAATTTAAAATGGCAACAATAAAAGGAGGAGAATTCCTAATCAAAGAAATTAAATCTGAAGATATTTTTGTATCTGAAGAATTTAATGAAGAACAAAAAATGATGAAAGAGGCTGTTCAAGATTTTATAAATCGTGAAGTTTGGCCTTTGAAAGAGAGATTTGAAAGTAAAGATTACGCTTTAACTGAAGAAGTGATGCGTAAAGCTGGTGAAATGGGATTTTTAGGAGTTTCTATCCCTGAAGAATATGGTGGAATTGGAATGGGATTTGTTTCAACAATGCTAGTAACTGATTATATATCAGCTGCAACAGGATCTTTAGGAACTGCTTTTGGTGCACATACCGGAATTGGTACTATGCCAATTTTCTTATATGGAACTGAAGAGCAAAAACAAAAATATTTACCCGCCTTAACTTCTGGAGAAAAATTTGGTGCATATTGTTTAACCGAACCTAGTGCAGGTAGTGATGCAAATTCAGGTAAAACAACTGCAGAACTTACTGAAGATGGTAAACATTACAAAATTAACGGACAAAAAATGTGGATTTCAAATGCTGGTTTTGCTGAGATTTTTATTGTTTTTGGACGTATAGAAGATGATAAAAATATCACTGCATTTATTTTAGAGTTTGACAAAAACAATCCTAATGGCGTTACACTTGGTGAAGAAGAACACAAACTAGGAATTGTTTCATCTTCAACTCGTCAGGTATTTTTTAATGATACATTAATCCCTGTTGAAAACATGTTAGCCAAACGTGGTCAAGGATTTAAAATTGCATTAAACTCTCTAAATGTTGGTCGTATAAAATTAGGAGCGGCTTGTTTAGACGCAAGTAGAAGAATTATTACGGAATCTGTTAAATATGGAAACGAACGTAAACAATTTAAAACTGCCATTTCTAATTTTGGTGCTATCCAAAAAAAATATGCTGAAATGAGTGCAAAAACATTTGCCTTAGATGCTGGTTCTTACAGAGCTGCAAAAGACATTCAAAATATGATTGACTCCTTATTAGCCGATGGCAAATCGCACCAAGATGCAGAATTAACTGCTTTTAGTGAATATGCTATTGAGTGTGCTATCATTAAGGTTTATGGTTCAGAAGTTTCTCAATATGTATCTGATGAAGGTATCCAAATATTTGGCGGAATGGGATTCTCAAAAGATATGCCAATGGAAAGTGCTTGGAGAGATGCTCGTATTACCAGAATTTATGAAGGTACAAATGAAATTAATCGTTTATTAACCGTTGGAATGTTGCTAAAAAAAGCAATGAAAGGTAAAATTGATTTAATAACACCTGCTATGGAAGTTGGCAATAGTTTACTTGGAATTCCTTCTTTTGATACGCCCGATTTTTCTGAAACATTATCAGAAGAAAAAGCAATGATATCAAAATTGAAAAAAGCTTTTTTAATGATTTCAGGAAAAGCAGTACAAAAATATGGTGCAGACTTAGACAACCATCAGCAATTAATTTTAGCTGCTGCTGAAATAATGATTGAAATTTATATGGCTGAATCTACCATTTTAAAAGCTGAAAAAATTATCAATTTAACTTCTGAAAAAGAAGCTGAAAGTCAAATTGCAATGGCTAAATTAAATTTATACAACGCCGTTGAAAAAATAAATAGTTTTGGTAAAGAAGCTATTTTCTATTTTGCTGAAGGAGATGAGCAAAGAATGATGCTTATGGGATTGAAACGCTTTACTAAATATGTAAATAACCCTAACCCTATTGCACTTAGAAAAGTAATTGCAGAAAAAATTATAGCTGAAAATAGTTATTGTTTTTAATTAAATCTTAAATTTTTAAATAAAAAGTTGTCATTTAGTTATGATAGCTTTTTTATTTTAATTTATTTTGTATTTTTAAGGTAGTACAAACATTAACAAAGTTAACCTCAAAGTTTATAACTTTAATTCTATAAATATGTCAAAAAATGCAGGAGTTTGGATAGATACAAAAAGAGCAATTATTATTACTGTAATTGAAAATAAACCTACTACTAGTAAAACTATTGAATCAACCATTGAAACACGGGTACGAATTCAAGGTGAAACTAAAAAATTTGGAAGATTTGGAAACCAATACCTTACTTTAGAGAAAAAACGTAGAAATAGACGAGATGAACAAATTTCTACATTTTTTAAAAACATCTTAAAAGAACTAACTCTTTATGATAAATTTGTTGTTTTTGGACCTTCAAAAATGAAAAATCTACTAGAAAAAGAAATTTTTTTAAGCCCAAAATTACTGCCTAAATTTAAAGGTATTCATACTTCCGATAAACTTACTAAAAATCAAAAAGTGGCTTGGGTTTTAGATTATTTTAAAGCTAACGCTTAAGTATTTCTTTTCCAATTGCACATTGTAAACATAATTTATTATTACAATAATTATTTTTTAACTGCAATAAAGCTTGAGTTTGAAAGGCGTTTTCACTAGTAAATTTTAACGATTCAAAATTTGATATTATCTTGTTTTTTTCTGGTTTAATTTCACCTAATAAATTAAATAATTCATCAAACTCAATATTGCCTAAAGTTTTTAAATAAGTGAATTTTAAAGGAATAATAGTATTAATCAACAATAAATCTATAAAAGATTTGGTTAACTTTTTTACACTTTTTTTAGAGGTAGCCTCAAAAGTATAATGAGTTTCCCAAAATATTGAAGTTTGAACTAAAAATAATTTATAATAATCTTCCAAAACAGTTGCTTCCATAATTTTAGAAAACATATTTTGTTGTTTTGAAAATAACATAGCCAACTGAGATAAACGAATTGTAGGAAAATTTGCTGGGCGTAACCTAAAAAATTGCATTGAATTTTTTATAAGAGGTGATAATCTAAATTTATGAGATAAATACTGGTATTCCTTTTGTAAATTTCTAAAATAAGTAGCTTCTTTAATTCCCGTTAACAAACCTGCCTGTCCAAAAAAGAAAGCTTCCATTTCAAAAGGGTGCTCTCCTACTTTCCTAACTATTGAAAAATCAAATGAAGTCGCAAATTGTAAAAACGCATCACCATTAACTTTTAATCCAAAGTTTTTTGCCAACAAAATAAATAAAGTTGCTTCCCAATCTGAATTTGTGCTTTTTAAAATCTTATTAATAAAAATCGATTTTGCTTCTAATCGATCTAAATACAATCGTTCTATCCAATTTTTTTTAGTAAAATCATCAATATACTTTAATTCATTTTCACAATTAATCCATTTCTTATTAGAATTAAAAAGAACTCTATAATTTATAACCAATTTATTATCAATACTATTTTTCAACACTAAAGTTTCAATACTTTCATTAGTATTTCTAAAAACAGCTATGTCATGTTCCCAAACCACATGTAGAATTACCGCATCATAATTGCTGTCTTTTTGGTGATGATGAGCATACCAATCTGACGATAAAACATGAATTTCTACATTTCCTGACCAAAGTTGATTATCTAAAACAATTTTAGCATTTAAAAAATCTGGTCCCGAATTATAATTATGCGTTCCTGTAGAAATAATTTCTATTTTTTTTCCGCTAGCAGTTATCAAGTTATTCGTTGAAAATAATTTTAGTTTCCAAATAAAGTGCAATAAATTTTCTTTCATAGCTATAAATACTTCGGTAAGGTAAAAATTAACTTTTAGTTATAAAAATTGAAAGCTTTTTTTAACTATTTTTAACCAAAATTAACTTAATTTTGTAGTTAATAATATACCATATATGAACATTATTGATTGCTTAAATTGGCGTTATGCCACCAAAAAATTTGATAGCTCAAAAAAACTTTCTACACAACAACTAGATACTTTAAAACAAGCGTTTAATTTAACGGCTACTTCTTTTGGCTTGCAACCTATTAAATTAATAATTGTTAGCAACCAAGAATTAAAAGAAAAGATGATCCCCCTATGTTATTACCAAGAACAGATTGCACAAGCATCCCATGTTTTAGCAATTTGTATTGAAAAAAATACTTCAGAAGATGATATAAATGCCTATTTTGATTTAGAAAAACAAATTAGAGGTACTAAAGAAGAAGTAATTTCAAAGTTTAGAAGTCAGCTAATTGATATGTACAAAAACAAATCTCTTGAAGAAATTGAACAATCAGCAATTTATCAAACGTATATTGTACTTGGTAATTTAATGACGGTTTGTGCTATTGAAAAAATTGATGCATGCCCAATGGAAGGATTTATTCCTAAAAAGATTGATGAACTTTTAAATTTATCAGAAAAAAATCTGAAATCAGTTTTATTATTACCCGTTGGCTTTAGAGCAAATGATGATATTATGAACGGACTTAAAAAAGTACGAAAACCATTAAACAAAACTATTATAGAAATAAGTTAATATACTTAAACAAACATAATTATGAGTGAAGAAGTAAGAGCCTTAGAACCAAAAACATTATGGAATAATTTTTCCGATTTAAATGCGGTTCCAAGAGGTTCAAAAAAAGAAGAAAGAGTTCGACAATTTATGGTCGATTTTGGCAATAAGTTAAATTTAGAAACTATTGTTGATCCAATAGGAAATGTTATTATAAAAAAGCCTGCTTCCAAAGGAATGGAAAACCGTAAACCTGTGGTGTTACAAGGACACTTAGATATGGTTCACCAAAAAAATTCAGATTCAGATTTTAATTTTGATACTGATGGTATTAAAATGAAAGTTGATGGCGATTGGGTACGTGCTGAAGGAACTACCTTAGGAGCGGATAATGGTTTAGGAGTTGCTGCTATTATGAGTGTTTTGGAATCTAAAGAAGTTCTACATCCTGCTCTTGAAGCACTATTTACCATAGATGAAGAAACTGGTATGACAGGTGCTATGGGATTAGAAGCTGGCTATTTAAATGGTGAAATTTTATTAAACCTAGATACCGAAGAAGATGACGAAATTGATATAGGTTGTGCTGGTGGCATTGATATTACTGTTGAAAGTGATTATCATAAAGTAAGTGCTCCTGTAAATAGCATTGGTTATTCTATTTCTGTAACAGGTTTAAATGGTGGACATTCTGGTATGGATATTCATAAAGGATTAGGTAATGCTAATAAAATTATGAATCGTGTTTTATATGGTATTCAAGATATGATGCGTATATCAGAAATAAACGGCGGTAGTTTACGTAATGCAATTCCAAGAGAAAGTTTTGCGAAATTAGCTGTTTATCACGCTTCAAAATCTAGCTTTTTAAAAACTATAAAAAAAGTTACTAAAGAAATAAAAAAGGAATTAAAAACAGTTGACCCAAATTTAACCATTGAAGTTACCGAAATTGAAACACCTAAAAGAGTAATGACTTTAATCAGTCAAAATACATTAATTGCTGCAATTTATGCTGCTCACAATGGCGTTTATAGAATGAGTAATGATATGGAAGATTTAGTTGAAACTTCAAACAACGTGGCTCGTGTTACTGTAAAAGATGGTAATATTACTATTTTATGCTTAACAAGATCTTCAGTAGAAACTTCAAAATTTGATTTAGCAAATGCGTTAAAATCTACGTTTGAGTTAGCAGGCTATAAAGTTTCTTTAGCAGGTTCATATCCTGGATGGAAACCAAATGTTAATTCACCTATTTTAGAAATTTTATCTAAAACCTATGAAAAATTATTTAATAGCAAACCAAGTGTGGTTGCTTGCCATGCTGGTTTAGAATGTGGAATTTTAGGTACAAATTACCCTGAAATGGATATGATTTCTTTTGGTCCAACCATACAAGGTGCTCACTCACCTGACGAAAAAGCCAACATAAAATCTTCACAAAAATTTTGGAAATTTTTATTAACAATTTTAGAAAATATTCCTTTCAAAAATTAACACAAAGTCAAAGAGGTTGAGCTTTCAACCTCTTTTTTATTTTTAAGGGTATGTTAACATTATTATCTTTTAAAAACGGCAAATAATTGTATTTTTACATCTTAAAAATAATTCAGTTTATTTAATGGGAAAAATAATTGCAATTGCCAATCAAAAAGGTGGTGTAGGTAAAACCACAACTACAGTAAATTTAGCTGCTGCTTTAGGCGTTTTAGAAAAAAAAGTGCTATTAATTGATGCCGATCCTCAAGCCAATGCTTCATCAGCTCTTGGTATTAATGTTGAAGAAGTTGAATTAGGAAGCTATCAATTATTAGAGCATGCTATTTCAGCATCGGAAGCTATTACATCAACAAGTTCCCCAAATGTTTCTATTATTCCTGCACATATCGATTTAGTAGCTATTGAAATTGAATTGGTTGACAAAAATAATAGAGAATATATGTTAAGGGAATCGTTACAAGAAATTAAAAACGATTATGATTATATTTTAATTGATTGTGCACCTTCTCTAGGTTTAATAACATTAAATGCCTTGGTAGCTGCCGACTCTGTAATTATTCCCATACAATGTGAATATTTTGCTTTAGAAGGATTAGGGAAATTGCTAAATACCATAAAAAGCATTCAAAACATTCATAACGCAGAATTAGATATTGAAGGATTATTATTAACCATGTACGATTCTCGTTTACGATTATCAAATCAGGTAGTAGAGGAAGTAAAAAAACATTTTCAAAATATGGTATTTAAAACCATTATTCAACGGAATGTTAGATTAAGTGAAGCCCCAAGTTACGGTGAAAGTATTATTGCCTATGATGCTACAAGTAAAGGTGCCGTAAATTATATTAACTTAGCCAACGAAATATTAAAAAATAATAAATAATATGGCAAAAGCAACTAAAAAACAAGCATTAGGAAGAGGATTATCTGCTTTATTAAACGATTCTTCCACTGCTATAAATTCTGCAAGTGATAAAAATGCCGATAAAGTTGTTGGAAATATTATTGAAATTGATTTAGATAATATTGAAGTAAATCCTTATCAACCAAGAACTCATTTTAATGAAGAAACCTTAAGAGAATTAGCAAGTTCCATTAAAGAATTAGGAGTCATTCAACCTATTACTTTACGGAAAACTAAAAATAACACCTTTCAATTAGTTTCAGGTGAACGCCGTTTAAGAGCTTCTAAGTTAATAGGTAACACAACCATCCCAGCTTATATTAGACTGGCAAATGACCAAGAAATGCTAGAAATGGCGTTGGTTGAAAATATACAACGAAAAGATTTAGACCCTATTGAAGTTGCTTTAACCTACCAACGTTTAATTGAAGAAATTGATTTAACTCAAGAAGAAATGAGTAAACGTGTTGGTAAAAAGCGTTCAACCATTAGCAATTATTTACGTTTACTAAAATTAGATCCAATTATTCAAACCGGTATGCGTGACGGATTTTTATCTATGGGACACGGGAGAGCACTTATAAATATTGAAAATATTGGAGAACAATTAACCATTTATGAAAAAATAATTCAACAAAAATTATCTGTTCGTCAAACCGAAGAATTAGTAAAAAGTTTAAAAGAAGGAAACCAACCTCAGCAAAAAACGGTAAATACAAAACCCGAAATTCCAAAATTTGTTTCCAAAGGGTTAAAAACCATAAGTGATTATTTTGGACATAAAATTGATGTAAAATTAGCTGGAAAAAACAAAGGGAAAATTATTATCCCCTTTCATTCCGAAGAAGATTTTAATCGAATAAAAAAACTATTACAATAGTGCAAAATAAGTTCTTTCATATCTTTTTAATTTTAGGTTTGCTTTGCGTATTTCAAAGTTATTCTCAAAAAAAAGGCAACCTTATAATAAAAGATACTATTGTAGATAATAATTATAAATATAATCCTTTATCACCTGCGAAAGCAGCTTTTTATTCTGCTATATTACCTGGGCTAGGTCAGGCTTACAACAAAAAGTATTGGAAAATTCCTTTTGTATATGCAGCCTTGGGTTCAGGTATCTATTTTTACAGTGCAAATAACACTAATTATAACAGAGTTAGAGAAGCTTACAAACTTCGAATTTCAGATAAACCAGATGAATTTGATGGTACAAATGGCAATCCTTTTTTATCTAAAGACGCATTAATATCAGCACAAAAATCATATAAAAAAGATAGAGATTTATCACTTTTAGTAACGGTTGGTTTATATGTTTTACAAATAGTTGAAGCCAGTACAAATGCACATTTATTGCAGTATAATGTAGATAATAAGTTAACTGTACACCCAAAATTAATAAAGCATTTCAATTCAAATAAAGCTATTGTTGGAGCTCAAATAAATTTTAACTTTTAACTATGAAAATTGCATTACTTGGATACGGAAAAATGGGCAAAATCATTGAAAAAATCGCCTTAGAACGAGGTCATGAAATTATATTAAAAGTGGATAAAGATGATTTAAATTACGAGCTTTCTAATACAGATATTGCTATTGATTTTAGCGTTCCAACCGCAGCTTTTAATAATATTAAAAATTGTATAGAGAATAATGTTCCCGTTATAAGTGGCACCACAGGTTGGTTAAAAGAATATAATGAAATTGTTGATTTCTGTAAACAAAAAAACGGAGCTTTTATTTATGCTAGTAATTTTAGCTTAGGAGTAAATATCTTCTTTGAATTAAATAAAAATTTAGCCAAAATGATGCAGAATTTAAATCAATACAACGTTGTTTTAGAAGAAATTCATCACACAAAAAAATTAGATGCTCCAAGTGGAACTGCAATTACTTTGGCTGAAGATATTATAAAAAACTCCGCTAAACAAAGTTGGATATTAAATGTAACAACCAATTCAAATGAAATACCAATAGTAGCAAAACGAATTCCAGATGTTCCGGGTACTCATATAGTTTCTTATCAATCAGAAGTTGATACTATAGAAATAAAACATACGGCACATAGCCGAGAAGGTTTTGCTTTAGGAGCTGTTGTAGCGGCTGAATGGCTTGTAAATAAAAAAGGAGTTTATACAATGAAAGACGTTTTAAACTTAAAATAATATTTAAATTACCAATTATGACAATGACTCAATGGTTTATATTTTTCTTACTGATTCAAGTAATACACTTTTTAGGAACTTGGAAATTATATAAAAAAGCAGGCAGGAAATCGTGGGAAGCAATTATACCAATTTATAATGCTGTAGTTTTAATGCGTATTATAAACCGACCAGTTTGGTGGATATTTTTACTATTTATTCCTATCATAAATTTATTGATGTTTCCTGTAGTTTGGGTAGAAACCAGTAGAAGTTTTGGTAAAAATAAAAGTATTGATACCATTTTGGCTATAGTTTTACTTGGTTTTTATAATTTCTATTTGAATTATTTTGCAAAAGTTTCTTACGTTGAAAATAGAAGTTTAAAAACAAGAACTGAATGGGGAGAATGGGTAAGTTCTATTATTTTTGCTATTGTGGCTGCAACTTTAGTACACACTTATTTTATGCAACCTTATACTATTCCTACTTCCTCATTGGAAAAAACATTATTAGTAGGCGACTTTTTATTTGTAAGTAAATTTCATTATGGTGCACGAACACCTATGACCGTTGTTGCTGCACCAATGGTACATGATACGTTGCCTTTGATAAAATTAAGATCTTATTTAAAAAAACCTCAACTCCCTTATTTTAGATTACCAGGATTTGAGGATATTAAACGAAATGAAATTGTAGTATTTAATTGGCCAGCAGATACTGTTCGTTTTTTTAGAGATCATTCTAAAATTCATGTGGATAAACCTATTGATAAAAAATCGAATTATGTAAAACGATGTGTTGGTATTCCTGGTGATACCTTAGAAATTAAAAACGGCTATATTTTTATAAACGGTAAACAAACGGTATTACCTGATAGAGCCAAACCACAATATATTAATAAAGTGGTTACCGATGGACAACAACTTAGTACTGCTACTTTAAAAAGATACAATGTTACTGAAGGTCGTAATTTTGGTAGCTATTATACACTTAATTTAACTGATAAAAATGCGAAAAGGTTAGCAAATAATCCTTTAATTAAAAGTGTAACAAAACAAATTACACCAAAAGGAACTTACGATAAATCTATTTTCCCTCACAGCCCATTATATCCTTGGTCTGTTGATAACTACGGACCAATTTATATTCCTGAGGCTGGAAAAACAGTTGCACTAAATTTAAAAACGCTACCTTTTTACAAACGAATTATTAAAGTTTATGAACACAATAATTTAACGGTCAATGGAAATAAAATTTATATTAACGGAAAGCTAGCAAATACCTACACCTTTAAACAAAATTATTACTGGATGATGGGTGATAATCGTGATAATTCAGAAGATGCTCGTTATTGGGGTTATGTTCCGTATGATCATGTCGTTGGTAAACCTGTGTTTATTTGGTTTAGTTGGGATACTAACGGTAAAGGTTTAGCTAATAAAATTAGATGGAAACGTGTTTTTACAACCGTTAATGGTAGTGGAGAACCTGTTTCTTATCTTTATCCATTTTTGGGAGTTTTGGCTCTTTGGTTTGGAATTAGTTATTATAGAAAACGCAAAAAATCAGCATAATGTTTGTCATTTTTTAATATTATTTGAAATGACCTTACTTCAACCAACCTATTTTTCAACTATTGCACAATATGTAGCTATTGCTAAATCGAATAAAATAATTTTTGAAGTAGAAGATAATTGGCAAAAACAAACCTATAGAAATCGTTGCTATATTAATACTGCAAACGGAAAACAATTATTGAATGTTCCTATTCAGCATCAAAAAGGAATTAAGCAAAAAACAAAGGATATTAAAATAGATTATAAAGATAATTGGCAAAAACAACACTTAAAAACCTTAAAAACAGCTTATAGTTCTTCTCCTTTTTTTGAGTTTTATATAGATGATTTGCTTCCTTTATTTGAGAAAAAAGTTTCATTTTTACTAGATTTGAATTTTAAATGTCACGAATTTATTATGGAAGCTTTGCAACTTGAAATTCCTTATAAAAAGACTAAAAAATTCAGCAAGGAAACAACCTCTATTTTAGACGTAAGGAATTTAGCTATAGATAAAAGCCATACTTTCTATAACTTAGAACGTTATATTCAAGTGTTTGAACAAAAAAATGGTTTTATTTCAAATTTAAGTATCTTAGATTTGTTATTTATGGAAGGTCCAAATACCTTAAATTATTTAGAAAAACAAAACTTAATATTATAATTTTTGGAATATATTAGATTTATAACGCATTACGGAATGCATTTTTTAGTTCCAGGAATTATTGCCTATGTATTTTATAAATCGCAATGGAAAAAAGTTTGGCTTATATTTATACTAACCATGTTTGTTGATGTAGATCATTTATTTGCCATACCCATTTTTAATCCAAATCGTTGTAGTATTAATTTTCATCCATTACATACTTATTATGCAATATTGGTGTATTTTTTATTATTAATTCCTAAAAAAACAAGAATTATTGCCATAGCATTATTGTTTCACATGTTTACCGATGCAATAGACTGCTTATGGATTTCTTAACTTTTAAAACTATTAAAAACCCAAGCAATAATAAAAAATCCTACGCCTGTAATAATTGGAGGTAATATAACTTTTGGAGCGTAGAAACCTCCAATATAAATCATAGCAACACCCAAAATTATTAGTAACACTGCTGAAATAGCAAATACTTTATTTTTATCCATCGTTAAAAAATTTAAAATGATATTTTTCTAAAATTAGGTTAACTACTCGAAATAAAAAAGTTAACGAATTAGTTTTTTATATTTAATCCTCTTCGGAATTAAATCACCTCCCAAACGTTTCTTTTTATTTTCTTCATATTCAGAAAAAGAACCTTCAAAGAAATAGACTTCTGAATTTCCTTCAAAAGCTAAAATATGTGTACAAATCCGATCTAAAAACCATCTATCGTGGCTTATAACTACCGCACAACCCGCAAAGTTTTCTAATCCTTCTTCTAACGCTCGTAACGTATTAATATCTAAATCATTAGTTGGTTCATCTAATAATAAAATATTTCCTTCTTCACGCAAAGTCATTGCTAAATGTAATCTATTTCGCTCTCCACCAGATAAAGCACTTACTTTTTTATTTTGCTCACTTCCTGAGAAATTAAAACGACTTAAATACGCTCTCGAATTAACTTGTTTACCACCCATTAAAATCAGTTCTTGCTCATCAGAAAAATTTTGCCAAATAGATTTTTCAGGATCAATATTAGAGTGACGTTGATCTACATAGGCAATTTTAGCGGTGTCTCCTACTTTAAATTCTCCCTTATCGGAGGTTTCTTCACCCATTATCATTTTAAAAATAGTAGTTTTTCCAGCACCATTTGGACCAATAACTCCAACTATACCAGCTTGAGGTAATTTAAATTCTAAATTTTCATATAATAATTTATCTCCAAAGGCCTTAGAAACGCCTTTAGCTTCAATCACATTAGTTCCTAATCGAGGTCCATTTGGAATATAAATTTCCAGCTTTTCATCTAATTTATTTTGATCTTGGCTCATTAATTTATCATAATTTGCCAAACGTGCTTTAGATTTTGCATGCCTTCCTTTTGGTGCCATTTTAACCCATTCCAATTCTCGTTCTAACGTTTTTTGACGTTTAGATGCTTGTTTGGATTCTTTAGCCATTCTTTCCGATTTTTGAGCTAACCAAGAGGAATAATTTCCTTTCCAAGGAATACCCTCACCTCTATCCAACTCTAAAATCCAACCTGCAACATTATCTAAAAAATACCTATCGTGCGTTACGGCAATTACCGTTCCTTTATATTGTTGTAAATGATGTTCCAACCAATGTACAGATTCGGCATCTAAATGGTTGGTGGGTTCATCTAATAATAAAACATCAGGTTCTTGTAGTAATAATCTACACAAAGCAACTCTTCTACGTTCACCTCCTGACAAGTTTTTAATAGGTGTATCGCCAGCCGGAGTTCGTAAAGCATCCATGGCTATTTCTAATTTAGTGTCTAATTCCCAAGCATTGGAAGCATCAATTTTATCTTGTAATTCTGCCTGACGAGCCATTAACTTATCCATTTTATCTGCATCAGAATATACTTCTTCCAATCCAAACTGATCATTAATTTTGTGGTACTCTTCTAAAACGTTAACAATTTCTGAAACGCCTTCTTTTACAATATCTAAAACTGTTTTGTCATCGTCTAATTGTGGTTCTTGCGATAAATAACCAACTGAATATCCGGGAGAAAAAACCACATCACCTTGATAATTTTTTTCTAAACCAGCAATTATTTTTAGCAAGGTAGATTTACCAGAACCGTTAAGCCCCAAAATACCTATTTTAGCTCCGTAGAAAAAGCTTAAATAAATATTTTTTAAAACTTGTTTATTTGCACTTTGATAAGTTTTACTTACCCCAGACATTGAAAAAATTACTTTATTATCGTCAGCCATTGTAAACTTTTAATAGTTATAAAAAGAAAAGAGTTAAAATTTGTAGATGCAAAAAATGTAGTATTTAATATAACTTAAACCCTTCCTTTTAAAGCATTAAATACCCAAGCAACAGCGAAAAATCCAACTCCAACAGCAGCAAATCCCCATCCGGCAACATCATCATATCTAAAAGCGCCTAATGCAATTAATCCTAATCCTACAAAAATCATAATTAATGTTGCGTATCCTAAAACTGTATTTTTATTCATTTAACTAGTTATTTGATTGTTTTAATTTTAAACAGGATACAAATATCGTAATTTTTTACGGGAGTACATAAGAAAACACACTTTTAGAAGTGTGTTTATTGCTAATTTTATTTTAATTTTTTGTTAAAATTTTGTAAGAACTTCAATAAAAATAATTCAGAATTTGTTTAACCACTTATCTTATTTTATCTAGAATTTCATTTAAAATTTTTGCTTCTTTTTCAGTTATAGCATCCATTTGATTATCAAACTCTTTAATGTTAATTTGATTCAATAATTCCAATCCTTTTTCAGTAATTTTAACATAAACTATTCTTCTATCTTTTTCACAACGAGCTCTTTCAATCAATTTTTTATCACATAATTTATCCATTAATCGCGTTGTATTTGGCGATTTTTGAATCATTCTGTCTTTAACTGTATTTACCGTAATTTTCTCATCTGCACCTCTTAAAATTCGTAAAATATTGTATTGCTGTACTGAAATTTGAAAAGGTTTTAATAAATTATTTCCAATAGTATCCAGCCAATTAGCCGTATATTTAATATTAATTAACGCTTTAACTCGCTCATTAGGAAACTTAGAATTAATATCTTTAGAAATATTCCCCATTTTATAACGCTTTTTCTAAATCACTTACCAAATTCAAAAGTTTAGATTTTAATTGAGAATTAACTATTTTACCATTGATAAAATTATCATTAAAAGATGGAAATGCTAAGCTACCAACAATATTTCCTCCCATATATGGAAATCTACCTAAAGCAGCATCTAGCACTGTTTGTCCGCCTCGTTCACCAGGTGAAGTACTTAATAAAAGCATTGGTTTATTTCTCCAAACCTTACCATTTATTCTAGAAAGCCAATCAAAAGCATTTTTAAAAGCTGCGGAATAAGTTCCGTTATGCTCCGCTAAGGAAATTACAAATCCATCTGCTTTTTCAAAAATATTATTTAATTCTTTTGCAGCTTCAGCTATTCCAAATTCACTTTCAATATCTACTGAAAATAAAGGTAAATTAAAATCATTTAAATCAATTTTAATAAGTTCGACTCCTTTTATTAAGCTTCCTGTGTACTCCGCCAATGTTTTGTTGATTGAAGTTTTACTATTGCTACCTCCAAGTGTTATAATTTTTTTCATTTTTTTAGTTTAAATTAGATTACAAATATACAAAAATTATTCAATAATTACCTAGGTATTTATTTCCACGATATTTATTAAAGAAAATTCATATTCATTTTGTACTTTAGCATCACTAAATACATTATTTATATGAATTTAAACTTCAATAAAAACGAAGATTTTAATAAACTACAATCCACCGAATTAAAGAAAAAACTTTTAAAAGTTTATAAAGGTGGCGGAAAAGATAAAATAGAAAAACATAAAGCCAAGGGAAAATTAACTGCACGTGAACGAATAAATTATTTATTTGACAAAAACAGTAATTCCATAGAAATTGGAGCTTTAGCTGGAGACCAAATGTATCAAGAACACGGTGGATGCCCTTCTGGTGGTGTAATTGTTAAAATTGGGTATATTCAAAACAAACAATGTATAGTAGTGGCAAACGATGCTACGGTAAAAGCTGGAGCCTGGTTTCCTATTACTGGAAAAAAGAATTTAAGAGCTCAAGAAATTGCCATTGAAAATAAAATTCCTATCATTTATTTAGTAGATAGTGCAGGTGTTTATTTGCCAATGCAAGATGAAATTTTTCCTGATAAAGAACATTTTGGACGAATTTTTAGAAATAATGCTATTATGAGTAGTATGGGAATTACTCAAATTTCAGCAGTTATGGGAAGTTGTGTAGCAGGCGGAGCTTATTTACCAATTATGAGTGATGAAGCTTTGATTGTTGACAAAACAGGAAGTATTTTTTTAGCAGGAAGCTATTTGGTAAAGGCTGCTATAGGAGAAAATATTGATAATGAAACCTTAGGTGGAGCAACAACTCATTGTGAAATTAGTGGAGTTACTGATTATAAATCTAAAGATGATTATGATGCTTTAGATAAAATTAAAAATATAGTTAATAAAATTGGTGATTATAATAAAGCTGGTTTTAATAGAATTCAAGCTAAAAAGCCTACTGAAAAAGAAGATGATATCTTTGGAATTTTACCAATTTCTAGAACCGATCAATATGATATGCACGAAATTATTAAGCGTATTGTAGATAATTCAGAATTAGAAGAATATAAAAAAGAGTATGGTAAAACTATTATTTGTGGCTATGCCAGAATTGATGGGTGGGCTGTTGGAATTGTAGCTAACCAACGAAAAGTAGTTAAAAATGCAAATAAAGAAATGCAATTTGGTGGCGTTATTTATTCAGATTCTGCAGATAAAGCTACTCGATTTATAGCTAATTGTAATCAGAAAAAAATTCCGTTAGTATTTTTACAAGATGTTACCGGATTTATGGTTGGAAGCAAAAGTGAACACGGTGGTATTATTAAAGATGGTGCAAAAATGGTAAATGCAGTTAGCAATTCGGTAGTGCCAAAATTTACGGTTATTATAGGAAACTCTTATGGTGCAGGAAATTATGCAATGTGTGGTAAAGCCTATGACCCAAGGTTAATTGTGGCTTGGCCTTCTGCCAGACTTGCTGTTATGGGCGGTGAACAGGCAGCGAAAGTTTTATTACAAATTGAAACAGCTTCCTTAAAAAAACAAGGAGTTAAAATCTCAGCAAAAAAAGAAAAAGAAATTTTAGATTCAATTAAACAACGATATGATACACAAACTTCTCCATATTATGCTGCAGCACGTTTATGGACCGATGCAGTTATAAATCCGTTAAATACCAGAAAATGGATTAGTATGGGAATTGAAGCTGCCAACCACGCTCCTATTGAAAAACAATTTAACTTAGGAATAATTCAAGTTTAAAAATTTATTTTTAACTCCTGTGAAAAATAAAATTAATTTAACTGAAGGATCCATCTTAAAATCGATAATTGCATTATCTGTTCCTATAGTTTTTGCTAATTTTTTACAAACTGCTTATCAATTAACAGATACCTTTTGGGTTGGAAGACTGGGAACTAGTGCTATTGCAGCGGTTTCAATTAGTTTTCCAATCATTTTTTTTATGGTTTCATTAGGAGGAGGTTTAGCTATGGCAGGAACTATTCTTGTTTCTCAATATAAGGGAAAAGGAGATCAAAAGGCTATTAATCACATTACTTCCCAAACATTATTATTGGTTATTCTTATTTCTATTATTCTAGCAGCTATTGGATATTTTTCATCTTCGCATATTATCCGTTTAATGGGTACAGAAAAAGATGTTTTTTTAAGTGCCGTATCATATATGAAGATTTCATTTTTAGGAATGGTATTTATGTTTACCTATATGGTTTTCCAATCACTGATGAGAGGTGTTGGTAATGTTAAAACACCTGCATTAATTGTTTTGGGGACTGTTTTACTAAATCTTTTTCTTGACCCTTTATTTATTTTTGGCTACCGTTTTATTCCAGCTTATGGAGTTACTGGAGCAGCTATTGCTACAATTTCTACACAAGGAATTTCTGCTATTATTGGTATATTTATTCTACTAAAAGGAAAACGACAAATAAAACTTTATCCAAATGATTTAAAACCTGACTTTCCTTTATTAAAAAAAATGTTTAAACTAGGTTTTCCTACTTCAATAGAACAATCTACAAGAGCATTAGGTATAACAGGAATGACTTTTTTGGTTGCTCAATTTGGAACACTTACCATTGCTGCTTTTGGTATTGGCAGCCGAATATTAAGTTTTATTATAATTCCCGCCATTGGATTATCAATGGCCACCTCTACATTAGTTGGTCAAAATTTGGGTGCAGGCAAAACAATTAGGGCTGAAAAAATTGTAAAACTAAGTTCTTTAGCTGGCTTTATTTTTTTAACCATTATTGGAATTATCACCTTTATATTTGCAAAAGAAATTGCTACAATATTTATTCCAGGAGAACTAGAAACAATTAAATCTAGTACTTTATTCATTAAAATAATGTCCTTAACTTTTGGGTTTATTGGAATACAAATGGCTTTAAACGGAGCTTTTAGAGGCTCTGGAAACACTATGATTTCAATGGTATTATCAATTATTTCATTATGGATTTTAAGAATTCCACTGGCTTATATTCTTTCAAAATACACCGATTTTAAAACTGTTGGCTTATGGTTAGCTTTTCCTATTTCAAATATAATTGCAGCAATTATAACTATAATTTGGTTTGCCAAAGGAACTTGGAAAAAGAAAAAAATTACAGAAGAAATAAAACTTAAAAGAGATACAACTAAAGAAACCATTATTGAAGAAGGATTAAACTCATTATAATATTAAATATTATTTTATCTGATTGTCCGTAATCTTACATAACGTTCGTCACCCTGAACCTGCCAGTAGCAGGGGGACTTGTTTCAGGGTCGTATTCAATAAAACACTGATTATCAAACGGAAATGAGATGCTGAAACGAGCCTGCCTTGCCGACAGGCAGGTTCAGCATGACGTTGTTTTTTATTATTACTAATTACGGACATACAATTATTTTAAAAATGAGTAGAAAAATTATAAACTGTATTTCAATATTAAGATTTTACTACATTAAAAATCAAATGTTTAAAATAATTTAGTCTTTAATTTAACACCAAAAATTATATAAAAAATAACAACTATTGTAGCAATTCCTGTTATCAAAAATGTAGTAGATGCTCCAAATTGAAACCAAATTATTCCTGCCAATGAACTTGCAATCATAGCACAGATACTTTGAAAACCTGTAAACGTTCCTATAGCTGTTGCCACATTTTTTTTATCAACTAAATTGCTAATCCAAGCTTTTGAAATTCCTTCTGTTGCAGCCGCATAAATACCATAAAGCAGAAAAAATAATGCTATAACATAGCTATTAGAAGTTAAACTCATTCCAAAATAAACAATAGCAAAAATAAAAAGACCAAATACAAACATTTTTTTCAATCCTATTTTATCAGCCAAAACACCTAGTGGAAATGAAGTTAAAGCATAAATAAAATTGTAAAAAATATAAACTCCAATTACCCAAGTATCACTAAGCCCAACTTCTTTGGCTTTTAACAATAAAAAAACATCTGAACTATTAAATAAAGTAAATGCTAAAAGTCCAATTACTACTTTTTTATATTCAACTGGACTAGTTTTCCAATATTTTAAGAATAAAAATAACGTTGTTTTTTTCTTAGCTACTAAATTTTTTTCTTTTTTATCTTTAAGGTAAAACGTAGCATAAATGGCTAAAACTCCAGGGATGAAAGCAATATAAAAGAGATTTTTATAATCTTTTGGATAAAAATATAAATAAAGTAATGCCAAAAGTGGCCCTAATACCGCCCCCAAAGTATCCATAGAACGATGAAATCCAAATACTTTCCCTTTAGTTGAATTCGTTGCTTCATCAGATAACATGGCATCTCTTGCTCCTGTTCTAATTCCTTTTCCAAATCTATCTAAGGTACGTGCAAAGAAAATCCAAATGGGATATATAAAAACCGCCATCATTGGTTTTGAAATGGCACTTAAAGTATATCCTAACTGAACAAAAGGAACTCGTTTTCCCAAATTATCAGAACGTTTGCCAAAATAACCTTTACTTAATCCAGCAACTGCTTCTGCTACACCTTCAAGAATTCCAATAAGAACTATGGAAAAACCTATTTCTTTTAAATAAATAGGCATTATTGGGTAAAGCATTTCACTAGCGGTATCTGTAAATAGGCTTACTAATGATAATATCCAAACTGTTCTAGTAATCTGTTTCAATTGTATATTTAATTATTCATAATATGTTTAATGTATATCCGTTTTTAATCATATAGTTAATACGTCACCCTAAACCTTCTTGCCAGCAGGCAAGTTTATTTCAGGGTCTCAATTTATTATATTTATTTACAAGCATTATAAGATTCTGAAACAAGTTCAGAATGACGAACTTTATAAATTTATGAACTTTTACGGATATACAATATGTTTATGTTAAACAAATAATAACCCGTTGTGCATTATAACTTTTTAAACTTACTGTTACGTCAGTTCGAGTAATTTTTGATAAAAAATTGTATCGAGAACGGCTGTTTTTAAATAAAAAACCTATTCTCGATACTAATTTTAAGCCTAAAAAGGCTAAAATTCACTCGAATTGACGAAATTTTATCATAATGCACAACGGGTAAATAATGATTCACTTTTATTTGAAAAATAAAGGTTTTATAAAGATAATCAAATTCATTATAACTAATAAAAACTAACTTAATTCAAAAAATTAGTAATGAATATTAAAATTAATGTTGAATTAAACTAATCTAGTTTAAAATAATTGTAAAAGAGCAACGATATTTTTATATTTGCTTCGCTAAAAATAACAGATAATTATGGGAAGAGCCTTTGAGTTTAGAAAAGCACGAAAATTAAAACGTTGGTCAAAAATGGCTAAAACCTTTACTAAAATTGGTAAAAACATTGTAATGGCGGTTAAAGCTGGCGGACCAAATCCTGAAACTAATGCACATCTAAGAGCTGTAATTCAAAATGCAAAAGCAGCTAACATGCCCAAAGACAATGTTGAAAGGGCAATAAAAAAAGCTATTGATAAAGATACTGCCAATTATAAGGAAGTTATTTTTGAAGGACATGCACCACACGGAATTGCTGTTTTGGTAGAAACTGCTACAGATAATAACAATAGAACTGTTGCCAATGTACGTGCAGTTTTTACTAAATGTGATGGTAATTTAGGCACGTCAGGCTCTGTAATTTTTATGTTTGACCATACGTGTAATTTTACCATTAAAAAAGAAGATTTAAAAATTGATTTAGAAGAATTTGAATTAGAAGTTATTGATTTTGATGTTGAAGAAATTTTTGAAGATGAAGAAGGAATTCATATTTATGCTCCTTTTGAGCAATTTGGTGCTATTCAAAAATATTTAGAAGATAATGCAATTGAAATTTTATCTTCTGATTTTGAGCGAATTCCAACTACTACAACTAAACTTTCAGAAAAAGCACAGGCCGATGTTGAAAAATTATTGGAACGATTAGAAGATGAAGATGATGTACAAAACGTGTATCATTCTATGGAAATGTAACTATTTTCTTTAATGTTTCTTTTCTATTAATTTTTTCAGTTGGTGTTTTTACTAATTTATCAACAAAAAAGATTTCTTTAGGTTTTTGATATTTATCAAGTGTTTTTAATGAATTAATTTGATTGAAAATAAATTCTTTAGTGCTATTTTGATTTGAATTTTCAATAACCAAAATTAATTTTTCACCTAATTTTTCATCTTTAATTCCGGCTACAAAAAATTCATTTTTAATACATTTACTTAATTTACTTTCTATTTCTTCAGGAAATAACTTTACACCACCAGAATTTATAATAGTATCTAAACGGCCAATCCATTTAAATTCAGTTGAAGAAATTATTTCTACAATATCATTAGTTACTATTTTAGTATCTGAAATATTTGGAGCATTAATTACCAAACAATTTCTATCATCTTTTGAAATTTTGATGTTTGGGAGTGCTTGATAAAGAGATTGCTTCGTTTCACTCGCAATGACGGTTTTAAAATTATTCAATCTTTTAACAGCAATATGTGTAATGGTTTCTGTCATTCCGTACGTTGCAAAAACTGTTGTATCAATATTTTGAAGTTGCTTTAATAAATGGTTTGAAACTGGAGCTCCGCCCACTATTATTTTTTTAACATTAGAAAGGTTATCCAACGAATTTTCTAATTGCAACGGCACCATGGCCAAAAAATCATATTTTTTAATATTATTTTTTAAAGGATTAGAAATAGGCTCTATAAAATCTAAATTCCAACCTAAAGTAAGTGCTCTCACCAACATCATTTTACCAGCAATATAATTAACTGATAAACAAAGTAATGCATTGGTATTTTCAGAAAGATTAAAAAATTCACCTGTAGCTAAAGCACTATTTACCATATACTGTTTTTTAAGCAAAATGCTTTTTGGCTTACCTGTAGAACCCGAAGTTTGCACTTTAACAACATCATTTTTATCAAACCATTTTTCTAAAAAATTAAAAACAGTTACAGACAAATCTTTAGAAAAATTCAATAATTCTTCAACTGATTTAAAGGATTTTCCTTGCAATTTAAATGCTCTATGAAATTTTTGTTCTTTGTTCAAATCTTAATTTATTCTTTCAAAATTATAAAATTCCTGCCTATGCAGAAATGACTATTTTTTATTATTTCTACGCTATAAACTCATTTTCATTTAACTCAATAGGTTTTCTAATAGTTCCCATTAATTTTTCTTGCCAATTAGTCCAGTTATATTTCTTTGAAAATATATACAATATAATTGGATATAAAATTAAAACCGGCACAAACATTTCCCATCCAACAGAAGGTTCGGAAGTATCAATAAATAAAGCATCGGTTTGAAAAACAGTCCAATTTGCAGTAACTAAAACAGCGGCGGTAATATTATTTGCGGCGTGAAACCCAAGTGATAATTCTGTACCTTCATCCATCAACGTAAAAATTCCTAAAACCAAACCTGTACCAATATAATATACCATACTTATGTATCCTAATTTTTGAACTTCAGGATTTAATCCGTGTAATAAGCCGAAAATTACCGATGTTAAAATTAATGCAACTGCCGATTTTTTAAACCAAGTACCAAAACCCTGCATTAAATAACCTCTAAAAAGTAACTCTTCCATACTTGTTTGAATGGGTAATAAAAAGAAAGAAACCAATACTAATATGATAAAAGATATTGGCTTAAAATTCCAAACAAAATCTTTTGGTGAAATAGCATAACTGATGATTAACATTATTATTCCTATACTTCCCCAAACAAAAAAAGAATAAAAAAATCGACTCCAATCTACTTTTTCACGACTTGTAATTAAACTTGTAATTGTACGTTTATGAATAAATTTTATTCCGGCAAATAAACTTAAAAGCCCAAATAAAAAGGAAATGATAATTAAAACCAAATACAAATTAGAGTTAATGCCTAATGTTGCAAAATTATCATTGGCAGCAATTAAAAATTCATTCATATTACCTGAATAATAATATGCTACACCAACCAATGGTAAAACTCCAACAAACTGCCACCCAATAAACAGAAATATTAATGTTACCAAATACGCCCACCAATCGTTATTTCCAGTATATGCTTTTTGTATAAATTTCATTCCTTTTATTTTAAATTTGTAAAAGTGCTTAGACAAATTCAGTACTTAATTATTTTAATAAACTTAAATCCCAATTAATTGTATTGTTATAATGTAATTTTCCACTTTTAACTTCTAACGGACTTGCAATATTATTGGTAAATAAACTTCCGGTTCCTAAACCTTGTGGCATTTTTGTTTGTAAATTATACGTCCATTGTGCAATGGCATTTAAACCTATATTGCTCTCTAAAGCCGAGGTAATCCACCAACCAACTTGTTGATTTTCAGCTAAATTAATCCATTCCTCACTACCTTTAAATCCACTAACTAAACTTGGTTTTAAAATTATGTATTGCGGATTTATTATTTGTAGCATTTCTTGCTTTTTTGTTACATCAAAAACCCCAATTAATTCTTCATCCAACGCAATTGGAATAGGTGTTTTTTCACATAATGCTGCCATTTCATCAAACTGTCCTTGTTTTATTGGTTGTTCAATAGAATGAATTTCGAAATCAGCTAAAATTTTTAATTTTTCTAAAGCATTTTTTGGTGAAAAAGCTCCGTTAGCATCAACACGCAATTCAATTTCATTTGAAGAATATTCTTTTCTAATATTTCTAAGCAAAGCTATTTCAGTATCAAAATCAATAGCACCAATTTTCATTTTAATTACGGTAAATCCTGCATTTAATTTAGCTGCAATTTGTTGTTTCATAAAAGATTTATCGCCCATCCAAATTAATCCATTAATTGAAATTGCATCTTCAGATTGTGTAAATTTAGAAGGAAATAATTCAAAATGATTTTTACTTTGTAAAGACAATAATGCCTGTTCCAACCCAAATTGAATAGAAGGAAACGCTGTTAATTCTTGTAATAAAAAGTTACTATTTTCATTGATATGATTACAAAGCCAGTGTAATTTTTGTTTGTAGTTTGGAACATCATCATAACTCAATCCTTTAAAAACAGCACATTCTCCTATTCCTATCTTGTTTCCATCAGTAATTTTTAAAAAATAAGTTTCTTTGATTCGTAAAATTCCTCTTGATGTACCACTTGCTTGTTTAAATTGTAATCTATATTTTTGATAAGTTGCTTTCATTTTTAATTCAAATCCGAAATGTACAACTAATAACTAATTTATTTAAATGATAAAACTATAAAATTAGCCATGACTATTCCGCAAATACCTAATTTAATACTTTATGCAATTCCATTTTTTATTGTTAGCGTTATTGTGGAGGGATTTATTATTTACAAAAAGAAACCTGACTCTTATAATTTAAAAGATTCCATAGCTTCAATTACTATGGGAATTGGGAATTTAGTTTCTAACTTACTCAGTAAAATATGGGTAGTTTTTATTTTTATTTATTTATATGAAAATTTTAGAATTTTTACCATTCCGTTTGCTTGGTGGAGCTGGATATTGATTTTGTTTGCTGATGATTTTTGTTATTATTGGTTTCATAGAATAAGTCATGAAAGTCGGTTTTTTTGGGCATCGCATATTGTACACCATTCTTCTCAAAAATATAATTTAAGTACTGCATTGCGTCAAACTTGGACTGGTGGTTTTTTTAGCTTTATTTTTTATTTGGCACTTCCCATTTTAGGTTTTCATCCTTTAATGATATTTACTCAAATGAGTATTAATTTGCTATATCAATATTGGATTCATACCGAATTAATACATAAAATGCCAAAATGGTTTGAAGCAGTATTTAATACGCCATCACACCACCGAGTTCATCATGGTTCAAATCCAATATATTTAGATAGAAATTATGCAGGAATTTTTATAATATGGGATAAATTATTTGGCACATTTCAGCCAGAATTAGCAAATGAGAAAGTGAATTATGGATTAACGACAAACATAAATACATTTAATCCTTTTACGATTGCATTTCATGAATGGATTTCCGTTTTTAAAGAAGCTTTTATTTCTAAAACTTCATTGATAAATAAACTAAATTATTTTATTAAACCACCTGGTTGGAAGGATGATGGCACTGGAAAAATGGCAACAGATTTACGTGAAGAATGGATAAAAAATAATATTGAGAATAGCTCTTTTTAAATAAAAAAACCTATTCTAGATACTAATTTTAAGCCTAAAAAGGCTTAAAATCACTCGAATTGACGTAATTTATCAAAATACACAACGGGTTAATTACAATTTGATATTAGCTCCAATTGGTAATAAAAACAACTCTTTTTTTGCTTTAGAAAATTTTTCAATTGCTTTTTTGTGATCAATTTTAATATATCCAAAAGTATCATAATGATAACCTAAAATTTTATTGCAATTTAAAAATGCACTTGCTTTTATGGCTTCATCAACACCCATAGTAAAATTATCGCCTATTGGTAAAATAGCTAAATCTAGCTCACCTATTACTTCCGGAATTAATTTCATATCATAACTTAATGCTGTATCACCAGCAATATATAACCTGTGATGGTTGGTTTCAAGTACAAAACCACCAGGTTGTCCACCATAACTACCATCAGGAAACGAGCTAGAATGAATAGCGTTGATATAATGTACCGTACCAAAATCAAATTTCCATTTTCCGCCGTGATTCATTGGGTGACCTTCTATTCCTTTTTCTTCAAAATGAGTTACAATTTCAAAATTAGAGATTACTTTTGCTCCAGTTCTTTTTGCGATAGCTTCCACATCTAAAATATGATCTTGATGTGCGTGAGTTACTAAAATATAATCTGCTTGTAATTTATCAATATTAATTTTTTTGGCTAATTCATTTCCAGAAATAAATGGATCAATTAGTAATGTTTTATCTTTAGTTTCAATACTTAAACTTGCGTGGCCTAAATAGGTTATTTTCATGGTAAGTTGCGTTTAGATGGTTTACTGCAATTTACTAAATAAAATTCATAAAAAAAACCACGATTTTTTTTACTTTCGTGGTTTATCAAACAACAATTGCTACCTACTTAAAATTTATATTTAATGTAGGTAGTAAAATTTCTACCCGGTTCTAATATTTTACCTGATAATGTATTTGAACCTTTAAATGAATAATTTAAATGTTCATAATAGGCTTTATCAAAAATATTTAATGCTGCAAAACCTACTGTTAAATTATGAATTGGCTCAAATCCTGCTCTAAAATCCATAGTTCCAAAACCAGGAGATTCCGTTTCCATAAAAGAACTTGAAATTCTGTTTTGTTTAGCAACCAATCTTGAATTTAGTGCAAACCAAAATTTAGAAGTTTCATATTTTGCACCAAGTATTGCCATAAAAGGAGGAATTTGTGGTAAAGGTTCATTTAAATCCTTATTTTCAGCTCTTGTATAAGAAATACTTGAAGTAAATTCTAGATTTTGAGAAGCCTTATAATCCATATTAAATTCAAATCCTACTTGCGAAGCTTTATTTAAATTTACAAATTGTCTTGTATAAATAGGTGGTGTTGTTGGCATAAATTTACGAGGAATATTAGCATTTACTTCTGCTGAAATATAATCTTCTAAGAACGAATAAAAAACAGTTCCGCTTAATTTAAATGCAGTCAATTGTTTACTAAACGACCATTCTATTTGATTATTAACTTCAGGTTTTAAATTTGGATTACCAACATATTCGTAAGGATCAACTCCTACATTAAAATGATTAATATAACGTTCAATCATAGAAGCAGTTTTTACACCTCTACCAAAAGCTAGTTGTGTTTGAAATCCATTATGTTGGTATTTAAATGAAATATTTCCACTTATATTAACTTCATTATCACTTGGTATTGTTCCTCCATAAAGTACCTCAAAATCTGTTGCAGCATCATCAATAAAAGTGTTTATAAAATCAGCTCTAATTCCTGAAGATATAGAAAAGTAATTATTGATTTTAAATTTGCCTTGTGTAAAAATACCAATATCATTTAAACTAGCATCTTGCCAAACTTTATCTACAAATGTTTTTGGAGTAGGAAGCGTCATTCCATTCATCTTTTTAACAACTCTAGTTCTATTTCCTTTTCTGTCAATTAAATTTGCATCAGCACCTACAAAAAGTTTAGATTGATTTGCAATTTTAATTGTAAACTCAGCCTTCCCCCCGTAAACCCAGGAATTAACTGGTGTTCTAGCTTCAACCATCATGAAATTTGGGCGATGTTCATTTGTCATTAAATGATCTACATACGAGTAAAAAGTTTTAAATGTGAAACTATTTATTTTGCTAGTTAAATCTGTAATTTTATAATCTAAACCTACTAATAAACTGTTATCAAAAGGAGAATCCATAGGTAAACCTGCGTGATCAATATCGCTACCAAAAGATTGTCTCCAAGTTAATTGAATACGTTGTTTATTGGTGGGATTCATACCAACTTTAACAGAATAATCATTTGTTCTAAAAGAAGAAGGAACTTCTGTTCCGTTTCCATCGGTATAATTACTAAAATCACGATGCGAACCATTTAATTGCACATCAAATTTTTCATTGGCATAAAATAAATTAACTCCGTTTACAAAATTGCTTCCGTTGGTTTCATAACCACCCTCGACACTTCCATGAAAACCATATTGATTTTTTGAAGGATTTTTGGTGACTAAATTTATGATTCCTCCAAAATTAGAACCAAACCGAACGGTAAAAGGTCCTTTTACTATTTCAATTTTTTCTATTTCTTCAGGAATTACATGAGTTGTAATAGGATCCATTCTATTTGGACAAGCATTTACTATTTTCATACCTCCATCATATTGAACGTTTAATTGTTCATATTTAAAAGCCCTAAATACGGGTTCCGAAGCATAAGCTCCTCGTTTTACAATACCAAATCCATTAATATCTTTAAATAAACTACCCACACTTCTTGGCTGACTTATTCTTTTTTCAGCATCGTTTATTACGGTAGATTGTGATATATCATCTAACGGATTTGCAGTAACTAAAATTTCATTAAGTTCTATTTGAGCAGGTTGAAGTGCTATAACTTGGTGGTTTATAATAGTTACTGTTTTAGATTTAAAACCTAAATGTGAGATTAATATTTTACTGTTTGAATTGGCTTCTACTGAGAATTCTCCATTCCTATTGGTTACCGTATAAGTATTAGTCTTAATAACTTTTATTGAAGCATTTTCTATTGGGTTATTCGTGTTTTCTGCTATTATCTTTCCTTTAAAGGTTGATAATTGAGCAAAAGTTATAGTGCTTATAAGCACAAACAATAGGGTAAATAATTGTTGTTTTTTCATTATTGTGTGTAATATAAAATTGCAAACACAAGTATATATGTATCTGTTAATTAATAAATTAAAATGATTATTTGTTGAATTTAGATAGCTATTAAATCAATAGTATTTCAACAGAAAAAATTAAGAAAGTTTAAGCTATTTTTGGCGGTTTTAAAACTGATTGGTAGACTTCTAACGGAATACAATTCTTATCATTTTTAATGATTAAATGACTATTTTTCAAAGTTTTAAATGAATAGTCTATTTGAACAATTAATATTACTGGAAAATTGTCAAAATTAATTTTTGGCACGTTAGATTCATGATTTTGATCATCATGGTTTACTTTATTTAATTCTTTAGCTAAATAACATTTTCCATTACATTCCAAAAAGGGTTTGTCTTTGTTTTCGCATAACTCCGTTACAATATAGTTGTAGTTAGCATAATATTCCACAATAGGAATTAACGGTTTTACCATGGCTAACAGATACAGCAAATAAAAAAATATGGCTAACGTTTTTACTTTCAATATTATAATTTTATTATAAAAGACAAAATTATCTTTTTATCTTTATTAAAAAAATGATAAAAATCATTAAATCGATGGCAAAAGTAAACTAATTCCAAATAAAATTGCAAATAAAAAAGTACTTAATGCTAATTTTTTTAATTCTGGATCTAATAATTTTGGTATTTTATTATGATAAACAACCAACATATGTTTTAAAATAGGTATAAAAGCAATTACAAATAAGAATTGAAAAAAGTTTTGAAAATTTAAAACAACATAAATAATTGCTGTTATAAATGCCGTTACTAACAAAAAATAATGATAATTTTTAGCTGAATGTTCTCCAATTTTAACAACCAAAGTGTTTTTATTTGAAGCTATGTCAGAATCTCTATCTCTCATATTATTTAAATTTAAAACGCCTACACTTAAACATCCAATGGAAATAGCAGGTAAAAGCAATTCGAAATTTAATTGCTTAGTATATAAATAATAACTACCAACCACACTAAGTAAACCGAAAAACAAGAACACAAAAATATCGCCTAAACCACTATATCCGTATGCTTTTTTTCCAACAGTGTACTTAATGGCTGCAACTATACTTGCAATGCCTAAAATTAAAAAGATAGCAATGTTAAGTAAATCTTCCTTTTTAAAGGATATATAAATTAGTAAAATTGCAATTATAAAAGTAATAGCTATGGACACCTTAATAGCTGTTAGCATTTGCTTTGGAGAAATAACGCCACTTTGAATAGCACGTTTTGGGCCTACTCTATCATTATTATCTGTTCCTTTAATACCATCACCATAATCATTGGCAAAATTTGATATTATTTGAAAACCAACGGTTGTTAATAAAGCTAGAATGCATATTAGCCAATTAAAATAGCCTTGAGATGCTGCTATAAAACTACCTACAATAATACCTGAAATAGATAAAGGTAACGTCCGTAAACGAGCAGCTTCAATGTAGTGTTTAATCATATAAAGTAAAATGGTGTTCAGATTGCTAATTTACAAATCTTCTGCATTTGCAATAAGTTCAGCAATATCTAATACTTCAATTTCATTTTCTTTATCAGCAGCTTTTATACCATCAGTCATCATTGTATTACAGAATGGACAACCGGTAGCAATAATATTTGGATTAGTTTTTAATGCGTCTTCAGTGCGTTCAATATTAATATCTTTATTCCCTTTTTCGGCATCTTTAAACATTTGAGCTCCACCTGCACCACAACAAAGTCCTTTTGCTCTACTGCGTTTCATTTCAACAAGTTCACTATCTAATTTTTTTATTAAATCGCGTGGAGCTTCATAAATATCATTTGCTCTTCCTAAATAACAAGGATCATGAAAAGTTATTTTCTTCCCTTTAAATTTTCCTCCTTCAATAGTAAGTCTTCCTTCATCTAATAATGATTTTAAAAATTCAGTATGATGATATACTTGATATTTACCACCTAACTCTGGATATTCATTTTTAAAAGTATTAAAACAATGCGGGCAAGCGGTTACAATTTTTTTAACCTCATAGCCATTTAAAACCTCAATATTAGTCATTGCTTGCATTTGAAATAAAAATTCATTTCCAGCTCTTTTAGCTGGATCGCCAGTACAACTTTCTTCGGTACCTAACACAGCAAAGTCAACGTTTGCTTTATTTAATATTTTAACAAAAGCTTTGGTTATTTTTTTTGCTCTATCATCAAAGCTTCCTGCACATCCTACCCAAAATAAAACTTCTGGTTGTTTTCCTTGAGCCATCATTTCGGCCATTGTTGGTACATTCATATTAAATTTATTTATATTTTAATTATGTTTTTCGTCATCAAATACTTCAATAACAACTGATTTTGAAACTAAATCTGTAAATTTCCCATTATATCGAGTTGCTTTTACTAAATGATTATCAATCCAATGATAATTTCCTCCTCTAGGTTTTCCCATCAGCAAACTATGATATCTAAATCCGTGTTTTTTTAACCAAGTTTCTGTATTTGCTCGGTGAATTTCTGTTCTGGAAGTAAAAAAACAGATCATATGCCCATCATCAAACCATTTATTTAATGTTTTTAAAGCATCTGGATATACTTCAGCAGTTAACATTCGTTCAGGTTCTTCATTTGGAATATCATCACAAATGGTTCCATCAATATCTATTAAATAATTTTTAACTCCTTTTGGTAAAACAGGACTAATATGTAATCCTTTTTCAACTTTTTCACTTAACAATTTAGAAACCTCTTCTTTATTCACTTTTTGATATTTTTAGTAGTTTATTCGTCTTTCCAATTTAATCTGTCCATTTGACTATATTGCCAAGGTGCTCCGTTATTTTCAATATTAGTCATCATCATATTTAATTCTTGTGGTGCTGCAGATTGTTCTAAAACTAGGTATCTACGAATATCCATAATGATAGATAACGGATTGATGTTTACTGGGCATTCTTCAACACAAGCATTACAACTTGTGCACGCCCAAACTTCTTCTGGAGTAATATAATCGCCTAATAGCTGTTTGCCATCGTCTTTAAATGCTCCGTTTTTATCTATATTTTTACCAATTTCTTCAATTCTATCTCTGGTTTTCATCATTATAGCTCTTGGAGATAATTCTTTTCCTGTAATATTTGCTGGACACGATGAAGTACATCTACCACATTCGGTGCAAGTATAAGCGTTCATTAATTGTACCCAGTTTAAATCGGTAACATCACTTGCACCAAACTTTTCAGGAGTTTCATTTTCATCTTCTGCAGGGGTTGCAAATGGATCAGCATTTGGATCCATCATTAATTTAACTTCTTTAGTAACGGCTTCTAAATTATCAAATTTTCCTTTTACATTTAAGTTAGCATAATAGGTGTTTGGAAATGCTAAAAGAATATGTAAATGTTTTGAATAATATAGATAATTTAAAAATATAAAGATTCCGGTTATGTGTAACCACCAAGCACCTTGCTCAATTAAATGAATGGAATGTTCGCTAAAAAAATCATTAAATATTGGTGTTAAAAAACGACTTATTGGATTGCCAAAATGAAAAGTTTGAAACTCTGGGTCTGTAGCGTTCATTATTAAAAACAAACTCATCAACACCATTTCAAAATATAAAATATTTAAGGCATCGTTTTTTGGCCAGCTGGTCATTTCTTTACTCCAAAACCGAGGAATTCTGACAATCATTCTTCTAATCCAAAAAATGATTACAGCTATTAAAACTAGGAATGCTAAAATTTCAAATGAACCTATTAAAACATCATAGAATCCTCCCAGAAATGAAAATATTCTATGCGTACCAAATAAACCATCAATTATAATTTCAACTACTTCAATATTAATAATTATAAAACTTGCATAAACAATAACGTGTAAAATTCCTGCAATTGGACGCTTAACCATTTTAGATTGCCCCAAGGCTATCATAGCCATGTTTTTCCATCTAGCTTTTGGATTATCAGAACGATCAATATCTTTTCCAAGTTTAATATTTCTTGTTAATTTTTTGATATTTATAACAAAAAACCCGATACCTACCACTAATAAAATTGCAAAAAGTATATTGTTTATATAATTCATAATATATGCTTAATAATTTATGGTTTATTCAAAATACAAATTCAAATTAAGTTATTTAAACCAATTTCAAATTTAACTGAATAATTTTAAATTCTTTACTAATTTGCTCATCTTTTACATAATAATTGTTACATAATAACATTTTATCAAGTGTTTAAAATACGCCTTGATAATTTAGTAAAGCAAAAATTATATAATGACCCGTTGTGCATTTTGATAAAATTTAGTCAATTCGAGTGAATTTTAGCATTTTTAGGCTTAAAATTAGTATCGAGAATAGGTTTTTTATTTAAAAACAAATGTTCTCGATACAATTTTTTATCAGTTTGCTAATCTAAAGGAACTGACCTAATAGTATGTTTAAAGAGTCAAAATGTACAACGAGTTATAATGTTTTTTTTAATTAGCTTTAAATTAATTTAAACTAGCAGTTATTCGGTGGTTGGTTTATAGCCTTTATCTTTTTTACCAAACAATGAAAAATGTACATAACGTTTCGGATGTAATTTCATATCACGCAATAATTCTTCCAATTCTTTAGATGCATTGGTTAAATTACTATATAAACTTTCATCTTTTACTAATTTCCCCAAACTACCTTTACCAGAATTAATTTCAGCTAAAACTCCGTTTAAATTAGTTATGGTAGTTTGTAATTTTTTAACAGTTGCTCCTAAGTTTGCATTTACTAAAGTATCAGATAACTTTTCAAAATTGGAAGTCATTAATGCTACATTTGAAAAAGTTTTATCTAATTTTTCTTTATTATCAGATACTAAAAGACTTAAATTTTTAGAAGCAGCATGAAAATTAGCCAAAGTTGCATTTAATTGAGCCATACTTTGTTTAATATTAATTCTAGTTTTAGCATCCACAATATTATTTAAATTGCCTAAAAGTGAATCTACTTTTACAATAACATTTTCTATTTTTGCCTGTAATGGGTTTAGTTTTTCGGTAACTGTTGAAAAAATATCTGATTCTATTTCTCCTTTTAAATAATCACCTGGTTTTGCCATTTCACCATCGTAGGATGGCACTACGGCTAATGATTTTCCTCCCATTAAGCTAGCACTATATATTTTAGCAATACTTTTTTTAGAAAATTGAAAATCATTTAAAATGCTAAACTCTACAATTAATTGTCCTCTTTTTTTTGGATCTTTGTTAAAGGTTATATCAATTACTTTACCTACATCTACCCCATTAATTGTAACTACACTAGAAGTATTTAACCCGCGAACATTATTATATTCCGTAAAATAAGTGTTGATTTTTCCATCAAACAAATTTGTACCTTTTAAGTAGTTGTAACCCCAAATAAATAGTGCTATTACAACAATTGCAAATATTCCCGTTTTTAATTCTCTAGTAATTTTCAAATCGTATTTTTTATAATTACAATATTACTAATTATTTTTGTAGTGTTAGCTTCAATTTATGATTTACCTAAAACTTTTTGTAATGAAATTCTTTTTCCATTTTTGAATGCCACAATAAATGCAGATTTATATCCTTTTGTTTTAGCATAATGTTGTTTTGCTTTAACCTTCTTAAAGTTAGGCGTACTACCAATATAATATTTGTAAGTATGCCCTACTTTAATTCTTTCAATATTTTTAATTCCTTTAAAATTATAAGATTTTGTTGCAAGTTTCCTAGCTCCAGCTGCTATTTGGACTTTATAAATTATATCTAAATTTGGTGTTCTTTGTTTAGATTTAAGCTTTTTTTTATCAATAATTTTAGGAATATCGCTTTCAGCTACACTATTAAGTGTTAATTGATTTTTGTATTGAATAATATCTTTATAAATGGAGGTTGCAATTTTTTTACTTCCACCAATAGAATTTAAAAAAGGACCTTCAATTTTATTAGTGATAAACCCTGTTTCAATTAAAACACTTGGCATATAGGTTTGATATAGCACTACAAAACCAGCTTGTTTAACACCTCTATCCTTCCTTTTTAATTCATTTTTAAAACGTTTTTGAATTATGCTTGCTAATTGAATACTTTGATCTAAATATTCTTCTTGCATTAAGGTGATTCCAATAATAGATTCTGGTTTATTAGGATTAAAGCCATTATATTTTTCCTTATAATTTTTTTCTAATAATATTACGGAGTTTTCAGATTTTGCAATTTCAAAGTTTTGTTTATTTGCATGTATTCCTAAAACCCAAGTTTCAGCACCATACGCTTGTGAGCTATGAGCGTTACAATGTATAGAAATAAATAAATCTGCATTTGCTCTATTGGCAATACTTCCTCTTTCCCATAAATCTACAAAAACATCTGTTTTTCTAGTATAAATTACTTTTATGTGTTTTTCTTTTTCTAATAATTTACCAATTTGTAAAACAATTTTTAAAGCAATATTTTTTTCTTTGATATTTCTATAACCTACTTTACCTGGATCTTTTCCTCCATGACCTGCATCTAAAACAACTACAAAATCTTTTTTTTGTGCAAAAATGGTTGTTTCATTAAATAGAAAGAGAGTAAAAAACAGAAATGAAAAAAATATTTTCGTTGTTATTTTAAATTTATAAAAGTGTTGTGAATTCATTAATTATTTTAGTTATTTTTGGCTTTTTAAATTTGGTGTTACAATTATTGAACCATACATTTACAAAGTAACAATTATAAGGGTTTATAATTAATAAGCTAAGGTATAAAACTTATATTTGCAACCCAAATTAAATACTGTTTTTTAAAAAAAATATTATTAAAAACAACATAAAAAATATTCACTTTAAATTTATAATGGTTACGCTATTTTGCTGTTTCCAAACCTATTTGTATTCGCAAAAAACAAAGATTAGTTTTTCTAAAGATTCATTAAAAATTAGCACAAAAGATTCTCTTATTATAAAAACAAAAGACACCATTAAAGTAAAAGATACCATTGCAAAACCTAAAGAGCTTTTAGAAGGAATTATAGAACACAGTGCAGATAGTTTAATTAGGCAAGATATTAAAAATAATAAAATTATAATGTATAAAAATGCACACGTACATTATAAAGATATTGATTTAACTGCTGGTTATATTGAAATAAATAACAACAACAATGTTGTTACGGCAAAAGGCATTAAAGATTCTGTTGGAGTTTATCAAGAAAAACCTGTTTTTAAACAAGGCGGACAAGAAACTCAACAAGATTCAATAGCCTTTAATTTTGAAACTGAAAAAGCTAAAATTTGGGGTTTACGCACTGAACAACAAGGAGTTATAATAAGAGGTGAAACTACAAAAAAGGAAAATGATTCAACTATTTTTGTTAGAAACATAAAATTTACAACTTCTGAAAAAGAAAAACCAGATTACTATATAAAAACTAATAAAGCCAAAATTGTACCCAATAAAAAATTGGTAATTGGACTTAGTAATTTAGTGATTTCAGATGTGCCAACACCACTCTTTATCCCATTTGCCTACATTCCATTAACCAAAGGAACTATGTCTGGGTTTTTAATGCCAACTTGGGGGGAAAACAATCGACAAGGTTATTTTTTACAAAATGGCGGGTATTATTTAGCTATTAATGATTATGCAGACCTAGCACTGCTAGGCGATGTTTACACCAACGGAAGTTGGGGAATAAGAGCCCAATCAAATTATGCTGTTCGCTATAAATTCAGTGGTAATTTCAGTTTCAGGTACGAAAATTTAATAAATAGTTTACGGGGTTTTAGCGATTACTCCAAAACAACTAATTATAATATTAGATGGAGTCATAGTCAAGATACCAAAGCAAGTCCAAATTCTAGGTTTTCGGCATCGGTAAATTTAGGAAGTAGTAAATATTATAGAGAATCTTTAAATGAATATAATTCAAATGCATTTTTAAACAACACCCTTAGTTCTTCTATTTCATTTTACAAAAAATTTGTTGGTACACCTTTTAACTTATCCCTTTCTGTTACACATTCTCAAAATACTAATACAGAAAAAATTATAATGTCATTGCCATCTCTACAAATAAATATGGATCGAATTTACCCTTTTGTATCTAAAACAGGTGCAAAAAAAAATGCATTACAAAAACTTGGAGTAACCTATTCGTTAAAAGGAGATAATAAAATTAATACTTCCGATAAATTCTTCTTAAAAAAAGAGATGTTTAATACTGCAAAATCTGGAATTCAACAAAATGCCACTTTTAGCACAAATATGAAAGTATTAAAATACTTTACCCTATCACCTAATGCAAACTATAAAGAAGTTTGGAATTTTAATAAAATAAGCAAAACCTATAATGCCACTGAAAATACCGTAGTTACCGATACCATTAACGGATTTAATGCTTTTAGAGAATACTCGGCTGGTGTTTCCTTAACTACTACCGTTTATGGAATGCTGAAATTTAAAAAAGGAAGATTACAAGCCATCCGCCATGTAATGCGACCAAGTATTTCCTATGGTTATAAACCAGATTTTAGTAAATATTATGAAGAAGTTCAGCAAAGTGCTGATCCTAATGATTTGCTAGAATATTCTCCATTCGCAAACGGAATTTATGGAAGCCCAAGTAGAAGCTTATCTAATAGCTTAAATTTTTCGCTTAACAATACTTTAGAAGCTAAAGTGATGCCTAAAGACTCCACAGATACCAAGCCAAAAAAAATAACATTAATTAACAATTTAAACTTTTCAACCAGTTATAATATGGCTGCAGATTCCTTAAAATGGAGTCCAGTCAGAATGACTGCAGGTACAGATTTTTTCAATAAAAAACTGCGTTTAAATTTAAATGCAACACTTGATCCATATGCGATTAATGCTTCCGGAACAAGGATAAACACCTTTAATATTAATAATGGAGGAAGTTTATTTAGACTTACCAATGCTGGTTTAACAATGAATTATTCTTTATCCAGTAAAAAATCTAAAGGGAAAGAAAATAGTAAACAACAAAATGCTAATGCTAATAATTCCGATGGAATTTTTGGGGAAAATTTAAATGTAAGTAATAGTTTAAATAATAACGAAGACTCTGAGCCTAAAATAAAATCTGCTAAATTATACAATGCTACTTTTCCTTGGACGCTGAAACTAGCCTATTCGTTAAATTATGTAAACTCAAGGCGACAAAATGAAATTTCATCAAACTCCTTAATGTTTTCTGGTGATGTTGAATTAACTCCGAAATGGAAAGTAGGATTTTCATCAGGTTATGATATTAAAAATCAAGGTTTTACATATACGCAATTACGCTTTTCTCGTGATTTAGATAGCTGGAAACTGAACTTTAATTGGGTGCCTTTTGGAACAAGACAAACGTATTATTTCTTTATAGGAGTAAAATCATCTATGCTTAGTGATTTAAAATACGATAAAAGACAAGTGCCAGACCGAAGACTTTTTTAACTTCTAATTTTTAATTTAAAACAATTTTATATTATGAAAAAAATTATAGCTACCAAACAAGCTCCAGCTCCAATTGGACCATATAACCAAGCGGTTTTAGCAAATAACACGTTGTATATTTCAGGTCAAATTGCTTTAAATCCTAAAACCAACTCATTAGTGTTAAGTTCTATTGAAGAAGAAACTAAACAAGTAATGGAAAATTTAAAAGCTATTTTAAATGTAGAAAATTTAACTTTTGAAAACGTAATAAAATCTTCTATCTTTATTTCAGATATGAATAATTTTGGCATTATAAATCAGGTTTATGGAAGTTATTTTAATGCTGAAACTGCACCTGCAAGAGAAACCGTTGAAGTTGCACAATTACCTAAATCGGTAAATGTTGAAATTTCAATGATTGCCGTAAAATAAATTTATACTGATTTTATTAATAATTCTGCTGTTGCAGGATTAGTTGCTAACGGAACATTATGCACATCACACAAACGCATTAACATAGCAATATCTGGTTCATGTGGATGTCTATCTAATGGATCTCTAAAAAAGAATACCATATTAGTAAGCCCTTCGGCAACTCTTGCTGCAATTTGAGCATCACCACCATAAGGTCCTGATAAATATTTTGTAACTACAAAACCTGCTTTTTCGGCATTTTTACCTGTAGTTCCTGTTGCTACTAAATGAATATCTTTAGCTAATAAAACAGCCTTAAAATCCATTAAAAATTGAATCATTTCTGCTTTTTTGCCGTCATGTGCTATTATTGCTATTTCCATAATTTAAAGATAAAAAATTAATTAACTTGTTGTGCATTTTACACTTTAAAATTACTATTACGTAAGTTTGAGCTTGTCTGATGGCAAGGCAGGTAATTTTTGATAAAAAATGGTATCGAAAACATCTGTTTTTAAATAAAAAACCTATTCTCGATACTAATTTTAAGCCTAAAAAGGCTAAAATTCGCTCAAATTGACAAAATTTTATCAAAATGTACAACGGGGTTAATTATAAAGCCTCTGAATATTCAATTAAATCTACAATTTTAGTGGCGTAACCAAATTCATTATCATACCAGCTAATTAATTTATAAAAATTAGGATTTAATTCTAAACCCGCTTTAGCATCAAAAACCGAAGTTCTGGGTTCAGAAACAAAATCTTGTGATACTACTTCATCTTCAGTATATCCCATAATTCCTTTGTATTCATTTTCAGAAGCCTCTTTAATCGTTTTTGCAATTTCAGCATAACTTGTCGCTTTTTTTAACCGAACCGTTAAATCTACTAAAGAAACATCTACCGTTGGCACCCTAACTGCCATTGCTAATAATTTTCCTTTTAGTTCAGGCATTATTGTAGTAACTGCTGAAGCTGCATTAGTAGTTGTAGGAATTATATTATTTATGGCAGACCTACCTCGCCTCCATTTTTTATTTGGACCATCTACTGTACTTTGACTAGTGGTTGCAGCATGAACAGTAGTAACTAAACCTTCTACAATACCAAATTTTTCATTTAAGATTTTTGCAATAGGAGCTAAACAATTAGTAGTACAAGAAGCATTTGAGAAAACAAGTTCGTCTTTAGATAAATCGGTATGATTTACTCCCATCACAAACATTGGTGCATTTTTAGAAGGACCAGAAATCACTACCTTTTTAGCACCACTTTTAATATGCAGTTTTGCTTTTTCTTTATCTGTAAATAAACCTGTAGATTCAATTACATAATCAACATCTACTTGTTTCCAATTAATATTTTCTGGTTTTTTTTCAGAGGTAATTCTTATAAATTTACCATTTACTACTAAAAAATTATCTTTAACTTCAATAGTTCCTTTAAATCTGCCGTGAACAGAATCGTATTTTAATAAATAAGCTAGGTGATTAATATCTAATAAATCGTTTATAGCAACAACTTCAATATTTTTTCTAAAAAAAGCAGATCTGAAAGCAATTCTACCAATTCTTCCAAAACCATTAATTCCTATTTTAATCATTGATTTTTTATTGATATTCTTTTTGAAGTTTTTCTTGACCTAAATGCAGTAGAAATTTACTACTGTATTTTTTATCCTTTTGTTTAGAATCTAATAATAATTTATTGTTGCGATAATATAAGGTTCTTTGGTAAGTTCTAGCTTTTTTAGTTTTAGAAGGTAATAGTTCATTAATTCTAATAAATACTAAATGATTATTTTGGTAATAAAAGGACTTTAGTTTAATAAAATTATGTTCTAAAAAATCTATATATTTTACTTTAATAATCTCATTATTTCTATAAATAACTCTCTTTTTAGCTATATTTCTTTTAAATCCTTTAGAAACATTTATGGATTTTATTTCTTTATCTGTAAAAAAATCAGTGTCCTTTGAAGATTTATTTATATGAGAAACGTAAGTATTAATAAAATTTATATAATCAGTTTTTTCGGCTGTAAAATTAATTTCTTCAACAGTATCTTGAGCTTCATCTTGAGCATAAGTTATGCTTTGGCTAAACCAATTTATGAAAATAAATATAATTAAATAATACTTTTTTTTCATTTTAAATGGACATTATATCACTTACTCGTAATAACTCTTTATTAATATGATGTTCTCCTTTTACAGCTTTATTTAATTCGGTAGTTTCAATTTTATTATTCATTAAACCCACCATTAAATTAGATTTTCCATCTAATAATAGTTCTACAGATTTTACACCTAACCTACTTGCTAAAACTCTATCAAAACAACTTGGACTACCACCACGTTGCATATGTCCTAAAACAGAAACTCGTACTTCATATTCAGGTAAATTTTCTTCTACATAATTTGCAAGTTCAAATACATTTTTACCAATTTTATCGCCTTCAGCAACTACTACAATACTTGATGACTTTCCAGAACGTTTACTTCGTTTTAACGATTCTAACAGGCGATCTAAGCCTAAATTTTCTTCAGGAATTAAAATTTCTTCTGCTCCAGAACCAACACCTGAATTTAATGCGATAAACCCGGCATCTCTACCCATTACCTCCACAAAAAACAATCGATTATGAGAACTTGCAGTATCTCTAATTTTATCAATTGCTTCTACCACTGTATTTAAAGCGGTATCAAAACCTATAGTTGAATTTGTACCAAAAATATCATTGTCAATAGTACATGGAATACCAATGCATGGAAATTGATATTCTTTATTGAAAATCATTCCTCCAGTAAAAGTTCCATCTCCACCAATTAAAACCATGGCATCAATTTGTTTATTTTGCAATTGCTGATATGCTTTTTCTCTGCCTTTTTTAGTTTTAAAATCTTCCGATCTAGCAGTTTTTAAAATAGTACCTCCTCTATTTATAGTATTGTTGACATTACGTGCAGTTAATGCAGTAAAATCACCTTCTATTAATCCTTGAAATCCACGATAAACACCAACACATTCTACATTATAATAGGAACAAGCTCTAACCACAGCCCTAATGGCTGCGTTCATTCCTGGTGCATCACCACCAGAAGTCATTACTCCTATTTTTTTAATTTTATTTCTCATAAAGGAAATGCAAAATTATAACTTAATTTTTAATTTAAGATAAATTCAGGATTAATTTTTGATTCTCTTTAATTTTTTAGGGACTATAAATCAAAAACAAACAGCTTAAAATCAATTATTTACCATAAGTTTTTTGGATAAACTTTTGATTCTTTAAGTTTATTAATTTCTGAAGTTACATAGGCTTTATCTTGCTTATAAGTTACCCCAAACCAACGAGCATTTGAAGTAAGCACTTCCATAGTAGCTAGTTTATTTACTATAACATGATTTACTACCAGTGGAATAAAAAATTCTGTTTTTGGATTTTTATAATTGGTAGCCAAAAACTCTTCAAAAAGTGAGGCTGAAATATCAAAATACGTAGGTGTAAAACCGAAGAAGTTCATAGAAACAATGGTGTTTTCATCAATTTCAATTAATTCTTCATTTTCATTTTTATATTTTAACACGCCATCTATTTTTTCAATATGTGTTCTTTCGGTTATGCCAGTTAAAAAATTATGATTATCAACTTTACATTCGCCACGAGAAACAAATCCATAATCTGAAACCGTGTTTTTTAACACGTAACCCATCATAGAAAAGTTATTGGAAGTTTTATCGGTTTTTATTAATTTATTTGCCATTACTTCAAAAGCTTCTTTTCCATAGAAATCATCAGCATTTATAACTGCAAAATTTTCAGAAACCACATTTTTTGCCATCAATAGTGCATGAGCTGTTCCCCAAGGTTTTTGTCTTTGGTTGTCTTTATATTTTTCAGGAATATCTTCAATTTCTTGAAAAACATAGACTACTTTAATTTTACCTTCTAATTTTGGATTAAAAAAAGCTTTAAATTCATCTTCTATACTTTTTCTAATGATAAAAACAATTTTACCAAAACCTGCTTGTATGGCATCAAAAATAGAAAAATCTAAAATAGTATCTCCTTGTTCTGTAAATGTATCTAATTGTTTTAATCCTCCATAGCGACTGCCAATTCCTGCAGCCAACACTACCAATGTTGGTTTATTCATTTTTGTTGATTTTGTTTTTAAAGTTTATCAATTTTTGTTTGATTATAAAAGTATCTAATCTTTTTTTAATACTTGTTGTATCTTTTATTTTTTTCTTTCTAAGTCCAAGTTTTTCCAATAATTCTTTTCCATTATTAAAGTCTATTTGATAATTTAACCCTACGCCTTGTGTATAACCTTCTTCTTCATCTGTATATTGAATTTCATTCTGACGATTAAAAATAGAAGATCGTAAGGTTCCTTCTTGATTTAGTAAAAATTCAATATTAACTTCACCTATTACGCTAGACTGTTTTTTAGAACCAATGGGAACTCCAACTTTTCCGTTAATTAAAATTCTATCATTTACTTGATAATCTAAAGCTAAGGCTAATTGATCATCAATATTTAGGTTGTCAACTTTATTTTTTTCTCCTACAGTATAAACAGGTTTTAGTTTAAACTTGCTATCTGCTTTATTAAAAATATTATCAAAAGCATTTGATAACATGTCAAAACCTGTTCCGTAAACAAAACCACTGGTATTTGCTCCAAAATTATTTTCATTATAAAAAGCTCCTGAGGCTAACAAAGAGACAAAATTCCTTATTTTAATATTTTTATCACTATTATTAAGTTTAAAAGCAAGTTCTGAGGCAACTGTTGAGCTAGAGTTTGGTATTTCAATATCAAAACTGCGTTTTGAATTAAACAATTCACCCGAAAAACGAGTTGTTAAATCTATTGGAATTTTACGATTTGTGGTAATGTTTTCTAATAAGGATTTTGGATTTGCGTAAACTTTATAAACTGCTTCTATATTAATTTCGGCGGTGTATGGATTGCCACTCCAAGAAATGCTTCCTCCTTTTTTAACCGTAAATGGTTTGTTTATAAAACCACCGTACTTAAAATTATAAATTCCGTTATCCACAATAAAATCGCCATACATATCAAATTTATCTTTAGTATCTAGGTTTATTTGCAAATTACCGGTACCACTTCCTTTTAAAAAACTTCTAGTTGCTTTATCTAACACCATTTCTACAACGGCATCTTTGGTTACTTCTAAATTAAAATTAATAGAAAGACCTTTTAGTTTTTCAGATATAAATTCTTTTCTTTTTTTAGAATCATCTACTTTTTTATTGGTGTTAACAAAACGTATTAACTGTGTACTTTCAACGGTTTTTACATCGCTAATAGGAATTACAAAATAAGTTCCTTTATTGGTTTTACCTTCTACATCAATCACCAATTTATCTGTTAACCCGTGTATTCTAGCATTTCCTCCTAAATAACCTGTACCATAATAGAGTGAATTTTCTTTTTCTTTGGTATTTAATACTAATAAATTTTTAGTGTTTATGTTTAAATTCAACTTCCAATTATCAAAATTATGATGCGATAAAGTTCCTGTTAATTTTCCTTTAGTTTGATATGTTTTATCTTTTAAGGTAACATCTTCAAAATTAAAAGTTTGATTTTTTAAACTAATAATACTTGTTCCGTCAAAATTGTAATCCACATTTAAATAAGGAAAATACATTCCTGCTTGATCTAAATACAATTCACCACTCATAGTTGGATTTTCTAATAATCCTGAAAATTTTGTGCTTCCATAAACAAAACCTCTAAAGTTAGTAAAAACATCTTCACCCAAAGGGCTAAAGGCATCTAGTTTAAACTTTTCGAAATCAATATTCATAGCAATGGTTGGCTTTTTAGGCGTAAAATCTACATTACCAACTGCCAATAGTGTTTTTTCATTATTCCGTTCTAAAGAAACATTAACATCATATTTTGTAAGTGAATTTTCACCATTAACTTTTACCTTTAAATTTCCTTGTTTAGATTTATTGATATAAAAATTACTAATTTCAAAATTAGCGGTAGGTCTAATTTGCTTTTTTATTTGCGAATAATTTATAGTTCCGTTTATAGTTCCTTGTAAATTTAAACTATCAATTTTAGGCGTTACATTGGCTAATTGAACATTTTTAAAATTAAATTGGATATTTTTTGAAATGCTATCTGAAATTTTTCCAAAAAAAGATATTTTTTGATTTTTAGAAGATATTGATATTGGTTTTATAAGCGTTTCTTTGGTTTTATTATCAAACACAATTTTATTTTCAATATTATTGGTAGCGTTAATAAACCATTTTTTGTTTTTATACGTAAAATCCGATTTTTTTATTCCAAAAACGGATTGTCTATTGGAATTAAAAGTATGGTAAAAGGATAAATTATATTTTTCGTTATTTTTTATTCCTTCTTTAAACTCTGTTCTAAAAAACAAGGTATCGTTTAAAGTAACATTCACTAATTTAAATTGTTTTATACTATAGTATTTAGAATCAATATTATCTATTAAAACTTGTGTGTTAAAAATCGGATTTTTATTATCAATTTGAACATTTAAGTTTTCAATATCATTTTTAAATGCAATTACTTTTGGAGATTTAATAGTTAACCGAAATAAATTTTTATCAGCTATTATTTTTCCTCTAATGGTAGTATTTGCAGAAAGTTGAACTTCAGGATAAAATATTTCTACAATTTTATTATATATTTTAAAATTGAAATTAATTTTTTGGTTTGGAGAAACCTCAAAAGGTTTGTAATTTGTGTAAATGCTTCCAATGGAATTTCTTACTAATTTAGGCAATTCATTAAATTTAAATTTTCCTTTAATTTTTCCGTTTATAATTTCTGAAGAATTTACTTTAATGGTTCTAATGCTATCTTGAAAAGATGAGGTTATATTAAAATCTTTAAAAAAGTAATCATCTTTTGCATTTGTATATAAAAAGTTTTTAAAATTTATTTTTCCTGCCAAATCATCAATTGAATTGCCTTTTACATTTATATTTATAGCACCTGTAATATTAGCTATACTATCTCTTTTATAAATATTTATAGCATTTAAATTGCAATAATCTATAATGGATTTAAAGTTAAACTGGTAAATATCAGAAGATAAATCGGCCAATCCTTTAAAATTTAATTTAATATTATCATCATTAACTTCTAACGATCCGTTAAAATGCTGATTTTTTACAAGTCCATTTATAGTAATATTTTTATAGGTATATTTATTAAAGTCAATTTTAGAAACAACTCCTTTAACGGAACTATTTATTTTTTCTAATGTAAAACCTGAACCTTCAACATCTCCATCCGCAGATATTTTTTGTACAGATGAATTATTTAACAATTCTCCTAAATTAAAATCGAAACATTTAATATTTCCTTTATAGGACGCATCATCAATATTTTCAATATTGGTAAGTTCTAAATTTGCGGCTACCTCGCCCAAATCTGAATTAATGGAAACATCTGCATCAATTAAACTGTTTGTAATATAAGTGGTGCCAACTAACGTAAATCGCCCTAATTTTTTAAATGATGATGGTAATTTATCTCCTAAAATATTAGGCAACAACATTTTTAAATGATTATAGTTTGAGGTTAAATTGGTCAAATTTCCTTTTAAAGAAAATCCGTTTTCTTGGTTGAACGAATTTTTTAATAAAAGTGTTCCATTAATTATTGCATTTTCATCACTTTTTAATTTTAAGTTTTTAGCCGTAAAATTATTTAACTGACCTTCTATTTCTGTAGTAAAATGCAACACATCTTTTGTTCCTAATTCATTATAAAAATGTTTTAAATCTAACATAGAAACATCTGCTTTTTTAATATTTGCAGTTAAGTTTACCTTATTATTAAAATCTGAAAAATCTTCTCGTTTATAATTAAATTCAATATCCCCAATAATTTTTGAAGTTTTAGTATGCAATACCGTGTTTTTAAACTTCATCTGTTTTTTAGTGTAAGTAAATTCACTAGCCAAACTTGTAATTAATAAGCCATGATTTTCAATAAAAGATAAATCAATAATATTAGTAGAAACATTTGGACCTTGAATAACAAAATCTGTAGAATTTCCTAAAATACTTTTAAAATCGAGTGGTTTTTCATCTACATTTTCATCATAAACAGAAACAAATCCGTTATTAAAATGCAGTTTTGTTGCGGTTAGTAAAAAACCGGAAGGTTTACCTGTAGATTTTCCATCGTCAAATTTATCCACAAAAATGGTAAGTGCATCATCTTGTTCTCCCTTATACGTTTTTATAAAAAGTTTAAAATCACTTAATGAAATAGTGCCAAATTCCATTTTGTTATTTAACATTTTTCGAAGACTTAAAATGGAAGTTGTTAATTTTTTAGCGAAAATTAAAGTATCATTATGATGATCTTTTATGTAAACATCTTTTAGCTGAACTTTTCCTAAAAAGGATAAATCTACTTTATTCACATTAATTGCAACATTAAACTCTTTTTGCAAATACGATGTTGCTTTATCTCCTAATTTAGTTTGAATGGAAGGAATAGATAACAGAATGCTGACCACCAAAAATAGCAGCAACAAAATGCCTAAAATTTTAACTAGTATTTTTTTAGTTCGTTTGATAAACCCTAAATTTGCATTTCAATGGCAATTATTATGCCTTTGTTATTAATTAATGAACAAAAATAAATTAATTTATATTCTTGGTATTGAATCGTCTTGTGATGATACTAGTGCTTCTGTTATTTGTAACGGAAAAATACTATCAAATGTTATTGCTAGTCAAGAAATTCATGCCAAATATGGTGGCGTTGTTCCCGAATTAGCTTCACGTGCACATCAACAAAATATTGTTCCTGTTGTTCAACAAGCAATTCAACAGGCAAATATCGACAAAAAAGACTTAAATGCCATAGCTTTTACACGTGGACCTGGATTAATGGGTTCATTATTGGTTGGTTCATCATTTGCAAAGTCACTTTCCTTAGCGTTAAACATTCCGTTAATCCCTGTAAATCATATGCAAGGACATATTTTAGCTCATTTTATTGATACTAAAAATCATCAAAAACCAACCTTTCCTTTTTTGTGTTTAACTATTAGTGGTGGACATACTCAAATTGTTAAAATTTCTGATTATTTTTCTATGGAAGTTTTAGGGGAAACCTTAGATGATGCCGTAGGCGAAGCCTTTGATAAATCTGCTAAAATTTTAGGATTACCTTATCCTGGCGGTCCTTTAATTGATAAACACGCAAAACTTGGAAACCCTAACGCATTTAAATTTACTAAACCCAAAGTAGCTAATTTAAATTTTAGTTTTAGCGGATTAAAAACAGGTATCTTATATTTTATTCAGAAAAAAGTAAAAGAAAATCCAAATTTTATTAAGGAAAATCTAAATGATATTTGTGCTTCTATCCAAAAAACCATTGTAGAAATTTTATTTGATAAATTAAAATTGGCCGTTAAACAAACCGGAATTAATCAAATTGCTATAGCAGGTGGCGTAAGTGCTAATTCAGAAATTAGAAACGATTTAAAAGCTACTGAAGAAAAATTTGGATGGACAACCTATATCCCAAAATTTGAATTTACTACCGATAATGCCGCAATGATTGCTATTGTTGGATATTTAAAATTTTTAGATAATAATTATGCTGAAATAAAAACTATAGCAACTGCCAGATTAAAAGTTAATGAAAACTAATTTTGCTTTCCTAAAATAATAATAAACTTAAAAACTTGCATTTACATCCCAAGCCTCTAAATCTTCTTTAATAGACTTTATAAACATCCCTCCTAATGCTCCATTAACCACTCTATGATCGTAAGAGTGTGATATAAACATTTTGTGCCTAATTCCTATAAAATCTCCTTCAGGAGTTTCAATAACAGCAGGTACTTTTCTAACAGCACCTAACGCTAAAATAGCAACTTGTGGTTGATTAATTATTGGAGTGCCAAAAACACTTCCAAAACTACCAACATTAGTTACTGTGTAAGTTCCTCCTTGTATTTCATCTGGTTGCAACTGTCCTTTTCTTGCTCTGTTAGCTAAGTCATTCACAGCTTTTGTCATTCCTACCAAATTAAGTTGGTCAGCATTTTTAATAACTGGTACAATTAAATTACCATCGGCTAATGCAGCCGCCATTCCTAAATTTATTGCTTTTCGCTTAATAATTTTATCCCCATCAACTGAAATATTAATCATCGGGAAATCTCTAATTGCTTTAGCCACTGCTTGCATAAAAATAGGTGTGTAAGTTATTTTTTCTCCTTCACGAGCTAAAAACTGATCTTTTACTTTATTTCTCCAAGTTACAATATTGGTAACATCTACTTCAATAAAGGATTGTACATGAGCTGATGTTTGTACTGAAGCTACCATATGATTGGCAATTAATTTTCCCATTCTAGTCATTTCAATTATTTCATCTTCTCCATTAACAGAAACAGTAACTTTTGGTGTTGTTGATATTGGCTTTACAACTTCATTCTCTATAGTTTTTGCCTTTTCAAAAGTAGGTTTAGCATCAACTCTTCCATTCTCAATGTATGCCAAAATATCATTTTTTGTAACTCTATGATCTTTACCTGTACCCACAATGGCTTCTAACTCTTCCATAGAAACACCTTCAGTTTCAGCTATATTACGTACTAAAGGAGAATAAAATTTTCCAGAAGCAGACACTTTTTCAATACTATTATTTTCAATGGCTTCATCAGTATTTTTTTCAAATGTTATTACTTCTTCAATTGAATTAATTATTTCTTCTTCAGGCTCAGTAGTTAAGTCCTCACCAGAAGTTTCAATAACTGCAATGGTTTCTCCAACTTTAACAACAGCATCAGTTTCAAATTTAATTTCTAACAACGTACCTTCTACTTCACTCGGAACTTCAGAATCTACTTTATCAGTGGCAATTTCAACAAGTGTTTCATCTAACTCAACAGTGTCCCCAACATTTTTTAACCACGTTATTATAGTTGCTTCTGCAACACTTTCACCCATTTTTGGAAGCTTTACTTCAAATTTTGCCATTGATTTTTTTTTAGAGTTGCAAATTTACAAAAAAATAAAAGGTATTAAAATTAATAGTTTTAGGATTTAAAAAAAATTAAGTTTTAAGTTCACAAACTTAGATGAATAAAATAATTGTACCTACTGAACCTTTTACTAAGAAGCATACTTTAGTTTTACTTCAATAAAATTATTTTACAACTAATGTAACTAAACTAATGTAACTAAAATAACACTATTTAACCTTGTTAATCAATTAGATTCATTATAAATAGATGTTATTTCGCTGAAACACTGCTTTTTACGAGTTTTTATTTACTGATTTTTATCATTTTTTAAACAATTTATTGTAACTATTTTTACTCCAACATTTAAAACAAATTTTATTAAATAAATATTTTATTATGAAAAATTTTAAATTACTAAGTTTATTGATGTTTCTTATAGCATCTTTTTTATTTATTCAATGTACAAGCGATCCTATCCCTGGTCTACCTGGTGCTAATGGTACTAACGGTGCTGATGGCGTTGCTGGTGCTGATGGCACTACCTCTTGTGTAGCCTGTCACTCTAGCGAACATAGAGATGCAATTGATGCACAGTATGCTATGTCAATACACGGAGTTGAAACAACTATGTACGATGGCAGAAAACTATCACAATATGGAAATCGGGCTGATTGTGCTGCTTGCCATACTAATCAAGGATTTGCCGATAGATTTATACTAGGAGACAATGAATTAGTTGGTCCTTATTCTACAACATCCGATCAAGCAATCTCTTGTACTAGTTGTCATGATGATACAAGTGGTCACCGTTCATTTGATTTTGCTAATGATGGTAACGATTATGCTTTAAGAACTTTAGACCCTGTACAATTAATTATTGATCCTACTATTTCACTTGATAGTCATAATGATAGTGATACTATGGGTTATAGCAATACTTGCATTAACTGTCACCAACCAAGAACTCCTGCCCCTTCAGCTAACGCATTTGGAAACTATGCAGTTACTAGTTCATATTGGGGACCTCACCATGGCCCACAAGGAACTTTCTTATATGGTATAGGTGGAGCAATTTTACCAGGTGCAATGCCAGCTATAGGAGCTGCAGGTCATGCTCAAGGTGCTTCTTGCGTTGCATGTCATATGGGTGAACCAGCAGCAGCTGATGATGGTGGCCATACTTGGAATCCAACCGCAAATGCTTGTTTAAAATGTCATGATGCAGAACCAGAACCAAGTGAAATAATGAATGCTAGTGGTGTTACTTTAGATGCACTTAGAGCTACTTTATTAACTGAATTACAAACTAAAGGTTTAGATTCAACTGGAACTAAATATATTTTTGATGCAACTGGTAAATTACAAACTGGAGTATATCCTGTAAAAGTTTCACAAGCTGCTTTTAACTACATTTTGTTAAATGAAGATAGAAGTAATGGTATCCACAACCCAGAATATGCACTAGATTTAGCTCAAAACTCAATAGACGCATTACAATAATTATTAAAGTAACATTTTTATGTAAAAGTGCATGGAATAAACAATAAATAAAATGCACTTTTACATTCTTTAAAATTTACTCTTAAAAAATATATATAATGAAAAAAATACTTCAAATACTCATTGTGCTAGTAATTGGTTTTTCTTTAAACTCTTGTTATTACGATGATTACCCTGAAATTGCTCCAGATAATGGAGGAGGTAGTACTGCCACTCCAGTTTCATATGCGACAGATATTATGCCATTATGGGCACAATGTGTTGGATGTCATAGCGGAAATACGGCACCAGATTTAAGAGACGCAAATTCATATACCAGCTTATTAAATGGCTATGTAACTCCTAATGATGCAGCAAATAGCATATTATATAAATCTCTTATTGGCAGCGGAGCTCCTCTAATGCCACCTGGATCAAAATGGTCTTCGACTAAAATTAATCTAGTAAAAAATTGGATTAACCAAGGCACATTAAATAATTAACTTTTAGAATATACATATGAAAAATTATATAAAATTATTTCTTATTTTCTTAATTGTTCCTTTTATTACAAACGCACAACAAAAGGATTCAACTAAAGTAAAAGAAAAATTAGAACGATCTGCTTTTGAAGGATCCTCTATAATTGATAATGCTACCAATGTATTGTATCATAAAAACACCTTAGAAGTCCAAATGTCTCACAGATTTGGTGTCATCAATGGTGGTAGTAATGATATGGCTGGTTTTTGGGCTCCTTCAAATATTAGAATTGGATTATCCTATACCGTGCTTGAAAGACTAACTATAGGTTATGGAACCACAAAATTTGATAGATTACAAGATTTTAACTGGAAAGTAGCTTTATTAAGACAAACTAGATCTAATACCATGCCAATTAGTGTAAGTTATTACGGTAATTTAACGGTGAGTGCTCTTAAAAAAGACAACTTTAATTTAAAACAAGATAGATATTCTTATTTTAACCAATTAATTATTGCTAAACGGTTTAGTCCAAATGTATCCTTTCAACTTGCACCAAGTGTTTCCCATTATAACTTAGTGGATAAACCCGCAATGAAAAATGATATGATAGCTATTGCCTTTGGAGGTAGAATAAAAATAAGCCCTCAAACAGCTATTCTATTTGATTATACGCAACCAGTTACACAATTTGATAGTACTCAACCTAAACCTGGAATTAGCATTGCAACAGAATTTTCAACTTCTGGACACGTTTTCCAAATTATTTTAACCAATTATAACGGATTGGTACAACAAAAAAATATTATGTTTAATCAAAATGATTTCTTTAATGGAGATTTTATGATTGGATTTAATATTACTAGATCCTATAATTTCTAATTAGTATTAAAAATTCAAATTAAATTATACTCTCGAGTAGCTCTGTAAAACAAAATGATTTTAATGTTTTTGGTCTTTTTGTTTTACAGTCTATTCTATTCATTTAGAAACACAGCCTCTGCATTTTCTTACCCTTTTATCTTCGCCATTACATCCAATTTTCTATTTCCAAACCTTAATTACTTTTGTAACAATAATTACATATTTTAGTAACAATTATTACACAAAATAATTTAAAATAATTCTAAATAAGATTTATTATTCTCATTCTCAATATCTTATCTTTTTTTTTTAAATGATTAAAATCATACTCTGAAATAAAATATGTATTTACCTTTATGCAAGTTTAATGATTGTTCATATAACATATTTAAACCACTTGAAAAGTTGCTTTACTAAACTAACATGAACAACTTGCACTTGTATCATTAAAATGAAAAAAATGAAAAATAAAACAACGGAAACACGCAAGATTTCAAGAAGAGGAATCTTACCCATAATAGGAGGTGCTTTTTTACTACCACTTCTTGGGTTTAGCAATCCAATTTCAAAAGAAATGTCTATTTCTAATGAAGATAATGAAGAGTTTGAAACCTTGTTAAAACCAGATGGAACCGCCGTTAAAGTTCGAGTAAGTGCTTTAAAAAAAGCAAAAGTAGTTACCAAAAATGTGTCTAATAAATCATTTTTAAACTGGCTTGGCAAAAAACTATAATTTAATTCGTATAAACTAATTATGGATCAAAAAGAAAATAATTCAAGAAGAAATTTTTTGGATAAAGGATTAAAAATAGGACTAGCAACAGCTATAGGGAGTATTGGTTTTTCAAAATTGGCTGAAGCTCTAACTACACAAACAGCTAAAGATTCCACGGATAAAATGCAATTGATGACAACCAACGGCACTTTAGTTGAAGTAGATACTTCAGAGGTAGTGGAAATGATTAACGGACAGGCTGAACATATTATGTATAATGTTAGAGAAGGTATTCCTAACCGCAAATTTGTAATGGTTATAGATTTAGCAAAATGTAAAAATGCTTTAAAATGCCAAGAATCTTGTAATAAAAATCATTTTATAACAGGAGATAATCCTTGGTTGAAAGTGCATAAAATGCAAGCGGATGATGATACTGCTCCTTATTGGATGCCAACCACTTGCATGCACTGTGACCATCCAGCTTGTGTTTCTGTTTGTCCAGTTGGAGCCACCTTTAAAAGAAAAGACGGCCTAGTATTAATTGATAATGAACGTTGTATTGGCTGTCGTTTTTGTATGGCAGCTTGCCCTTATTCTACTAGGGTTTTCAACTGGAGTGAACCAGACCAAGGCGATATTACTATGGATATGCATATGCACGGTGAAGAACATTATTCCCCTGAATATGCAGGGTTACCAAGTGTAAAAGGAACTGTAGACAAATGTGATTTTTGCCCTCATTTAATTAAAGAAAACGAATTACCTCATTGTGTTACAGCTTGTCCAAATGGTACATTCTATTTTGGTGATAAATATGAAGACACCGTAACAAATGGTGATGAAACATTGAGATTAAGTAAATTATTAACGGATAGAGCTGGTTTTAGATTAATGGATGATTTAGGAACTAGACCAAGTGTTTACTATTTACCACCTGTAAATCGATTAGTTGATTTTAAAGAAGGTTTAAAAAATTTTAGTGAATATAAAACTGACAAAAAACCTGAATAGCCATGAAAAATTACGATAAACTTCTTAATGACCTAGCTCCTCAAAAATTTGGTAAGGCAGGTGTTATCTGGACAAGTTCCTTAATTGTAATAATTATTATTGGTCTTATTGCATATATAGATCAAATCAGAAAAGGATTAGTTGTTACAAATTTAAACGATTATGCACTATGGGGAATTTATATTTCCAATTTTGTTTTTTTTGTGGCAACCAGTTTTGTGGCATCGGTAACCGTTGCTGTATTAAGGCTTACTAATAATTCTTGGAGAACACCTATTGTACGAATTGCTGAAATTATTGCTGTAGCCTGTATTATAATGGCTGGACTTACCATTATGATTGATATGGGAAGACCCGATAGATTATTAAATTTATTTATTTATGGCAGAATGCAATCACCTATTATTTGGGATGTTATTATCATTCCAACTTTTATGATAATTTCATTATTATTACTATACTTTCCATTACTACCTGATTTAGCAATTTTAAAAACACATTTTAAAGAAAAAAATCCAACGCTAAGTAAATGGTATGGCAGACTTTCGCTTAATTGGACAGGAAATCCTAAGCAAACTAAAATTCAGCTTAAATCCATTAAAATAGTTGCACTTTTAATTCTTATTACTGGAATTATTTTACAAACCATAGATGCTTGGTTATTTTCAACATTATTTAGAGTAGGTTGGGATAGCACAAATATGGGAGCCTACTTTGTTTCTGGAGCCGCAGTTGCAGGTTTAGGTGCATTAGTTACTGTAGTTTATGTTTTAAGAAGAGCCTACAAATTAGAAAATTATATAACAAACATACATTTTGATAAGTTAGGTAAATTTTTAGCTTTGGCTTGTTTGGTTTATCTTTATTTTAATATTAATGAATATTTAATTCCAGAGTTTACTTCAAAAAAAGAAGAAATAAGTCACTTAAATTTATTAATTGACGGTCAATTTGCACCACTATTTTGGTTAGTAATAATTGGTGGTTTAATTATACCTACTATTATTTTACTCTTTAAAAAAGGAAGAACCCCATTTTCAATATTTGTAGTTGGTTTATTGGTTGTAATAGGTTCATGGTGGAAAAGATACTTAATTGTAACGCCTACCCTCTTACACCCTTTTTTACCAATACAAGGAGTACCAAAATCTTGGCAACATTATTTTCCAAGTTGGCACGAGTGGATAATAACCATTGCAACACTAGCAATGGCACTGCTAATAATTACTATTTTAGTGCGTTTTTTACCAATTATTCCTATTGAAAAAACTGCTAATGAACAAGAATTATTAAATAAAAATACAAACTCATGAAAAACCAATTATCTATAATTCGCACCTCTTTTCTTGTATTGTTAAGTGTATTTATGGTTACTATGAGTTTTGCTCAAAAAGTAAAGAAAAATAAAGTAAGACTTTCTGTAAGTTATACGAAAATCATGGATGGTGAATTGTACTTTGATATTAAAGCAACCTCAAAAATAAAAAATAAAAATACTTTTATTCCTAATTTAGATTTAACTATTTATAATGTCCTAAATGACGAAGAAATAAAAATAGGAAAGATAACTACTAATATGGATGGTAAAGGTAGATTAGTTTTACCCAAATTAGATTCTATCCACGCTGATTCCACAAATACTTATACTATTTTAGTAAAATTTAAGGGCAACGCTTCTTTTAAAAAAGCTAAAAAGAGTATTAATTTTAAAAATGCTAACATTAAGGCTTCCATAATAAAAAAAGACAGTATAAATTTTATACAAGCAACTCTTATTGAAACATCTTTAAATATGCCTTTGAGTGAAGCAACACTTAATGTACAAGTACAACGACTTTTTAAATCTCTAAAAATTGGTAAAGATTTTTACACTACTGATGAAAACGGCACAATCCTTGTATCTATACCAACAGATATTCCAGGAATAGATGGTATATTAACTTTTGAAGTTGTGCTAGCTGACAGTGATAATTATGGAACCGTAAAAGCAATGGTAACAGCACCATTAGGTACTCAAATAGTTCAAGACAATGACTTTTATAAAAGAGAAATGTGGTCACCAAGAGATAAAACGCCATTATTTTTACTCATATTTCCAAATTTATTGACATTTGCAGTTTGGGGCATAATTATTTATTTAATCTTAAATTTAATTAAATTATCAAAATTAAACAATTAATCAATTAAAAACATGAAAACAATTAAAATTAAAAACATGAAAACAATTAAAATTTTAACCATTATCGGGGTTATTTCTTTTGCTTTTTATTCTTTTACTGTTTTGCAAGAAAAAGAATGGAAAGTACCAGCTAAGTATGAAACAATGAAAAACCCAATAGCACCAAAAACTGATGCTGCTATTGGAAAATCTTTATACCTGAAACATTGTAAATCATGCCATGGTAAGGAAGGTTTTGGTGATGGACCAAAAGCAGAAGATTTTGATGCTGATTTAGGAGATTTTTCAACTGAAGAATTCCAAGCACAAAGTGATGGTGCTTTATTTTACAAAACCACTACAGGAAGAGATGATATGCCTGAATTTAAAAAGAAGATGCCAAATGATGAAGATAGATGGCTAATAGTTAATTATTTAAGAACTTTAGCAGAATAATTTCTACATAAATTAAAAAAAAACCGAACCTCTCAATGTTCGGTTTTTTTATTTTCTACGTAAATATTTGTAGCTTAAATTTTTAACGATTTTAAAAATTATGGAGTTTTTATAATAATAACTCTTTTAATACTTCACTTACCCCAAGCTAAAATCAAATAACTATTTTTCAATTTACATCGTCTTTATGTAACATATATTTCTTAATGATGTAACAAATATTTCTTAACGATTCAATATTTTTTTGTATAAATTTTAATAAAATGATTTTTATCATTATTTCCCATAAAATGGGTTAATATCTTTACAGTACTAAAAATCAACATATTTACAAATTTACCGCTGTAAAATTGAGATATACAAAATCATGGAAAATTACAAATCTAAAAAAAGTGGAACCGACCGACGTAAATTCTTAAAATTAGGTCTTATGTCGAGTGTAACTATAGTTGCAGGATCTTCATTAATATCTAATTTATCTACTATTGGAGATGATACAAAAACTTCTGGCGAAAAAGTTCGCTTACTAACTCCTGATGGGAAAATGGTTGAAGTAGCTACTGAAAATATTAATAAATATCCCGAAGCACTTATAACCCCTGCTGAATCTAGAAAAGGTATTCCTGATAGAAAATTTGTAATGGTTATAGATTTGGCAAAATGCAAAAATGCACGAAAATGTGTAGAAGGTTGTCAAAAGGGTCATAATTTAGAATATCATGAAGAATTTATGAAGATTCAGCTACTTCAAAATACTGAAAATGAAGAACCTTATTGGTTTCCAAAACCTTGCTTTCACTGTGACGAACCACCTTGTGTAACAGTTTGCCCAACTGGAGCTACTTTTAAACGTGATGACGGAATAGTTCTAATTGATAATGAGCGTTGCATTGGCTGTAAGTTTTGTATGACGAGTTGTCCGTATTCAGCACGTGAATTTAATTGGGGTTCTGAGCCAGAATTTAATGATAAAACTCAACCATATTCTCCAGAAACTCAAGTTCCTAGAGCAGAAGGTACCGTTATGAAATGTGATTTTTGTCCTGATTTATTAAGACAAGGAAAATTACCTTATTGTGCACAATCTTGCCCAATGGGTGTTATTTATTTTGGTGATAAAAATGAAGACATTGTAACCAATGGAGATGAAACAGTTCGTTTTTCTCAATTAATAAATGACCGTGGAGGTTATCGTTATTTAGAATATTTAGGAACCAAACCTAACGTTTACTATTTACCACCTGTAAATAGACAATTTCCTTTAGAGCGTGGTTTAAACCACGATAAAGAAATTTTAGAGCGCTATAGAAACGTTCCTTATATAGATGAATTATTAAATAAAAAAAATTAAGTTAAATTTTCTTAGTCAATCATGGATTTAAATAATAGAAAAAAAGAATTAGTTAAAGAATTTTCTCCAATGCTTGAAAAATTCAGCCCAGCATTAAAATTATGGATTGGCGTTTTAGTTGTTGTAATCACAATTGGATTGTATGCTTTTGTTTTACAAGTAAAACATGGTCATATTATTACAGGAATGAGGGACAATGTAGTTTGGGGATTATATATTATTAATTTTATATTTTTTGTTGGAATTAGTTATTCTGGAGCCTTCATTTCTGGAATTCTACATTTTTTTAAAACTCCGTGGAAAAATTCAGTAACAAGAATTGTTGAAATTATAACTGTTTTGTCAATAATAGTTGGTCCTGTATTTATCTTATTATGTATTGGAAGGTTAGATAGACTCTATTATTTATTTATATATCCTAGAATTCAATCCCCTATTACTTGGGATATAATAGCTATTATTACAGATTTAATTGGTTGTTTTATTTATTTATATCTCACTTTTATTCCTGACTTTGCAATTCTAAGAGATAATCCCGATTTAAAAATTCCAAATTGGAGAAAAAAACTCTATAGGTTTTTGGCTATTAATTATAAAGATACTAAAGCACAACGTGCAAGGTTGCATAAAATAACCAGTATTATGTCAAAAATGATTATAGCAATGGCAATTGTTGCGTACACAGTATTAGCTTGGATATTCAGTTTAACGTTACAACCAGGTTGGAATAGTACCATATTTGCACCTGATTTTATAGTTGCTGGGTTATATTCTGGTGTTGGTGTTATTCTTATAGCAATGTTTATAATTCGAAAATATTTTAAATTAGAAAAATACATTATCAAATTACATTTTGTCCTTGGAGGAGCAGTGCTTCTTGTACTATCTTTATTATTTGGTTACTTTACGTTTAGCGATTATTTTGCCAAATGGTTTAGTCATAAAATGGGAGACGTTGGTTTGCTTCAATCCCTATTTACAAAATATTTCTGGCAATTTATTTTTGCAAATTATATAGGAATTTTAATACCAATTATTATTTTATCAATTAAAAAATTAAGAACTATAAAATTAATAACGTTTGCAGCCATAATTGCGGTTGCAGGATTATGGTTAAATCGTTATTTAATTGTAGTACCAACATTAGAAAACCCTTATGTGCCTATTCAAGATACTAGACCCGAATATATTCATTATACTGCAACTTGGATTGAATGGTCATTGACTTTTGCTGGTATCGCAACGTTTTTACTATTATTTACACTGATAATTAAATTTGTTCCCATAATATCAATGTCAGGTATTATTGATAATGAAAGAGAATTACAAAATGATAAATTAAAACTAACTAACTAACTAACTAACTAACTAACAGTAAAATTAGAAATCATGAAACGTAACCTATTTCAATACCCCTTTATTATTTCTTTTATTGTTGCATTATGCTTTTGCACTAATAGTATTGCTCAAAAAACCGATGCCAGTAATTATAGAATGAGATTTAAGTTTAAAACTATAAAACAAAAAGACAATTCTAGATTGCTAGAAGTAAGTTTTATTGGTCAAAACAAAAAAAATAGAAAAGATAAAGTTCCTGTATATAATGCAGAAATTGAATTTTTAAATATTTTAAATGAAGATAAAAAACTTTTAGGAACATCAAAGACTTCAAAAAAAGGCATTGCTCAACTACTACTTCCAAAAAATCAAAGCTATTTAACTGATGAAAACGGATATATCAATTTAACAGCAAAATTCAAAGGAACAAATGCTATAGACGAAAAAGTAAGCGAAATTATAATAAAAGATATAACCTTAGAACTAAATTTGAAAGAAATTGATAGCGTAAAAAAAGGTATTGTTAAAGCATATACTATTGATCGTTTTGGGGTTAAAACACCTATTGAAGAAGCAGATGTTATTATTTCTATTAAAGGAATGCTTTCTAATATGAAAATTAATGAAGGTACAATAAAAAATGGAAAATTCGAATTTGAATTTCCAACAGATATTCCTGGAAATGCTAACGGTACTATTACTGTGTATTCAACAATAGAATATAATGAAGATTTCGGAAATGTTGTTCAAGAAAAATCTATAAAGTGGGGTGTGTTTAATAAGAAAATTAAGGATAATAGCAACACGCTATGGTCTGAAGTAGCACCATTGTGGATGTATATAGTACTTACTATATTATTATTAGGTGTTTGGGCAAATTATTTATTTACAATTATTAACCTTTTAAAAATATATCGCGAAGGAAAAAATTTAATTATAAATCCTGAAGAACAATAGGCTAGCAATAAGCATTAATAATAATATAATTTTTAACAATTTATAAATCAAAAATTTAATTAACATGAAAACACTAAAATTTTTTATTACCATCGGAGTTATATGTTTCGGCCTTTTTTCATTCACTAAATTAATTCAAGAAGAATGGAAAGTTCCAGAAAAATATCAAAAAATGAAAAACCCAACGGCTACTACTCCAGATTTAGCAACTGGAAAACTTTTATATACTAAACACTGTAAATCATGCCATGGTGTTGAAGGTTATGGTGATGGACCAAAAGCAGAAGATTTTGATGCTGATTTAGGAGATTTTTCAACTGAGGAATTCCAAGTGCAAACTGATGGAGCTTTATATTATAAAACAACTATTGGTAGAGATGATATGCCAGGGTATATTAAAAAATTACCAGATGATGAGGACAGATGGCAAATTATAAATTATATAAGAACTTTAGTTGAGTAATTAAACCACTACAAAATTATACTATTAAATATATACAATAGAAAAAGCCAAGCAATACTTGGTTTTTTTTATTCAATTAACCAACACCTACTAATTCATACAAAAAAACATGATATAAATCACTTCTTCTTTAGATAAAAATCTATAAATTTACAGGGCATTATGTAACAATAGTTACTTCAATTTATAAATATTAGAGTATGAACCCCAGCATTAAACATCTTAAACTTGTGATAAGTTTAATTTTTTTTGGTATTTCTATGCTAAACAATGCCCAAGAAATTACACCTTCAATTGAAAAAAACAACACTATTAAAGAATATAGCATTAAATGGGTTCGTCAATTCCCCTCTGTAAAAAAACAGAACAAACCTGTACATAAAAATTGGCTTTCTATTTTTTTATTTGGAAGAAGAAATCTTCCTGAGATCACAAAGCCTCTTGCTATTATTGCTTCAGATTCTTCAAACTTTTTAATTTTAGATCAAGGAATTGGTACCATTTTCAATATAGGAGACAACAAATTAAAAATCCCTAAAATATTAAAAAAGAAAAAAGAAAAATTCCCTTCTTTAGTGAGTTTATGTAAGCTTACTTCAAATGAAATACTTTTTACTGATTCTCGTTTAAACAGAATATATCGTATGAATGAGAAGCAGAAAACATTAACTATTTTTAATGATTCGCTCTTACTTGAACAACCAACAGGAATAGCTTACTCAAAGGTTTCAAATGAAATTTGGGTTATTGAAACCAAAGCTCATAAAATTTCAATACTAAATGAGCAAGGTAACTTAATTAAAACAATAGGCAAAAGAGGTACCAAGCCAGGAGAATTTAATTTTCCTACATCAATTTGGATTGACCAACTTGGTAATGCCTATATTATTGATGCCATGAATTTTAGAGTTCAGGTATTTGATAAAAATGGAAAAGTGATTTCAGTTTTTGGTGAAGTTGGAAATGCTACTGGTTATTTTGCACGACCAAAAGGCATTGCAACAGATTCACATGGAAATATTTATATTAGTGACGCCTTATTTCACACAGTACAGGTTTTTGATATTTCAGGTAATTTTTTATATCAGTTTGGCAAACAAGGTAGAGGCCAAGGTGAATTTTGGATGCCTTCAGGAATTTATATAGATAATAAAGATTATATTTATGTTGCTGACAGTTATAACTCAAGAATTCAAATATTTAAACTCCTTAAAAGATAAAAATGAAAAATATTTCTATTATAATATTATCCTTTTTAATTAGTTTTCCTGTATTTTTAAATGCACAGTCTATTATAACAACCAAGCATAATTTGTCTATTAGCGGAACTGGAACCATCAAAGCTACATCAGAATCTGAAATTTGTATTTTTTGCCACACCCCACATAACAGTAGCCCAAGAGCCCCTCTATGGAATAAAAATATTTTGGGAACAACCTACACCTTATATAATAGTTCTACTTTAGATGCAGTCCCTGGACAACCTGATGGAAGTTCAATTCTTTGTCTTTCTTGCCATGATGGAACAATTGCTTTAGGTGAAGTTGTTAGCCGAACCACCCCTATAGATATGACTGGCATTATGCCTTCAAAAAGTAACCTCACTACAGATTTATCTAACGACCACCCTATTTCTTTTACCTATGATGCGGCACTAGCTGCTTCAGACGGGCAATTAAAAACACCTCCTTTAAATTCCTTGGCAATACTTGATCATAATTCAAAGCTACAATGCACCTCTTGCCATGACCCTCATAAAGAAACCAATCCTAAATTCCTTAGAGCTTCCAATGAATTTTCTGATTTGTGTTTTTTATGTCACGACAGAACTTATTGGAATAATAGTACTCACAAAACTTCTACTAAAACATGGAATGGAAATGGAACTAACCCCTGGGCTCATTTAGAATCAGCGTATGCTACGGTTTCTCAAAATGCATGTGCTAATTGCCACAACCCTCACAATGCAGATGGTAAGCAAAGATTACTAAAATCTAATCTTGAAGAAAATAATTGTCTTGATTGTCATAATGGAAATGTTGCCAGTAAGAATATACAAACTGAACTTGCTAAAACGTATAAACACGATGTCTATAATTATTCAGCAGTTCATGACCCTACAGAATCAACTTCTGTAACAACTAAACATGTAGAATGCCAAGATTGCCATAATCCTCATGCTTCAAATTCAACTACTGCAACTGCTCCTTTCGTAAATGGCTTCAACAAAGGTGTAAGTGGTATTAATCAGGCTGGAAACCCTGTAAATCCAGCTACCAATACTTATGAGATATGTTATAAATGTCATGCGGGTAACTCTTGGTCTCCATCACCAGCACTTCCTAGATTAATTGTTCAAAACAATGTACGGTTAGAGTTTGAACCATCTAACCCATCTTTTCACCCTATTGCAGGTCCTAGAAACAACTCAGAGATAACAGCCAATCTTATTTCTCCAAATACTTCTAGTACTGTTTTATACTGTACCAGTTGCCATGCAAGTAATAACTCAGCGGGCCCTGCGGGACCACACGGCTCTATATATCCTCAAATTTTAAAATTACAATACGAAACCGCAGACTATACCGTGGAGTCTGCTCAAGCGTATGCGCTTTGCTATAGTTGCCACAATAGAAATAATATTATAAATGATATAAACACTTTTAAAGAGCATAAATTACATATTGTTGAAGAAAGAACACCTTGTAGCGTATGCCATGATGCACATGGTATTAGCAGTACGCAAGGTAATAGTACCAATAACTCTCATCTTATTAATTTCAGAACAGACATTGTTCAATCTACTGGTATGGGAGGGTTAAAATATGAAGATACCGGAACAAATCGTGGACGCTGTTATTTAAGGTGTCATGGTAAAAATCACAGACCCAAATCTTATTAGAAGTAACTTTTATAGTTATAGTTATAGTTAGCTGTTGTGCATTTTGATTCTTTAAACTTACTGTTACGTCACTTCGCTATAAGTAAAATAATACAAATTATTGAATTAGTACGTTTTATAATTGTTTTGTCATTCCTTTCTATACTACAGATTTATATTTAAAATAAGCTGAAACCTTTTAGCTTCTACATTTTAAGTAAATTAACAAGACAATACCCTAATAGCAAAAATAAATAAATAAAATGGTAACTAATGTTACATAGTATGATAAAAATCATCTTTTTTACACTTTATTACCCTTAAATTTGTTGTAGATATTAAACATAACTTTTACTAAAATATATTAAAACTATTATTATGAAAACAACAAAATTATTTTTAACTTTAAGTTTAGCCGGATTTATGAGCTTTGTAAGTTTCGGACAAAATATTGCAGGTTCTGATCACGATTTTTCAACTGAAAGTTGGAATAGCACTGGGGAAATTTGTATAGTCTGTCATACTCCTCACAATGCTGTAACTGGTTTAACTGCTCCATTGTGGAATCACGAAGTAACTACAACTACTTTTACATTATACACAAGTACAGTATCTCCATCATTTGATGCTACTGCCAGCCAACCAGATGGCACTTCTAAATTATGTTTAAGCTGCCATGATGGTACTGTAGCTATGGATAACTTTGGAGGACAAACAGGTGGTACAGATTTTATGAGTGGTAGCGACAAGTTAGGTACTGACTTAAGCAATGATCATCCTATTTCATTTACATATGATGCCGCATTAGCCACAACAGATGGAGGATTATTTGACCCTACTACAACAAACTCAGGAGTTGGGAGTACTATTACAGCAGATTTATTATTAGCTAATAAATTACAGTGTTCTTCTTGCCACGATGTTCACAATGGCTCGGGTGTTGCAAAATTATTAGTTAAGTCAAATGCAGGTAGTGCACTTTGTTTAACTTGCCATAACAAATAATTACATTTAAAATTATTAAGCATACCAAATAGAGGGCTTTAAAAGCCCTCTATTTATTGTAATAATAAACACTCTTTACTACTTTAAATTTAAACCCTAAACACCTAATTTATCCATGCAAACTGATTTTAATCATAGCTTAAATCTTTTATTTTATATACTTTTACTTAATAACCTTAGTTCTTACTAAAACCTATAAATCATTAAAAAAATGAACTTTAAATCGTATTTTCTTTCTATTCTAAGTATATTATTTGTATTCATTTTTATTTCGTGTTCTCCGCGTATTAACAAAGCTACTACTGCAAAAAAAGTAATATACCCAGCAGCACCTGCAACGCCAAGAATTCAATATTTAACAAGTATTAGCAGTTCCTTAGATATTGCAAAAAAACAATCTGCTTTTACTAAATCTATTGTTGGTGAAAATCAGGTTCTCCCAATTTACAAACCTTATGGTTTATTTATGCGTAATGGGAAATTATATATTTGTGATGTCTCTCTAGGAGGAGGACTTGAAATTATTGATTTTGAGACAACTAAATTTAGTTATTTCGCTC
>NZ_JAKIUR010000005.1 GCF_021647475.1 Lutibacter sp.
TTTGATAAAAAATTGTATCGAGAACGGCTGTTTTTAAATAAAAAACCTATTCTCGATACTAATTTTAAGCCTAAAAAGGCTAAAATTCACTCGAATTGACGAAATTTTATCATAATGCACAACGGGTTTATAAAAGTAAATAAATAAAAAAGTATTTTGATTATCCGTAATTAATTATAAAATGTTCGTCACCCTGAACCTGTTTCAGGGTCTCATCAATATAAATCGGTGATTAGTAAAAACTATGAGATGCTGAAACAAGTTTAGCATGACGTATAAATATGAAATATGACACAAAACGGATATACATAAAAGTATTAATATGAAACCCAAATATTACATATCAATTTTAACTATTTTTGTAACTTTCACAAGTTGCACAAAAGAGGTAGATTTTAATCAAGTTGATGATGCAAGTATTCATGCAACATACATTTCTACTTTAGTTTATGCAGATTTTACTGCAGTTAAATTTTTAGATATTTTTAATAATGAAATTACCTATACCACAGATTTAATTGAGGCACCAATTGATAAAACAACTATTAAATATTTAGAAAAGGTTGAGTTTACGCTTATTATTACAAATTCTTTTAATCGATCTTTTAATTTTGACTTTAATTTTTTAGATGATGCAGGTCAGTTAATTTATACACTTCAACCAACGGTTCATGTATCTCCAAATTCAGGTGAAACTACTTTTATTTTAGAAATTCCACCAGAAGATATTAATGTTTTAAATAATACTCAATTTTTTGGTTTTTTGGTAACATTAGAACCAAGTACTGGAAGTACGCTTAACGGAACTGAAACCGCCAATTTGAACTTAAAATCAGCTGTTAAATTATATTATAATTACAGAAAGATATGAGAAAAATAATATATCTGTTTTTATTTATAAGTGTACAAAGTATTGCTCAAAACAAGCAAATACTTTACAATTTTAATAATTTACCACAAACCTTACTGTTAAATCCAGGAGCTGAGGTTTACAACCAATCTCATATTGGTTTTCCTTTACTTTCTCAAATTTCTTTTCAAGGTGGATTTACAGGCTTTTCAGCCTATGATATATTTGCAAATGATGGTGTACCTATAAATGATAAAATAAGAAAAACAGTTAATAAATTCGGGAAAGCCGAATTTTTTGAAGCAAATCAACAATTAGAAATACTAAATGCAGGATATCGATTAAAAGACAACAGTTATTTATCTTTTGGTTTTTATGAAGAATTTAATACTTTAGTTAAAATACCTCGTGATATAGTTGATTTGTTTTACGAAGGAAATTCAGTAATCGGTAGGCATTATTCTATAAAAAAGATGGCTGCTAGGGCAGAGTTGTTAAGTGTTTTACATGTCGGATTGTCCAAAAAAATTAATAAAAAGTGGCAAGTTGGCGGACGGTTTAAAATTTATTCCAGTGTGTTTAATGCTAAATCAAAGCAAAGTACAGGAGCATTATATTTGGAAAATGGAACTAACAATATCTATAAACAACATATTGATAATGTTAATTTTCTGTTGCAAACTTCAGGAGTATTTTTTGATAATAATGATGTAATTACGCAATCGTATATCCAAAAAAAATTATTATTTGGTGGTAATTTAGGCATAGGAATTGACGCTGGTTTTACCTATCACCCTAAGAAACATTGGACAGTAACCGGAAGTATTTTAGATTTCGGATTTATAAACTACAAGCAAAATGTGGAATCGTATAGTGTAAAAGGAAGTTATGAAATAGAAGGAATTCAAGTAAATTTTGATCCTGCAAATCCACAAAATTATTGGCAAAATTTAAAAGATGATTTTGATAATCAGATAGTTATGGATACTATTTACAGTAAATATTCATCTTTGCGTCCTATTAAACTAAACGGAAGTGTTACGTATGCTTTTGGAAGACCATATTATGATGATTGCCATTTTTCAAAAGAATTAGAAACTTATACAGATAAAATGGGATTACAATTATTTTCTACTGTTGGTGCTGTGCACTCTTATTTAGCTGCTACTTTGTTTTATGAAAGAAGAATAAATAAACATTTACAAACCAAACTAACTTATACTGCTGATCCTTTTTCGTTTACCAACGTTGGCCTAGGTATTTCTTCTCATTTTGGAGCATTTAATATGTATTTAGCTGCCGATAATTTAATAAGTTTAGCCAACGTCTATAATGCCAAAAGTGTAAATGTTCAATTAGGAATTAACTTCATTTTTAATAAGAAAATTTAGTACTTTTACTAAAAATCAAATCACAAATGAAAAAATTAAGTTTAATATTTGCTATATTTTTTACTACAGTTACATTTTCACAAAGTAAATTAAACAATTATAAATATATATTAGTTCCTGCTCAATTTGAATTTCAACGATCACCTGATATTCACCAAATAAATTCTTTAACTAAATTTTTATTTAATAAAGCTGGTTTTACAACTTATTTAATCAATGAATCTTTTCCTAATGATTTAGCAAAAAATAGGTGTAATGCATTAACAACACGAATGATAAATAGTCCTACTTTTTTGAGCACAAGAGTTACTATAGAATTGGTAGATTGTAATAATAATGTGGTGTTTACAACTCGTCAAGGAAAATCTAGATTAAAAGATTATAGGCAGGCCTATAATGAAGCAATTAGAGCTGCTTTTAGAGATATTGAAAATGCTAATTATCATTATAAACCAATAAAAATTCAAAATAACATTGTTGCTAAACCTATAAAAAAAGAAGTTGTAAAAAAACAGGTTGTACAAAAAATTACTCCAAAAGTTGCAGTACAACAAAAGGTAGCTAAAAAAAAAGAAGCAGTTGCAGTTGCCGTTAATAAGTTTGAATTAGCAGGAAAATATCAAATTGGTGATTATGGAATTTGTACGTTAACTAAAAACAGTGATAATTTCAAAATGCTAAGTGGTGATGAAAATTTTGAAATAGCCAAAGTGTATAAAACCTCAAAACCAGGTATTTTTATTATTAAATGGGTAGCTTTTAAACAACCTCAATTACTTCAACTAACACAACAAGGAAATTTAAAAATAGATACAAAAAAAGGAGTAAGAGAGTACAAGCTGGTTAATTAAAATGTATATCCGTTTTTGTGTCATATTTATACGTCATGCTGAACTTGTTTCAGCATCTCATAGTTTTTACTAATCACCAATTTATATTGATGATATCCTGAAACAAGCCATCCTGCAGCAAGCAGGTTCAGGAAGGCGTGTTAGCCATAGGCCTAAAAATAGATATACAATAATTAACCCGCTGTGTATTATAACTTTTTAAACTTACGTTACGTCCGTTCGAGTAATTTTTGATAAAAAATTGTATCGAGAACGGCTGTTTTTAAATAAAAAACCTATTCTCGATACTAATTTTAAGCCTAAAAAGGCTAAAATTCACTCGAATTGACGAAATTTTATCATTAATGTACAACGGGTTAACTAATAATCATATTTATTATTCCATCGTTTTTTTAAAAATTCTCGCATAGCGTTTTCTCTGGAATTGATTCCAGGTTCAAATAATTTAGTAGAAGCAATTTCATCTGGCAAAAATTCTTGTTCCACAAAATTATTATCAAAACTATGAGCATATTTATAATCTTTACCATAATTTAATTCCTTCATCAATTTAGTAGGAGCATTTCGTAAAGATAATGGAACAGATAAATCTCCTGTTTCCTGAACTAATTTTTGAGCATTTTTAATGGCTTCATAACTGGCATTACTTTTAGGAGAACTTGCTAAATAAATAGCACACTGACTTAAAATAATTCGTGATTCAGGGAAACCAATGGTAGTAACAGCCTGAAATGTATTATTTGCCATAATTAAGGCAGTCGGATTCGCATTTCCAATATCTTCCGAAGCTAAAAGAAGCAACCTTCTAGCAATAAATTTAACATCTTCACCGCCTTCAATCATTCTAGCTAACCAGTAAACCGCTGCATTTGGGTCACTTCCTCTAATTGATTTTATAAATGCTGAAATAATATCATAATGTTGCTCACCAGCTTTATCATATAAAACGGTATTTTTTTGAATTTTAGACAACACTAAATCATTAGTAATAACAATAGGTTCATCTTCAGAATTAACAATTAGCTCAAAAATATTTAATAATTTTCTAGCATCACCTCCTGAAATTTTGAGTAAAGCTTCAGATTCTTTTATTTCAATATCTTTTGATGCAATAAAAGCATCTTCTTTTAAAGCACGTTGCAATAATTGTTGTAAATCTGTTTTAGAAAAAGCATTTAATATATAAACCTGACAGCGTGATAATAATGCAGGAATAACTTCAAAACTAGGATTTTCAGTAGTAGCACCAATTAACGTTATCCAACCTTTTTCAACGGCACCTAATAGTGAATCTTGTTGCGATTTGCTAAACCTATGAATTTCATCAATAAATAAAATCGGATTTTTTGTAGTAAATAAACCGTCATTTTGTTTGGCTCTATTAATAACATCCCTAACATCTTTAACACCACTACTAATGGCACTTAAAGTATAAAATGGCCGATCCGATTCTTTGGCAATAATATTTGCCAACGTAGTTTTGCCAATTCCCGGAGGTCCCCACAATATCAATGAAGGAATAATACCACGTTTAATAGGCTGTGTAAGTGCACCTTTTGCACCAACTAAATGTTGCTGACTTATATAATCATCTAAAGTTTTTGGTCTAATTCGTTCCGCTAAAGGTACTTTCATACGGTAAAAATACAAATAAAAATAAAGTTTTGGGCGTTCCACTGCATTGCATTTGTGGCGGGCTATTCGTTAAATCTTTTTTAGTTCTAAAAAAGGATATCTCTTCTATCCCTAACGCAAAGTAACATTCATAATTTTAACAAAAAAAACAAGAATAAATCATTCCAATTTGTATTTTTATACCATGAAAAATAGAAAAGCTGAAATAGATAAATTAACGTTGGTTGTTCCAATTTCAGTTATTGTTATTATTTGGGCAGTTTATTTTATTGAAATTAATTACGGATTCAATTTTAATAAATATGGCATTTATCCACGAACTTTTAAAGGTTTGCGAGGTATTATTTTTTCTCCTTTTATTCACGGTTCGGTTTCGCATATTTTTAATAATAGTATTCCGTTAGCAGTAATGCTAGGTAGTTTGTATTTCTTCTATAAAAAAATAGCAACAAAAGTACTTTTGATAGGAATATTTTTAACAGGATTTTTAACTTGGATATTTGCAAGACCAGCCTATCATATTGGTGCAAGTGGAGTAGTGTATTTTTTAGTGAGCTTTATTTTTTTTAGTGGAATTTTTAGAAAACATTATCGCTTAATAGCATTATCATTAGTGGTCGTTTTTTTGTATGGAAGTTTAATTTGGTACGTTTTTCCGGTTGAAGAAGCAATATCTTGGGAAGGTCATTTATCAGGATTTTTGATGGGTTTATTATTTGCTTATTTATTTAAAAAACAAGGACCGCAACCAGAACAATTTATTTTTTCAAAAAATGAAGCTTTTGAAAATCAGTTTGATGAAAACGGAAATTTTATTGAGCAAACCGAAGAAAATAGTAAAGAAGAAGAGTAAAAAATATGGTATGTTTTGATGAAATTTTGTCAATTCAAGTGAATTTTAATCCTTGAACTTGAGTTCGATATAAGAAAATAAATACCGAGTTGAAAATCAACAAGCTACGTCATTGCGATGAATGAAGCAAAGCGAAATGAGGAAGCAATCTCATTTTTATGAAAAGATTACTTCAAATTATGGCACTACATTTATAATTTTCGCAATGACATTTTGATTTTTAGTTATTTAAAGTAAATCCTTAGGTCGAACTCAGGTTAATAAACAACGTCATACTGAATTTGTTTCAGGATTTCATTGTCATTTAATAATCCATATTTATTGGATAGAAAGTTATACTATAAATTAGGTTAATTCGAGTAATCTTTGATAAAAAATTGTATTGAGAATGGTTGTTTTTAACTGAAAAACCTATTCTCGATATTAATTTTAAGCCTAAAAAGGCTAAAATTCACTCGAATCAACGAAATTTTATCATAATGCACAACGGATTCAGTTAATATAACCTTATTAAAAAAACTGATTATCCTTAATTTGTATCCATAATAAACAACATCATGCTGAAGATATTACAATGAGCGGCGTCGAAATATTGTTTCAGCATCTCATTCCCATTTAATAATCCATATTTATAGGGATAGAAAGTTATACTATAAAACAAGTTCAAGGTAACGGACAATATGCTAGATTATGGATATTCAGAAAAAAGGGTTCAACTTTAACTAAAAAGTAAAACCCTCCTGTTTATGTGTACACATAATTTTTTGAAAAAGTGACTATTTATTCTTATAATGAATAGTAATAATTAGCTAATCTAACAATATCCCTTTCTTTACTAAATTTAATTCTATTGGTTTTAATAAAGTTATTTACTAACTTATTATGCTTATTTAATACAGCTTTAATATCCCTTTTGTTTAATCTAACTTTAACATATAACCCTTTATCATTTTTAATATAATAGGTAATAGCATCTCTAAATTCTAATGGATAATTATTAATAGTCTGACTTCCTTTGCTCCTATTTGGATCATAAATTATTTTTCCATCTTTTTTAATAAGGTAGTTTGTATTTTGTAAATTAGAAACTATTTCATAAAAACCATCTTTACCTTTTTCTTTGAAATTATTACTTAACAATTTTACAAAATAATGTTTTAATTTTTTATTGTAATCTAAGACAGAAAACCCTGTAACATCATTATCTAATATTTCAATAATTTCACCTTTATTTTTAATAAATAATTCGTCTTTATAAGCATCATATTTTAAATAATCTTGTTTGGAAAATACACTATCGTTTAAAACTAGCATCCCAGAATTCCATACCTTAAAAAGAAATGGGCTACCCTTAATATTGGGATTTTTAGTGATAATTACATTACCTCTATCAACTTTAGAGAGGTAATCAGTATTAATAACTTGATTGTTTTGTTGCGAAAATAATTGTGTAAAACTAAACACTAAACTTAAGAGTACTATTTTTTTCATAATATATATTTTAAATTAACAATTTTATCTTTAACAAGATACAAAAATCATTCCACATTATTAGTACCTTTACAAAATGGAAAATGAAACCTCTAAAATATTTGGGATAAGAGCAATTATAGAAGCTATAAATGCTGGCAAAACCATTAGTAAAATTTATTTACAAAAGAATTTAAGTGGAAACTTATTTTCAGAATTAAACGCTTTAATAAAAAAAGAAGGAATTGCAACGAGTTATGTTCCCGTTGAAAAGCTAGATCGACTTTCAAAATATAGCAATCACCAAGGAGTTGTTGCTCAAATTTCACCTATTGAATTTATTGATTTAGATAATTTAATTACTACTACTTTAGAAAAAACCACTACTCCTTTATTTTTACTGTTAGATAGAATTTCGGATGTACGAAATTTTGGTGCAATAATTAGAACCGCAGAATGTACTGGTGTTAATGGAATAATAATTCCTAATCAAGGGAACGCTCCTATTAGTGCAGATACCATTAAAACATCGGCAGGGGCTGCTTTTAAAGTTCCTATATGTAAAGTAAACCATATTAAAGATGCTATTTTTCAATTTCAAGCTGCGGATATTCAATTAGTGGCGGCAACTGAGAAAACAGAAACCTTAATTTACGAAATAGATTTAAAAATTCCTACGGCTATTATTATGGGTTCAGAGGATAGAGGTGTACATCCTTCTATTTTAAAAATGGTAGATAAAAAAGCTAAATTACCTCTATTAGGAGAAATTGAATCTTTAAATGTTTCGGTTGCTTGTGGTGCTTTTTTATATGAAGCGACTAGACAAAGGTTAGGATAAAAACTAAGTTCGACTTAAAGTTTACCATAAAAACAGCTGAAGATTATAACGTCATTGCAAAAATTATAAACGGTAGTGCATAATTTGAAGCAATCTCTCTATTTTTAGTAAGATTGCTTCCTCATTTCGCTTTGCTTCATTCATCGCAATGACGTAGCTTGTTGATTTTCAACCCGGTATTTATTTTCTTACATCGAACTCAGGTTATTATTATTATTCGTTAATTAAATTAGATACAATTAGTAACTAATTTATACCATAAAAAAACCACCCATTTTTGGGTGGTTTTTTAGTATTATAAGGTTTTAAATTACTAGTTTGCTGTTAATGTAGCATGGAAATAACCATCAGGATAATCTCCTGTTAAACCATAATCAACAATTACATCAGCACCAGCTTGAATTAGTTTGTACTGTAGAACTAACACTCCAGTAGCAGCATCATAAGTTCCAGAACCTACAATATCATAACTTGGTTGTGGACTACCATTCCAAGTAGTTGAATATAGATATTGTTGAGGTATGTCAACTACACCATTACTGTCAACGGTATAATATACAGTACCAGCATCAGTAACAATTTCGTTCCAGTAGCCAGGAAACCAACCAGCTGCAATACCGGAAATTGTTAAACCATCACAATCTGCACCTGTTATTACTTCATTAGGGTAACCAGCATCATCTCCAGTATAGCTTGTACTTGAAAAGTTTGGTTTGGCTATATTTTCAAAGGTATAGTTTTGTCCAACTTTTGTAATTTTTGTTAAAACAAAATAATTATTAGGACAAAGACTTTCATTGTTAATTGCATTAGGGAATGAGAAACTTTCCCCATTTATAACACCTGGTTGATTAAATTCTAAATTTAAATTTAAATCTCTAACTATATCAGCGTTAGCATCGTAAAAGTCTGCAACGACATAATAATCTCCGTCAGGTGCACCACCAGGCAAAACAAAAGTTTCAAAACTACCACCATCAGCACTACCAAGAATATTTGTGTTATTTGGTCCATCTGTAATTAACAATCTCATATCTGCAAAATCTGTTGGACTAATAGCTTCACCTGAATTATCTGTTGTAGCTGTAGCCATATCCCAACTCATATCAATAGTTAAATCTCCAGAAGTATAATTTAAAATATTAAAATCAACATCAACAGGTGAAAAAGATGCATTTGCAACTCTTTCATCTCCAATTTGAAGTTTTAAAGTTTCTGTATCCTCAACTAAATCATCAGTAAGTATTTTAATACTACCAGTTGCAGTTGTATAACCTGCAGGGATTACTAACGTAGTAGTCATTTCATAGTCATCTGCACTAGCAGAACCTCCAACTTGTTGCACATGTAATTTTACATCTACAATTTGAGGTTCACTTAACGTAACTGTATACGTATATTCTGAATCATCTTCAACTAAGGTTACCGGACTTGTAAAGTCTAGCGATGTTGTTAGCGTAGGAGATGATGGTACCAATTGGCTTTCGCCAGTGTACTCCTTTTTATTACAGCTAATAATTATAGTACTTAATGCTAAAAACATTAAGAACCTTTTTATAGTTTTTATTTTCATCTTTTTATTTTTATAGTTTATTGTCTTGTGTACGTAGAAGTCCAAGTAGCAGGCCAATTAGTAGTGAGAGTTTGAGTATGAGACATTGTTAATATTCCAGTTCCTCCATCCCAAGCTCCTCCACTAATTTCACCAATGTCGTAACCACTATTAGCACTACCAAAGTTTAAATCTCCAGTAGGTAATACTTCACCACATACAACGGTAATATTAGCCCAATTTACTAATGTTGAGTTCGAAGTACAACGATCTAAAAATCCACCATCACCATCTGCTATATGCCAAGTTCCATCAGGATTGGCAGTAATAGTTGTAGTAAAGGAAGGTGCACAAGCATCATTAGTTACTAAATAAGTCCCTGATAAATCTGCTGAACAATTTATAGTAACATTAAAACTTCCTTCATTTGGACCTGCAAAATAAACTGAACCATCGGTTTTAGTTATTTTAGTTCTAAAAGTAATTACATCACCTATTCGTAAATCTGCAGGAGATTTACCTAAGCCATCAAGATATTCGTTAAGAGTTGTATAGTCTAATGAAATTGGTAAAGTACTACTAGTCACGGCTGATACTTCAGTACCACCATTTAAAGATTTCATGATTTCATAACTACTTACATTTTGTCCCCCAGACATTAACATTACTCCTAATTGTAGAAAGTTGTCTGAAAAAGCAACTGTAGCAGTTGTTAAATCTGAAGAAGATGGTGCTCCTAAAAGTTTACCATCAGAGTTTGTATTTATTGATACAATAGCTCCTCCTTCACTGGCAGTTCCAGTTAATTGGTCTGTTGTATCAAAAGCAGTATTATCATTACAAGAGTATATAAATAATAATGAGATTAAAGCAAACAGTTTAAATATTTTTTTCATAATTATATGTTTATTTTATTAATATTATTGATTACCACCCATCCACCAAATTGGTGTCTTTAAATCATCTGTACCTTGGGTAGCTACCGCAGCTTCAACATTTGCTTTATTGATAGAATACTCCGTAGTAGGATAATTATAACGTGATGGAATTTGGTTGAATGCAGCTTCTGCAGCAGGTGCTAAAACTGGATAACCAGTTCTTCTCCATTCGTTCCAAGATTCTACACCTTGTGAATATAATGCAATCCATTCTTGAGTTGCAATTTGTTTAAGAGCATTTGCATTGTTAGATTCTAAATTTTGAGTTGCTAAAAATGCAGATGCATCAGCAGCTGGCACTTCGTTAAAATCTAAAGAAGCAGTAATGGCTTCTTTAAATAAAGTTCCTGCATCTAAATTAATCCAATTGTGTTGTGCAGCTTCAGCCATTAAGAATTTTAATTGTGCATTTGATATAAAGTACCCAGGTAATTCAGGACGTAAATAAAAATCTCCTAGTGCAGATACATTAGTATAATTATACGTATCACTAGGTACATCTCTAAAACCAGATGGTTTTCCTCTATAGATACCAGCATCATTTAATGCTGCATAAACAGGTAATCTTGGATCATTATCCGCAGTTAATCGATCTACTATTTCAGAATTTACTTTCCATTCACCTCTTGTACCAAATACAATAGATTCATATAATGGATTAGCACTTGGGTCAGCACTTAAATAAATTAATTTTGCTTCATCGGCATTACTTTGAAATAAATTACCAGCGTTTACTAAGGCTTGTAAAGCTCCACTAACATCTACTTGTCCAGACTCACGCATTAATACTCTGAATTTTAAAGAACTTGCAAATTTTTTCCACAAGCTAGCATCTCCACTATATAAAATATCATTAGTAGGATCAATAGTTCCTGAAGTGCCTAATTTTGCAATGGCATCATCAAGCATAGCTAAAATACCCGTATATACATCTTCTTGTTTATCATAAGCAGGTGCAATATTACCTTCATTAGCTTTTATAGCTTCAGAAAAAGGGATATCACCATAAACATCAGTTAAAAATGCAAAACCATAAGCTTGCAAGGTTAATGCAACACCCATCATATTGTTATTACCTTCAGCTACAGCTAAATTATACATAGAATTAGCATCAGAAATTACACCTGTATTAACTTGACTTAGATCCGTACCCGCATAAAATCTATCCCAAAGAGAAGTTATTACACCTTGTCTAGGAATATACCTAGCTTCATCATTGTATTGCACTTTGGCAAATTGTTGTGACCAACAAGCTCCCATATCTCCACCAACAAAAGTACTGTAGGATTCGTTTTGGGCACTTCTAACAACACCTGGTATTAATAAGTCCGAAGGGACCGTTACAGGGTTGTTCGGATCTATGTTTAAATCCTCAAATCCTTTATCACAACTTACTGAAATTAATAAGCTGAATAATAGAATTGTTATAATTTTAAATTGTTTCATTTTTTTAATGTTTTTAAATAATTTATACTACAATTTTAATTGTAAATTAAAACCAATACTTCTTGCAGAAGGCAATTGACCAAATTCTTGTCCTTGTTGTGCATTAGTATCACTAAAAGAAGTTTCTGGATCAATATGAGGCACCTTTTTATATAGTATCGCTAAATTACGACCAACTAAAGAAAAATTAATATCTGTAAAAAGTGTTTTACTAATTAATTTTTTAGGTAACCTATAGGTCAACATTACTTGTCTTAATTTCACATAAGAAGCATCAAATACTGAGCTTTCAACAATACTGTTAGAATAAGCTGCTTTATTATAATCTTCAGCAGTTCTTATTACATTGTTAGGAACATAATTACCATTGACAAGCATTACACCATCACCAACAATACCAGTTTCTCTACCAATTAAAGTTTCTTCTAGTGTACCAGCATATCTACCCCAAGTAGTGGTCATTGAATACACATCTCCACCTATTTTAGCATCCGCTAATACATTTAAACTTAAGTTTTTGTAACTAAAAGTAAAGCTAGCACCACCAGTCCAATCAGGAGTAATGTTACCTAATACTTTAGTTCCATCAGCGTTAGTTGGCAAACCATTTTCAAAAATGATAGCACCAGATGGGCTTCTATCAAAATAAGTTCCTACAATAGAACCATAAGGTTGACCTTCTCTAGCTTCTAAAGTCATAGACCATTGTCCACCAAGTACTAAAGCATCTAAACCACCTAAAGATTCTACTTTATTAGTGTTTTTAGCAAAATTTAAATCCATATCAAATTTAAAGTCTCCTTTATCTACTATTGTAGTCCCTAATTGTAACTCAATACCTTTATTATTCATTTTACCAACGTTTTGTACAGCACTTGTGTACCCAGATGCTGCAGTTACTTGAACAGGAACTACAAGATCTTTACTTGTTTGGTCATAATAGGTTGCATTAAAACGTAGTTTGCTATCAAACAATCTAATATCTAATCCATATTCAGTACCTGTTGTTGTTTCAGATTTTATGTTAGGATTATTTAAAGTTCCAGGTAAATAAGCAACAGAATTACCACCCCAAGTTTCAGTAGATAAAGAATAAGTAGGCTCTAATTGATAAGGTTGTAAAGCTCCAATACCACCTACTTGTGACCAACCACCTCTAACTTTTAAGAAAGATAAAACATTACTATCTACTTTTAACATATCAGTAATTACGGCACTCGCTGTAACTGAAGGATAAAAGAAGTTATTATTATTGCTTGGTAATATACTTGCCCAGTCATTTCTTCCTGAAAACTCTAGGAATAAATAATTTTTATAAGAAAATTTACCATAACCATAAATACTATTAATTTTTTGTTCAGAAAATTGATTATTAATTATATAAGTACTTCCAGCTCTTAAATTACTTACATTGTAAAAGTTAGGTAATTGAAGTTGTTGAGCCGCAGTATAACTCAATTCTGATTTTCTATACATCGCATTTTCACCTACCGTAAAATCAAATCCTAAATCTTCGGTAATTTTTGTAGTATAAGAAGCAGAAACGGTTGAATTAGTTTCGGTATAGGTACGAGCAGTTTCAGAATAAAAACCAAAAGGAGAACTATTACTACCAATTGATTGTCTGTGATGTTGTCTCATATTCCAAAAGTTAGTACCTACTTTGGCATTAACTGAAAAATGATCATTAATTTGGTAATTTAATGCAAAATTTCCAACAATTCTATCTCTAGCATATTGTCTGGTATTTGTATCTAACACCCAAAAAGGATTATTTTGAAAAACCGTATTCCAGTTTAAAGGCGTTCCTTCTGCTGCTGTTCCTACAGCTGCAAGAGGAAGGTTTTGCCAATCTTTTAAAGCATTAAAATCAACTTGTCTTTGAGACCAAATAAATTGTTGTACTGGGTTTTCATTGTTATATCCTTGCGTAGCAAAGTTATCACTTTTAGATTTTGTATAATTGAAATCTACAGAAGTAGTTAATTTATCGGATATAGTATAGTTAGATGAACCGCTTATAGTAAATTTTCTTAAGTCTGTATTTGGTACCATACCCGTTTGGCTACTTGAACCAACTGATAATCTATAACCAACATTTTCAGCACCACCTGTAAAAGAAATACTATTATTTAAGGTAACACCAGTATCGTAAAAATCTTTAATATTATTAGGATGAGAAACCCAAGGTAATGGAGCTCCACCTACTTTATACGATTGCCATTGTACAAAATTTAAGCCAACATCTAAAGGAGGTCCCCAACTTTCATCTGTTCCACCGCTTCCATTGGTCCCATCAATCCATTCATAAGCTAGATTATTACCGCCACCTCCATAAGAATTTTGATAATCAGGTAATAATAAAGGTGTCTCAACTGACATAGTATTACTAAATGTAATACCTAATCCTTGACCTTGTTTACCAGATTTGGTAGTTATTTGAATAACCCCATTTGCAGCTCTAACTCCATAAAGTGCAGCAGCAGCAGGACCTTTTAATACAGATATAGATTCTATATCATCTGCATTAATATCTGAAACTCCATTTGGTAAATCAGCACCACCACTGCTACCAGAGTTACCGTAGTTGCCATTTTCTAAAGGAACACCATCCACTACATATAAAGGTTGGTTGTTTCCTGTAATAGAGGAAACACCCCTTAAAATAACCCTTGAAGAAGAACCAACAGCACCAGAACTATTTGTAACTTGTACCCCAGCAATTTTACCAGAAAGTGAATTTACAATATTAGCTTCTCTTGCTTTGTTCATTTCATCACCGCCAACTTTTTGTACGGCAAATGTTGCAGATCTTTTTTCAACTTTACGTCCAAAACCTGTAACCACAACTTCTTGTAATGATTCGGCACTTTCTTTCATAGTGACATTAATAACATTAGAAGCTCCAACAGTTTTATCAATTGTTGCCATTCCTAAAAAGCTATATTGTAACACAGCTCCAGATTCAGCTTTAATTGAATAATTACCATCAAAATCAGTTTGTGTACCGGTTTTAGTACCTTTAATAATAACTGTAACACCTGGTAAAGGTCCACTTGCATCGGAAACCACACCAGTTACAGTTTTTTCTTGTGCAAACGTTATTTGAACAAGAAACGCTAGTAATAGCGTTAAAAAACCATTAAACTTTGTTTTCATTATATAATTATTTGAATTAATTATGTCAAAAATCTTAATAATTTGTTAATATTCCAAACTTTTTAGTGTTAAAGTCTTAAAGTATGTTAAAAATTACCACATCAACACTAATAAGGTTAGTTTATTAATAATACTTAGGTACAATCTTAAATTTTAACTTTAGTGGTGTATTATTTGCATAAAATAGACTAGTTATTTACTTAAAAAGGGTATGATATTTTAAAATGGAACTTTGAATCTTTAAAATTAAATGAATTTTCGTCTTTTTTACCTAATGCATAGCTTAAATTTATAGTGTTTTCTTTGTTTTTAAAGATTAATCCGAAACCTATACTATAAAATTTATGGTAAAGTTGTTGAATATCTTCTGTTAAAGCAAAATCTGTTATAGTATATATGGCGTTTTTTTTGTTTAAGGTGTAATAATATTCTAAGGAAGATAAACTATACTTTGAAGTGAAAATACTTTGTTCATCAAACCCCAGAATAGTATTAACGCCTCCAATTCTATACAATTCATTTTGATAATAATTATTAGAATTTAACCATGCATTTTCAGTTTTAAAAAGGAGGCTGTTTTTTAAGTTAAATTCAATTAAGTAAGTGCCTTTTATTTTTAATTTTGTTTGGTTGTCTTTTTTTGTAGTTATTTTCCGATTGCCAATTAAAAAATCTGTTGCAATTGAAAATTTGAATGGAATAAAATAATTAAAAGATGTTCTTTTAAAGTAGGAATAGGAAATGCCATAGTAATTATTATTAAAATCGGCAAGATTGTTATTTGTGGAAAATGATTGAGTTAAATTTGATTTTTCACCACTATATATTAATGTAAAACTATTATTCCGGTTAATTTCATATAATAATTGAAAGGTAGTTTTAGAATTCAAATACGTAGAGTCTTGTTTGTAAATTGAAAATTCAAATTTTGGAGTAATAGAGGTATTAAAAATATAAGGTGCTTTAAATTCAATATTGAGTGATTTGCTTGCTTTTTGAAAACTCTTCCAATTTAATTTTAAACGTTCACCATTATTAAAAATATTGTTCAAATTTAAATCTAAATATCCGTTAAGCTGAATTTTATTACTAGACGGTTTGTTTGAAAACCCTACAATACCATCAAAAGAATTATTAGATTTTTTTTTAAGATATAAAAATATTGAAGTAGAATCTTTGTTAAATAAAACTGCAGGCTTTTTAATTTGAGTTATAAAAGGGATTTGGTTTAATCTATCATTAATTAATGCTAATTTTTTAGTATTAAAAAGAGTATTATTTTTAATTCCAACAAAATGACTAAGGTATTTTTTTGGGAAATTAGGATATCCTTTAATAATTACGTTTGTAATATTTCTTTTTTTAGAAGTTTTAATAATTAAACTGGCAACTAAGGTATTTCCTTTTTCTTTTATGTCATCCAAATAGATAGAAGTAAAGGTAAACCCATTAATTTCATAAAAGTATATAATAGAATTTAAGGTGGTCTCTATATAATCTGTTGAAACTTCAAAATACGTATCTTTAATTTTAATATTTTTGAATTTACTTAAAGATGTAACATCAAATTTTTTATCGAAATAAACCCGAATGAAATCAAATTTTTTATTTAGCGTGTAAATACAATCAAATAAGGTATCTTTTTCTTTTAATGCGTATGAATTATTTAGGTAACCAATTTTAGCTAATAATGTCGAAATATTTTTCACTTCATTAAGAACACTTTGACGATTTAAATGTGTTTTATTAAAATGAATTTTGTTTAAAACAATTAAATTCAAACTATCTTTGGTTGTTACGTTTAAATGAAATTGTTGTGCATTTATTTCTCCAAAAAACACAAAGAATATTATGATCAATATTAAATTTAAAGTGCTTTTCAATAGTTTAAAAATTAGATTGTGAATATACTATAATAATATGGTGCAATTTTAATAAAAAATAAAATAATTACAGGTTTGATAAACAAGAATTTATTTGTAGATTTGCAAACTCTTAGAAAAGAGCTAAATAAATTTAAAAGTAATTAATAACAAAATTTTAGTATGCCAACAATTTCGCAATTAGTACGAAAAGGAAGAACCAAAATAACTAAGAAGAGTAAATCGGCTGCTTTAAATTCTTGTCCTCAAAGACGAGGAGTGTGTACACGTGTATATACTACAACACCAAAAAAACCAAACTCAGCAATGCGTAAAGTAGCAAGGGTAAGGTTAACAAATGGTAATGAAGTAAATGCCTACATTCCGGGTGAAGGACATAATTTACAAGAGCATTCGATAGTATTAGTTAGAGGTGGAAGGGTTAAAGATTTACCAGGAGTTAGGTATCATATTGTTCGTGGAGCATTAGATACAGCAGGTGTTGAAGGAAGAACTCAACGTCGATCTAAATATGGTACAAAAGCCCCAAAAAAGTAATTTAAAAACTTTAATGTAAAGAGATGAGAAAAAGGAAAGCGAAAAAAAGAGTTCTTTTACCAGATCCAAAATTTAATGATCAGTTAGTAACGCGTTTTGTGAACAACTTAATGTGGGATGGTAAAAAATCAGTAGCTTTTAAAGTATTCTATGATGCATTGGATATTGTAGAACAGAAAAAACAAGACGAAGAAAAATCAAGCCTTGAAATTTGGAAAGATGCTTTAAGTAATGTAATGCCACAAGTAGAAGTTAGAAGTAGAAGAATTGGTGGAGCTACATTTCAAATACCAGCACAAATTAGACCAGATAGAAAAGTTTCTATTGCTATTAAATGGCTAATTACCTATTCAAGAAAAAGAAATGAAAAATCTATGGCTCAGCGTTTAGGTGCTGAAATACTTGCTGCTGCAAAAGAAGAAGGTGCTGCAGTTAAGAAAAGAGTAGATGTGCATAAAATGGCTGACGCTAATAAAGCATTCTCCCACCTTAGATTTTAAATGAAGTAAGAAAATGGCAAGAGATTTAAAATATACAAGAAATATAGGAATTGCGGCTCATATTGATGCAGGTAAAACTACTTGTACCGAGCGAATTTTATATTACACCGGTGTTTCACATAAAATAGGTGAAGTTCATGATGGCGCTGCTACAATGGACTGGATGGCACAAGAGCAAGAAAGAGGAATTACCATTACTTCAGCTGCAACTCATTGCATTTGGCCTTATAGAGGTCAAAAATATAATGTTAATATTATTGACACTCCTGGTCACGTTGATTTCACAGTAGAAGTTGAACGTTCTTTAAGAGTTTTAGATGGTATGGTAGCTTTGTTTAGTGCCGTTGATGGTGTTGAACCTCAATCTGAAACGGTTTGGAGACAAGCAGATAAATATAAAGTACCAAGAATTGGATTTGTAAACAAAATGGATCGTCAAGGTTCCGATTTTTTTAATGTTTGTACGCAAGTTAAAGAAATGTTAGGAGGGAACCCTGTCCCCTTGCAAATTCCAATTGGAGATGAAGATGAGTTTAAGGGAGTAGTTGATCTAATTTCAAAGAAAGCAATTATTTGGAATGAGGAAGATATGGGAATGACCTTTGAGGAAATTGAAATCCCTGAAGAATTAGTTGATGAAGTTAATACGCGTCGTGCAGAATTAGTAGAAGCTGTAGCTGAATATGATGAAGAATTATTAGAAAAATTCTTTGAAGATGAAGATTCAATTACTGAAGACGAAATAATTGCTGCATTACGTGCTGCAACTATTGATATGTCTATTATTCCAATGTTGTGTGGTTCAGCCTTTAAAAATAAAGGAGTTCAAACGATGTTAGATGCGGTAATGAGATATTTACCATCACCACTTGATATTGAGGCAATTGAAGGTGTCGATCCAGATTCTGGAGAACCAGCTTTTAGAAAACCTAATGTAAACGAACCTTTTTCGGCATTAGCTTTTAAAATTGCAACGGATCCATTTGTGGGTAGGTTGGCATTTTTTAGAGCCTATTCAGGATATTTAGATGCAGGTTCTTATGTGTTAAATGTACGTTCAGGTAAAAAAGAACGTATTTCAAGAATATACCAAATGCACTCTAATAAACAAGAACCAATTTCAAGAATTGAAGCGGGTGATATTGGAGCTGCAGTAGGGTTTAAAGATATTAAAACAGGAGATACAATGTCCGATTTAAAACATCCTATTGTTTTAGAATCTATGACATTTCCTGAGCCAGTAATTGGTATTGCTGTTGAGCCAAAAACTAAAGCTGATGTTGATAAGTTAGGAATGGCTTTAAATAAATTAGCTGAAGAAGATCCAACATTTGTGGTTAAAACCGATGAAGCTTCTGGTCAAACAATTATTTCTGGAATGGGTGAATTACACCTTGAAATTTTAGTTGATCGTTTAAAACGAGAATTTAAAGTTGAAGTGAATGAAGGTCAACCACAAGTTGAATATAAAGAAGCAATTACTGCAAAAACAGATCATCGTGAAGTTTATAAAAAGCAATCTGGTGGACGTGGTAAATTTGCTGATATCAAGTTTATTATGGAGCCTGTTGAAGGTGAAGAAACTGGATTAGTATTTGAGAATAAGATTAAAGGTGGTAATGTGCCAAAAGAATTTATTCCTTCTATTGAAAAAGGATTTAAGGCTGCAATGAAAAACGGACCTTTAGCAGGTTACGAAATGGATAGTATGAAGATAACTTTATATGATGGTTCTTTCCACGCAGTGGATTCTGATCAATTATCTTTTGAATTAGCTGCAAAAATGGGATACAAAGCAGCAGCAAAAGCTGCGAAGGCGGTTATTCTTGAGCCAATTATGAAGTTAGAAGTTGTTACTCCTGAAATAAATATGGGTGATATTGTAGGTGATTTAAACCGTAGAAGAGGTCAAGTTCATGCAATGGATGATAGATCTGGAGCCAAAGTTGTAAAAGCAACCGTTCCTTTATCTGAAATGTTTGGTTATGTTACAACATTAAGAACATTATCATCTGGTAGAGCTACATCATCAATGGAATTTTCACATTATGCTGAAACACCATCAAATATAGCTGAAGAAGTAATAGCAAAAGCAAAAGGTTAATCTCTAAATTATTAACGATGAGTCAAAAAATTAGAATAAAATTAAAATCATACGATTACAATTTAGTAGATAAATCTGCTGAAAAAATTGTAAAAACAGTAAAAAGTACAGGAGCAGTGGTAACCGGACCAATTCCTTTACCAACTCATAAAAAGATTTTTACTGTATTACGTTCACCACACGTAAATAAAAAATCTAGAGAACAATTTCAATTATGTGCTTATAAACGTTTGTTAGACATTTATAGTTCATCATCAAAAACAATTGATGCTTTAATGAAATTGGAATTGCCAAGTGGAGTTGAAGTAGAAATTAAAGTTTAAGTACTTTAAACATCGAAATTGAAATTTCGGTGACTTGTCCGGAGCGATTGACGAAGGAAAAACGTAAGAATACATTCAGGGTTGAAGTATTTTTGACCCTGTTTTTTTGAAATAAAAATAGAATAATAATAAATTAATTAATTAATAAACATGTCTGGGTTAATAGGAAGAAAAATCGGAATGACCAGTTTATATGACGAAAGTGGTAAAAACATACCATGTACCGTTATAGAAGCAGGTCCTTGTGTAGTTACCCAAGTCAGAACCGAAGAAGTAGATGGGTATAAAGCCCTTCAACTTGGTTTCGATGACAAAAAAGCAAAAAGCTCAAATAAAGCTTTAGATGGTCACTTTAAAAAGGCCGGAACCAATGCTAAAAGAAAAGTTGTCGAATTTCAAGGTTTTGATGAGGAACACAAATTAGGAGATCAAATAACTGTTGAACTTTTTACTGAAGGAGAATTTGTTGATGTATCAGCAACTTCAAAAGGTAAAGGTTTTCAAGGGGTAGTTAAACGTCACGGATTTGCTGGTGTAGGCCAAGCAACTCACGGCCAACATAACCGTTTAAGAGCACCAGGGTCAATTGGTGCAGCATCTTATCCAGCTAGAGTATTCAAAGGAATGCGAATGGCAGGAAGAATGGGAGGAAGCAAAGTTACAGTTCAAAATTTAAGAGTTTTAAAAGTAGTTGCTGAAAAGAATCTACTTGTGGTTAAAGGAGCAATTCCTGGTCATAAAAACGCTTATGTAATTATTCAGAAATAATGAAAGTAGCAGTTTTAGACATACAAGGAAAAGATACAGGAAGAAAAGTTGAACTTTCTGATACTGTATATAATATTGAACCAAATAATCATGCCGTTTACTTAGATGTAAAACAATATTTAGCTAATAAACGACAAGGAACTCATAAAGCTAAAGAAAGAGCTGATATTTCAGGTAGTACTCGAAAAATTAAAAAACAAAAAGGTACTGGTACCGCTAGAGCAGGTAGTATTAAATCTCCTATATTTAGAGGTGGAGGTCGAGTTTTTGGCCCAAGACCTAGAGATTACTCTTTTAAATTAAATAAAAATTTAAAAAGATTAGCTCGTAGATCTGCCTTAAGTATTCAAGCAAAAGAGAACAATATTTTAGTAGTAGAAGATTTCAGTTTTGAAGCTCCAAAAACTAAAAATATTACTAGTGTTTTAAAGGCTTTAGGAGTAGAAAACAAAAAATCATTATTTGTGTTGGCTGAACCAAATAATAATGTATATTTGTCATCGCGCAATTTAAAAAGTGTTAAAATTGTAATGAATACAGGATTAAGTACTTACGAATTGTTAAATGCAAATAAAATAATTTTTTCCGAAAGTTCTTTAGAAGGAATTGAATCTAATTTAACTAAATAGGTAACCCAAAATGAGTATTTTAATTAAACCTATTATAACAGAAAAAGCAACAAGTGATAGCGAATTATTTAATCGTTATGCATTTGTAGTTGATAAAAAAGCGAACAAGCTTGAAATTAGAAATGCCATAGAAGAAGTTTATGGGGTTGCAATTGAAAGTGTGAAAACTATGAATTATCCAATGCAAAGAAAGTCTAAATACACTAAAAATGGTGTTGTTCAAGCTAAAGTTGGTGGATATAAAAAAGCAATAGTTCAGTTAGCAGAAGGAGATAATATTGATTTTTATAGCAATATCTAAGAAAAGATAAAATGTCAGTTAGAAAATTAAAACCAATAACACCAGGTCAGCGTTTTAGAGTAGTAAATGGCTTCGACACTATTACTACTGATAAGCCGGAGAAAAGTTTATTAGCTCCGAATAAAAGATCTGGAGGTCGAAACAACAGAGGGAAAATGACTATGCGCTACATAGGTGGTGGTCATAAAAAACAATATCGTATTATCGATTTTAAAAGAGATAAAAACGGTGTTCCTGCAACTATTAAAAGTATAGAGTACGATCCAAATCGTACTGCGTTTATAGCTCTTTTACATTATGTAGATGGAGCTAAAAGATACATAATAGCACAAGCGGGTTTAAAAGTTGGTCAACAAGTGATTTCAGGTGAAGGAGCTACTCCTGATGTGGGAAATACAATGTTGTTGAGCAAAATTCCTTTAGGAACCACAATTTCTTGTATTGAGTTACATCCAGGTCAAGGAGCAGTTATTGCTCGTAGTGCTGGTTCGTTTGCTCAATTAATGGCAAGAGATGGAAAATACGCAACTATTAAATTGCCTTCAGGTGAAACTAGATTAATTTTAGTTACATGTGTGGCAACTATTGGAGCGGTGTCAAACTCTGATCATCAATTATTAGTTTCAGGTAAAGCTGGTAGATCTCGTTGGTTAGGTAGAAGACCTAGAACTAGAGCAGTTGTAATGAATCCTGTAGATCATCCAATGGGTGGTGGAGAAGGTCGTTCTTCTGGAGGACATCCAAGATCAAGAAATGGAATTCCTGCAAAAGGATTCAAAACTAGATCTAAAGTTAAAGCGAGTAATAAATATATTATAGAACGTAGAAAAAAATAATTAAGATATGGCACGTTCATTAAAAAAAGGACCTTACGTTTTTTATAAACTTGATAAAAAAGTTCAAAGAAATATAGAGTCAGGAAAAAAATCAGTAATCAAAACATGGTCAAGAGCCTCAATGATTACTCCAGATTTTGTAGGACAAACAATTGCTGTTCATAACGGTCGTCAGTTTGTACCAGTTTATGTTACAGAAAACATGGTAGGTCATAAATTAGGGGAATTTTCACCAACACGTTCGTATAGAGGACACGCTGGTGCTAAAAATAAAGGCAAAAAATAGTAGGAAATCATGGGAGTTCGAAAAAAAATAAGAGCAAATCAAATAAAAGAGGAGAAAAAGCAATTAGCTTTTGCTAAGCTTACAGGTTGTCCTACATCACCAAGAAAAATGCGTTTGGTTGCAGATTTAATTAGAGGAGTTGAAGTTGAAAAAGCACTTCAAGTTTTGAAATTTAATGTTAAAGAAGCATCTATTAATCTTGAAAAATTATTATTAAGTGCTATTGCAAATTGGCAAGCGAAAAATGAAGATTCAAATATTGAGGATGCAGGACTTTTTGTTAAAGAAATTTTTGTAGATAGTGCAAGTATGTTAAAAAGATTAAGACCAGCTCCACAAGGTAGAGCACACAGAATTAGAAAACGTTCTAATCATGTAACCTTAATCTTAGGAAGTAAAAATGTTAGCAATTAATCAGAAGTAGAAATGGGACAAAAAACAAATCCAATAGGAAACCGAATAGGAATTATCAGAGGATGGGAATCTAACTGGTATGGAGGAAGAAACTACGGAGATAAAATTGCTGAAGATGATAAAATAAGAAGGTATATTTATGCTCGATTATTTAAAGCAAGTGTTTCATCTGTAATTATTGAGCGTACACTTAAACTTGTAACCGTTACTATCACTACTGCTAGACCTGGTATTATTATCGGTAAAGGTGGTCAAGAGGTAGACAAGTTAAAAGAAGAACTTAAAAAAATTACAGGAAAAGAAGTACAAATTAATATTTTTGAAATTAAACGTCCAGAATTAGATGCACGTTTAGTAGCTTCAAGTATTGCTCGTCAAATTGAAAATAGAATTTCATATAGAAGAGCAATTAAAATGGCTATCACTGCAACTATGAGAATGAATGCTGAAGGTATTAAAGTTCAAATATCAGGTCGTTTAAATGGTGCAGAAATGGCACGTTCAGAGCACTATAAAGATGGAAGAATTCCTCTTTCAACTTTTAGAGCAGATATTGATTACGCACTTGTTGAAGCTCATACTACCTACGGTCGATTAGGTGTTAAAGTATGGATTATGAAAGGCGAGGTTTATGGTAAGAGAGAATTATCACCATTAGTTGGTTTATCTAAAAAACAAGGTAAATCAGATAGAGGTAGAGGAAACTCAAGACGATCTCAAGCTCCTCGTAGAAGAAAATAAATTTTTAAAATTTAGAAGGTAAAATGTTACAGCCAAAGAGAGTAAAATATCGTAAAGTACAGAAGGGGAAGGGGAATATGAATGGAAACTCAAATAGAGGACACCGACTTTCTAACGGAATGTTTGGTATCAAATCTTTAGAGCAAAACTTACTTACATCTCGACAAATAGAAGCAGCTCGTATTGCAGCTACTAGACATATGAAAAGAGAAGGTCAATTATGGATTAAAATATTTCCAGATAAGCCAATTACCAAAAAACCATTAGAAGTACGTATGGGTAAAGGTAAAGGGGCTCCTGAATATTTTGTTGCCGTAGTTAAACCAGGAAGAATTCTATTTGAAGTAGGTGGAGTATCAATAGATATAGCAAAAGAAGCTTTACGTTTAGCGGCACAAAAACTTCCTGTGAAAACAAAGTTTATAATAGCTAGAGATTTTGATAACGCTTAATAACCGATTAAGAAAATGAAACAATCAGAAATTAAACAATTATCAACGGAAGAGTTACAAGATAAACTTGGAAGTTTAAAGAAAAGTTATATTGATCTAAAAATGGCTCATACAATTTCACCATTGGAAGTTCCAATGCAATTGAGAGTCCTTAGAAGAAATGTAGCCAGAGTTGCTACAGAATTAACTAAAAGAGAATTACAATAATTGTATTCAGAAGTAAAAGATGGAAAAAAGAAATCTTAGAAAAGAAAGAATAGGTGTAGTTTCAAGTAATAAAATGGAAAAATCTATTGTTGTTGCTGAAGTTAAAAAAGTGAAACATCCTATGTACGGAAAATTCGTGTTAAGCACTAAAAAATATGTGGCTCACGATGAGAAAAATGATTGCAATATTGGTGATACTGTTAAAATAATGGAAACTCGTCCAATGAGTAAATCTAAACGTTGGAGATTAGTAGAAATCCTAGAAAGAGCTAAATAATTATGTTACAAACAGAATCAAGAATAAGAGTGGCTGATAATACAGGAGCTAAAGAGGTTTTGATTATCCGCGTTTTAGGAGGTACAAAAAAACGTTATGCTTCCATTGGTGATAAAATAGTTGTATCTATTAAAGATGCTACACCAAATGGAACCGTTAAAAAAGGACAAGTTTCTAAAGCAGTTGTTGTTAGAACGAAGAAAGAAATTAGAAGAAAAGATGGATCTTATATTAGATTTGATGACAATGCATGCGTGTTGTTAGATGCTACTTCTGGTGAAATGAAAGGAACACGTGTTTTTGGACCTGTTGCTAGAGAACTTCGTGAAAAACAATTTATGAAAATTGTATCATTAGCACCTGAAGTGCTTTAATAAAACAGTAAGAAAATGAAGTTAAAGATAAAATCAGGAGATATTGTTAAAGTTATGGCAGGAGACCATAAAGGTGAACAAGGTAAAGTAGTAGAAGTTTTTATTGATAAAAATAGAGCCATTGTTGAAGGTGTAAATTTAATATCAAAACATACTAAACCAAGTGCTCAAAATCCACAAGGTGGAATTGTAAAAAAAGAAGCTTCTATCCACATTTCTAACTTAATGTTAGTTGAAAATGGAGAAACCACAAAAGTTAAATACAGAGTGGAAGATGGTAAAAAAGTTAGGGTTTCAAAAAAATCTGATAAAGTAATTTAGATATGGCTTATACACCAAGACTTAAAGAAGAATATAAAACTAGAGTTATTAAAGCTCTAATGGAAGAATTCAGTTATAAAAATGTAATGCAAGTTCCTAAATTACAAAAAATAGTAATTAGTAAAGGAGTTGGTGCTGCAGTGGCTGATAAGAAATTAGTTGATTATGCTGTTGAAGAATTAACCAATATTTCTGGACAACAAGCAATATCAACAATATCTAAAAAAGATGTTGCCACCTTTAAACTTCGTAAAGGAATGCCAATTGGGGCAAAAGTTACGCTTAGAGGTGATAAAATGTTTGACTTTTTAGATAAATTTGTAACAACCGCTTTACCACGAGTAAGAGATTTTAGTGGAATTAAAGCTAATGGTTTTGATGGCAGAGGAAATTATAATTTAGGTATAACAGAACAAATTATTTTTCCTGAAATTGATATTGATAAAGTGCATAAAATTGGAGGTATGGATATTACATTTGTAACATCAGCAAATACTGATAAGGAAGCCAAATCATTATTAAGTGAATTAGGTTTACCATTTAAAAAAAAATAAGAAATGGCTAAAGAATCAATGAAAGCCCGAGAGGTTAAGAGAAGAAAGATAGTAGAAAAATATGCTAAAAAAAGAAAAGCTTTAAAAGAAGCAGGAGATTTTGAAGGTTTACAAAAACTACCAAAAAATGCATCACCAGTTCGTTTACATAATCGATGTAAATTAACAGGAAGACCAAAAGGTTATATGAGGCAATTTGGTATTTCACGTGTAACTTTCCGTGAAATGGCTAACCAAGGGCTAATACCAGGAGTTAGAAAAGCTAGTTGGTAAAATTATAAATTGGTTTTAGGTTCAATTAAATTATTGAAAACCAAAACCGCAAATTAATAAATATGATTACAGATCCAATCGCAGATTATCTAACACGAGTTAGAAATGCAATTATGGCAGGGCACAGAGTTGTTAAAATTCCGGCTTCAAAAATTAAAAAAGAAATCACCAAGATTTTATTTGATCAAGGTTACATTTTAAGCTATAAATTTGAAGATAATAATATTCAAGGAACAATTAAAATAGCTTTAAAATACAATAGAGAAACAAAGGCTTCCGTAATAAAAAAATTACAAAGAGTTAGTACACCAGGATTACGAAAATATTTTGGTGCTGATGAGTTGCCACGAGTGTTAAATGGATTAGGCATAGCAATAGTATCTACTTCAAAAGGTGTGATGACAAGCAAACAAGCACGTCAACAACACGTAGGTGGAGAAGTATTATGTTTTGTATATTAATAAATAAGCTAAACAAAGATGTCAAGAATAGGAAATAATCCAGTTACTTTACCAGAAGGAGTTACATTTGAAATTAATAACAATGTAGTTACAATAAAAGGTAAGTTAGGAGAATTATCACAAGAAATTAAAGACGATATTGCTATTGAGCTTGTTGATGGAAAAATAGTTTTAAAACGTCCATCTGAAAGTAAAAACCATAAAGCAAAACATGGTTTATATAGAGCGTTAATTAATAATATGATTATTGGTGTATCAAAAGGCTGGACTAAAGAATTGGAACTTGTTGGTGTTGGTTATAGAGCATCAAATCAAGGTCAAGTATTAGATTTAGCCCTTGGTTATTCTCATAATATTGTTTTAGACATAGCTCCAGAAGTTAAAGTTGAAACAATTTCTAAAAAAGGTAAAAATCCAATAATTAAATTAATTTCGTTTGATAAACAATTAGTAGGTGCAGTTGCGGCAAAAATCAGAGCTTTCCGTAAACCTGAACCTTACAAAGGAAAAGGAGTTAAATTTGTAGGAGAAATATTAAGAAGAAAAGCAGGTAAATCTGCATAATAAGTTATAGTATTATGGCATTATCAAAGCTTGAAAGAAGACAAAGAATAAAACACAGAATTAGAAAAGTAGTTTTTGGAACTGCAACTAAACCAAGATTATCTGTGTTTAGAAGTAATAAAGAAATTTATGCTCAATTAGTTGATGACAAGAGTGGTACAACATTAGTATCAGTTTCATCAAGAGATAAAGAAATTGAATCAAAAGGATCAAAATCAGAAATTGCCAAATTAGTTGGTAAATCAGTTGCTGAAAAAGCAATTAAAACTGGAATTGAAACTATTGCATTTGATAGAAATGGATTTTTGTATCACGGTAGAGTTAAAGCTCTAGCAGACTCTGCAAGAGAAGCAGGTTTAAAATTTTAGAATATGTATCATAAATACAAAAACGTAGAAAGAGTAAAACCTAGCGGTTTAGAACTACAAGATCATTTAGTAGGTGTTCAAAGAGTTACTAAAGTAACTAAAGGTGGTAGAGCATTTGGATTTTCAGCTATTGTTGTAGTTGGAGATGGAAATGGTGTAGTTGGACATGGATTAGGTAAATCAAAAGATGTTGCTTCAGCAATTGCAAAAGCAATAGAAGACGCAAAGAAAAACTTAGTTAGAATTCCTATTTTTAACAAAACATTACCTCACGAACAAAAAGGTAAGTTTGGTGGAGCACGAGTATTTTTAAAACCAGCTTCAAACGGTACCGGAGTTATAGCAGGTGGAGCAGTTCGTTCCGTATTGGAGTCTGTAGGAGTTCATGATGTACTTTCAAAATCACAAGGTTCATCAAATCCTCATAATGTTGTAAAAGCAACTTTTGATGCATTATTACAACTTAGAAGTGCTAGTATGATTGCTAAAGAAAGAGGTATTTCTTTAGAAAAAGTGTTTAATGGTTAAAACAGGAAGTACAATGGCAAAAATAAAAGTAACACAAGTTAGAAGTAAAATTAGACGTCCAAAGAATCAAAAAAGAACTTTGGAAGCACTAGGTTTACATAAAATGGATCAAGTTGTTGAGCACGAAGCTACTCCTTCAATCCTTGGAATGGTAAATAAAATTAAACACTTAGTTTCTGTTGAAGAAATTAAATAATAATTTATAAAGCAATGATATTAAATAACTTACAACCTGCTAAAGGTTCAGTTAAAACACAAGGAAAACGAATTGGTAGAGGACAAGGATCAGGAAAAGGTGGAACTGCAACTCGTGGACATAAAGGAGCTAAATCTAGATCTGGTTATTCAAGAAAAGTAGGTTTTGAAGGAGGTCAAATGCCTTTACAAAGACGTGTTCCTAAATTTGGATTTAAAAACATAAATCGAAAAGAATATGTTGGTGTAAATTTGAATAAACTTCAAGAATTAGTTGACGCTAAAAAAGTAAAGGATACTATTACATTAGACGTATTAGTAGAAAATCGTTTAGCACGCAAAAATGATTTAGTAAAAATATTAGGTAACGGAGAGCTTAAAGCAAAATTGAATATAACTGTTCATAAATATACTGCAACTGCAAAAGTAGCTATTGAAAATGCAGGAGGTACAGCTGAAACGATATAATTAATAAAACGAAATGAAAAAATTAATTCAAACCATACAAGACATTTGGAAAATAGAAGAACTTAGAAATAAAATTCTATTAACACTTGGCTTTATGGCAATTTATCGTTTTGCTGCTCAAATTCCATTACCAGGTATTGATGTTGCGGTTGCACAAGCAGCTTTGCATAATCAAACGAGTGGTGGTGGTATTTTAGGTTTATTAGACATGTTTACTGGTGGAGCTTTTTCAAAAGCCTCAGTGGTAGCTTTAGGTATTATGCCCTACATTTCAGCATCTATTGTGGTACAGTTAATGGGAATTGCGGTTCCTTATTTACAAAAACTGCAAAAAGATGGGGAAAGCGGTAGAAAAAAAATCAATCAAATTACACGCTGGTTAACTATAGCAATTACTATGGTTCAAGGACCAGCTTATATTACAAATATATATCAATTAATTCCATCATCAGCATTTTATATTAGTGGAACTATGTTTTGGTTAACCTCTATGGTGGTATTAACTGCGGGTACTATTTTTGCAATGTGGCTTGGTGAAAAAATTACTGATAAAGGTATTGGTAATGGTATTTCGTTATTAATTATGATTGGTATTATTGCTCGTCTTCCAAGTGCATTTACACAAGAAGCTGTTTCAAAAATTACTGCTTCAAACGGTGGATTAATTATGATTTTAATTGAAATTGTAGTTTGGTTCTTAGTAATTATGGTTTGTGTTTATTTGGTTACTGCTGTTCGTAAAATTTCAGTACAATATGCTCGAAAATCTGTTGCTGGTAATATTAAAAGTATTGCAGGTGCTAGAGACTATATTCCATTACAATTAAATGCTTCTGGTGTAATGCCAATTATTTTTGCACAAGCAATTATGTTTGCTCCTGCATTATTGGCCAGATCAGATAATCAAATTTTTAAGTCTATAGGAATAGAATTTGGAAATATGTTTGGAGTATGGTATAATCTTTTGTTTGCATTTTTAATAATAGTTTTTAGCTATTTTTACACTGCAATTACAATTCCAACTAATAAAATGGCAGATGATTTAAAAAGAAGTGGTGGATTTATTCCTGGAATTAGACCAGGAAAAGATACTGCTGATTTATTAGATCGTATTTTATCATTAATAACATTCCCAGGATCAATATTTTTAGCATTGGTTGCAATTTTGCCCTCTATTGTTATTAATTTTGGATTAACACATTCTTGGGCGTTATTTTATGGTGGAACATCATTGTTAATTATGGTAGGAGTTGCCATTGATACCATTCAACAAATTAATTCTCATTTATTAAACCGTCATTACGATGGATTAATGAAAAAAGGAACTAAACGAAAATCAGCAATATAATGGCAAAACAACCCGCCATACAACAAGATGGAACAATAACAGAAGCTTTGTCTAATGCAATGTTTCGTGTAGAGTTGGAAAACGGACATGTGGTAACTGCACATATTTCAGGTAAAATGCGTATGCATTATATTAAATTATTACCTGGTGATAAAGTGAAGTTAGAAATGAGTCCGTATGATTTATCAAAAGCAAGAATTACTTACAGATATTAAAGTATTAAACCGATGAAAGTTAGAACATCAGTAAAAAAGAGAAGTGCCGAGTGCAAAATTGTGCGTAGAAAAGGCAGATTATATGTAATCAATAAAAAGAATCCTAGATTTAAACAAAGACAAGGATAATTATGGCAAGAATAGCAGGTATTGATATTCCAAAAAATAAACGAGGGGTTATAGCATTAACCTATATTTTTGGAATTGGAAAAAGTAGAGCTAAAGAAATTTTAGCTGAAGCAAAAGTTGATGAAAACACCAAAGTTCAAGATTGGAATGATGATGAAATTCATAACATAAGAGAGCAAGTGGGTTCTTTTAAAATTGAAGGTGAATTACGTTCAGAAATTCAATTAAACATTAAACGTTTAATGGATATTGGATGTTACAGAGGAATTCGTCACAGATCAGGTTTACCATTAAGAGGTCAAAGAACTAAAAATAATTCTAGAACCAGAAAAGGTAAACGTAAAACTGTAGCTAATAAGAAAAAAGCAACTAAATAATAACTAAAAAAAATGGCGAAATCTAGTTCAAAAAAACGTAAGGTTATTGTTGAGGCAGTAGGTCAAGCACATGTTACCGCTTCATTTAACAATATTATTATTTCTCTTACTAATAAAAAAGGAGAAGTAATATCTTGGTCTTCAGCAGGAAAAATGGGTTTTAGAGGTTCTAAAAAAAATACACCTTATGCAGCTCAATTAGCAGCGGAAGATTGTGCTAAAGTAGCACACGAAGCGGGTATGAGAAAAGTTAAAGTGTATGTGAAAGGACCAGGAAACGGTAGAGAATCTGCAATAAGATCAATTCATAATGCAGGAATTGAAGTAACTGAAATTATTGATGTTACTCCAATGCCACATAATGGATGTAGACCTCCAAAAAGAAGAAGAGTATAATTAAATTTTAACCGATAGGATTTGTTGATTATCGAAGGATAGCCTTAATTCATAATCCCTATCATTAATAATAAAAAATGGCAAGATATACAGGACCAAAAACTAAAATTGCTCGTAAGTTTGGCGAAGCAATATTTGGAGATGATAAAGCTTTTGAAAAAAGAAATTATCCTCCAGGGCAACATGGGAACAATAGGCGTAGAGGGAAAAAATCTGAATACGCAATCCAGTTATCCGAAAAACAAAAAGCTAAATATACTTATGGTATATTAGAAAGACAATTTTCTAACTTATTCAAAAAAGCATCTAGTAGTAAAGGAATTACAGGTGAAATTTTATTACAACTTTGTGAATCTCGTTTAGACAATGTTGTGTATCGTTTAGGTATTGCACCAAGCAGAAGTGCTGCACGTCAATTCGTTTCTCATCGTCATATTACAGTTAATGGAGGGATTGTAAATATCCCATCATTTTCTTTAAAAGCAGGTGATGTAGTTGGAGTAAGAGAAAAATCAAAATCGTTAGTTGCTATTGAAGATTCACTAGCAAATAGATCTGACGTTTATGAATGGTTAACTTGGAACTCAGAAACTAAACAAGGAAACTTTGTTAGTGTACCTGAAAGAATCCAAATTCCAGAAAATATTAAAGAACAATTAATCGTAGAGTTATACTCTAAATAATTTTAAAGATACCAATTCAATTATGGCAATTTTAAATTTTCAAAAGCCCGATAAAGTAATTATGATTGATTCTACCGATTTTGAAGGTAGATTTGAATTCAGACCCTTAGAACCAGGTTTTGGTTTAACTGTTGGTAATGCTTTAAGAAGAGTGTTATTATCTTCATTAGAAGGATTTGCAATAACGTCTCTTCGTGTTGAAGGTATAGAACATGAGTTTTCAACAATTAAAGGAGTTGTTGAAGATGTTACTGAAATTATTTTGAACTTAAAACAAATTCGTTTTAAAAAACAAATTGAAGACTCTGATAGAGAAACTGTAAATATTTCTGTTACAAATCAAGAGCAATTAACTGCAGGTGATTTGCAAAAATTTATTTCTGGTTTCCAAGTGTTAAACCATGATTTGGTAATTTGTAATATGGAGAAATCTGTTAAACTAGATTTTGAAATTACCATTGAAAAAGGAAGAGGATTTGTTCTTGCAGAAGAAAATAAAAAATCAGGAGTAGCCTTAGGTACTATTTTTACAGATTCAATTTACACACCAATAAAAAATGTAAAATATGCTATTGAAAACTTTCGTGTAGAACAAAAAACAGATTATGAAAAATTAATTTTTGATATTACTACCGACGGTTCAATAACTCCTAAAGATGCATTAACAGAAGCAGCTAAAATATTAATTCATCATTTTATGTTATTCTCTGATGAACGTATTACTTTAGAAGCTGATGAAATAGCTCAAACTGAAACATATGATGAAGAATCATTGCATATGCGTCAATTACTTAAAACTAAATTGGTAGATATGGATTTATCAGTTAGAGCATTAAACTGTTTAAAAGCTGCTGAGGTTGATACTTTAGGAGATTTGGTATCCTTCAATAAAAATGACTTAATGAAGTTCCGTAATTTTGGAAAAAAATCTTTAACAGAACTTGATGAATTAGTTCATAATAAAGGTTTAAATTTTGGAATGGATTTAGGCAAATATAAATTAGATAAAGATTAATTTAAAACGAAAGTTTTAATTAACAAAGCATAAGAGATGAGACACGGAAAGAAATTTAATCACTTAGGAAGGCAAACTGCTCATAGAAAAGCTATGTTAGCTAATATGGCTTGTTCTTTAATAGAACATAAACGTATTAATACAACTGTTGCTAAAGCGAAAGCTTTAAGAGTTTATGCCGAACCATTGATTACAAAATCAAAAGAAGATACTACACACAATCGTAGAGTTGTATTTAGTTATTTAAGAAATAAATATGCTGTTACCGAATTATTTAAAGAAGTTTCAGTAAAAGTAGCAGATCGTCCAGGTGGATATTTACGAATTATTAAATTAGGTAATCGCCAAGGAGATAATGCACCAATGGCGATGGTTGAATTGGTAGATTATAACACCACTTACAATCCAAACAGTAAAAAGAAAAAGAAAACAACTCGTAGAGGTAAATCAAAATCTACCGAAGCTAAAGTTGAAACTACTGTTGAAGAAAAGGAAGATAATTAATGTTAATTATTAACTCATAAAAAAAGGATAAGCTAAGTTTTAGCTTATCCTTTTTTTATTATAACGTAAAGAATTAATATGAAAAAAGGATTAAAATTAGTTATTATATTATGTTTTTTATATAACAACTCAAATGCACAAAGAATTTCAATTAAACGTATTGAAAGTAGATTAATCACAAACGAAGGAATTGAGTTTATTGGTAGTATAAAAGATAAAAATAGAGATTTATACATTTTTCAAAAATGGAATAATAATGGAATTTTATTTGTTAATAATAAAAGATATCTACTTTCAAATATAAATTTTGATATCACAACTAATTCTTTTGAAAGTAGAATTAGTAGGAAAAAGTATTTTTCATTTAAAAATTCTGAAATTGATTCTGTTTTTATCAATAATTTGTTATTTAAAAAAATAGGTAATTCTTTTTATGAAGTCTTATTTGAAAAAGGTAATTTTTTATTTCTAAAAAAACATGATATTACATATCAAAAAGGAATAGAAAATAGAATAGATGGTTCGGTAGGTAAGTCTAAAGCTTTATTGTCTTACAAGTATCTTGTTAAAATAAACAATAAATTTAAAAAGATAGAATTAAATAAAAAAAATATAATTAGTTTATTTGATGATAAATTAGAAAGAGAAAAACTTATTCAGTTTGTTAAAAAAAATAAATTATCTTATAGAAGTCTTAAGGATGTTATTAAAATATTTAAGTTTTTGTTAAATAATTCAGGCAAATTAAGTTAAATACTTTATAAAAATGAATAATATTTTTTGATAATATATGAAATACAAACAACATACAAAAGCTGTTTTATTGTTAGCGGACGGAACTATTTTTGAAGGTAGATCTATTGGAATGAATGGAACTGCATTTGGCGAAATTTGTTTTAATACTGGTGTTACTGGTTATCAAGAAGTGTTTACAGATCCTTCTTATTTTGGACAAATACTGCTTACAACTAATGCTCATATAGGTAATTACGGCGTTAATAATGATGAAAGTGAATCTGATTCTGTCAAAATAGCGGGTTTAGTTTGTAAAAATTTTAGCTATTCTAATTCAAGAGATGATTCTGACGATTCTCTTGAAAATTATCTTAAAAATCAGCAAGTAATGGCAATTGAAAATGTAGATACACGTGCTGTTGTTAGATATATTAGAGATAAAGGAGCTATGAATGCAGTAATTTCAACAGAAACTGATATTCAAAAATTAAAAGAAGAACTAAAAAATGTTCCCTCTATGGAAGGTTTAGAACTGGCTTCAAAAGTTTCTACAAAAAAAACTTACTTTTTTGGAAATAAAAATGCAGCCTATAAAATTGCTGCTCTTGATATTGGTATAAAAAAAAGTATTTTAAAAAATTTGGCAACCAGAGATTGCTATATTAAAGTATTTCCGTACAATGCCACTTTTAAAGAATTAGAATCGTTTAAGCCAGATGGTTATTTTTTATCTAATGGACCTGGTGACCCAACTCCATTAAAAGAAGCTCAAAAACTAACAAGAGAAATAATTAAAAGAAACTTGCCACTTTTTGGTATTTGTTTAGGACATCAAATAATTGCTTTGGCAAACGGTATTTCAACATATAAAATGCATAATGGGCATAGAGGAATAAATCATCCTGTACAAAATTTAAGTACTGGAAAAGGAGAAATAACTTCTCAAAATCATGGTTTTGTTGTAAATAAAGAAGAAGTTGAAAACAACAAAGATTTTGAAATAACTCATATTCATTTAAATGATAATACTTTATCAGGAATGAAAATGAAACACAAAAATTGTTTTTCAGTGCAATATCATCCTGAAGCTAATCCAGGTCCACATGATTCTTCTTATTTATTTGATCAATTTATTGAAAATATTACTGCCTTTAAAAATTCAAAATAATTAGTTTTTGAATTTTATAGATTTATTATTGAATAAAAATTCGAAAACGTTATCGTATAATCATTTTAATAATAAAGCCTAATTAAGACTTATTTTGTAATTTTGAATCAAAGAAAAATAATTTTAAAATATAAAAAAATGAGTATAATATTAAGTGTTCATGCACGTCAAATTTTTGATTCAAGAGGAAATCCAACTGTTGAAGTTGATGTGATAACTGAAAACGGAGTTTTAGGTAGAGCAGCAGTACCATCGGGTGCTTCAACTGGTGAACATGAAGCAGTAGAACTTAGAGATGGAGGAAGTGATTATATGGGTAAAGGTGTTTTAACCGCTGTAAATAATGTAAATACTATTATTGCTCCAGAAGTTGTTGGTTATTCAGTTTTTGAACAAAATGAAATCGATAATTTTCTAATTGAATTAGATGGTACACCTAATAAAGCTAAATTAGGAGCTAATGCTATTTTAGGAGTTTCTCTTGCTGTTGCAAAAGCCGCAGCTAATGAACTTAACTTACCTTTATATAGATATATTGGTGGAGTAAGTGCAAATACATTACCAGTTCCAATGATGAATATTGTAAATGGTGGTTCACATTCTGATGCTCCAATAGCTTTTCAAGAATTTATGATTATGCCAGTGATGGCTAAAAATTTCACTCAGGCAATTAAAATGGGTACAGAAATTTTTCATAATCTTAAAAAAGTATTAAAAGATAGAGGATTAAGTACAGCTGTTGGTGATGAAGGTGGTTTTGCACCAAATTTTGAAGGTATTGAAGATGCATTAGAAACCATTATAAAAGCGATAACCAAAGCTGGTTATAAAGCTGGAGAAGAAGTTATGATTGCATTGGATCCTGCATCTTCCGAATTTTACATTGATGGTAAATATGATTATAGAAAATTTGAAGGTGAAAAAGGAGCTGTTAGAAATGCAGCTGAACAAGTTGAATATTTAGACTATTTGGTTTCTAAATATCCAATAATTTCTATTGAAGATGGTATGGCTGAAGACGATTGGGAAGGATGGAAATTACAAAATAAAGTTTTAGGGAATAAAATTCAAATTGTGGGTGATGATATTTTTGTGACAAATGTTGAACGTTTGGCTCGGGGTATTAAAGAAGGTTCTGCAAACTCCATTTTAATTAAATTAAACCAAATTGGTACATTAACGGAAACTATTTCAGCTATTAATATGGCTCATAATGCAGGATACACCTGCGTTATTTCTCATAGGTCAGGAGAAACAGAAGATACCACAATTGCAGATTTAGCAGTAGCCTTAAATACTGGTCAAATTAAAACAGGTTCGGCTTCAAGGACGGATAGAATTTCAAAATACAATCAGTTACTCAGAATTGAAGAAGAATTAGGAGATACTGCATTTTTTCCTCAAAGAAAAGCGTTTAAATTCTAATATTCAGGTAATTATAAATTTTTTAAAAAGCCAACATTTTAAAATGTTGGCTTTCTTATTTACAAAAAAATATGGAGTTTATCAGTATCAAAAGTTACTAAAATTAAAGTAACTTTATGATATTTATCATCTTTTTCGACGCTATAACTTCTTAACTTTGAGAAGATTGAATAAAAATAACATAAAATAAACATAATCATGAGCGCTTTAAAAGATAAATTGTATGAAAAAATTCAAATTCAACGTCCAAAAACTACTAGGTTAGTTAAGGAATTTGGTGATAGAGTTATTGACCAAGTTAAAGTTTCACAAATTATAGGAGGAATGAGAGGAATTAAAAGTTTAGTTACTGATATTTCGTATTTAGACCCTATGGAAGGTATTCGATATCGTGGTTATACGTTACCTGAAGTTTTAGAAAAATTACCAAAACCAAAAGGAGCTGAAATGCCTTATGTTGAAGGATTATATTATTTATTATTAACAGGAGAAATTCCAACACAAAAAGAAGTGGAAGAATTGATGATTGATTTTAATAATAGAAGAACAATTCCTCAATACGTTAGAGACGTAATTGATGCTTTTCCAAGTGAAAGTAGTCCAATGGCAATTTTATCTGCTGCAGTTATGAGTTTAGAAAGAGAATCTCTTTTTAATGTAAAATACAAACAAGGGATGAGTAAAATGGATTATTGGGATGCAACTTATGAAGATTCCACTAACTTATTAGCTAAAATGCCTTTAATTGGAGCTTATATTTATAATAAACTATATCATCCTGAAAAAGGACATCGTTATGCAGATCCAACTTTAGATTTAGGTGCAAATTTTGCTTATATGATGGGTAAAGATAAACCTTATGATGATGTTTCTAGAATGTATTTTATTATTCATGCAGATCATGAAAGTGGAAATGTTAGTGCACATACAGCTCATTTAGTTGCCAGTTCATTGTCTGACGTTTATTATGCTAATTCAGCAATGATTAATGGTTTAGCAGGCCCATTACACGGTTTAGCTAATCAAGAAGTACTTCGTTGGCTTCAAGGTTTAAGAAAGCAAATGGGAGGAAAATTACCATCTGAAGAAGAAATGAAAAAATATGTTTGGGATACTTTAAATAGTGGACAAGTAATTCCAGGTTATGGACATGCGGTTTTGCGTAAAACAGACCCTAGATATGCGGTTCAACGTGAATTCTGCTTGAAACACTTACCTGAAGATGAATTATTTAAATATGTAGATGCTTTATACAAAGTTGTTCCAGATATTTTAAGAGAGCAAGGTAAAGCTAAAAACCCATGGCCAAATGTAGATGCTCAATCTGGAGTTGTTCAATGGCATTATGGTGTTACTCAATTCGATTTTTACACGGTATTGTTTGCTATTGGACGTTCCATAGGTGTATTATCAAATATTATTTGGGATAGAGCCTTAGGTTATTCCTTAGAAAGACCAAAATCATTAACTACAAAAATGATTGAAGATATGGTTAAAGCCAATTAAGCTTATTTCTATTCATTATAAAAACACCACTTTAAGTGGTGTTTTTTTTATATTCATAACCCGTTGTGCATTATGATAAAATTTCGTCAATTCGAGTGAATTTTAGCCTTTTTAGGCTTAAAATTAGTATCGAGAATAGGTTTTTTATTTAAAAACAGTCGTTCTCGATACAATTTTTTATCAAAAATTACTCGAACTGACGTAACAGTAAGTTTAAAAAGTTATAATGCACAACGGGTTATTTATAGTAAAAGTATTATTTTAAAAGACCCTTTAAATTTTGTACTTTCGTGTAAATTTTAATTTCAAATAAATGGTAGAGATGAGTGATAAAGCAACATTAGAAATAGACGGCAAAAAATTTGAGTTTCCTATTATAAGAGGTACTGAAAATGAAGTTTCTATTGATATTAAATCGTTAAGAAGTAGTACAAACGGAATTATAACTTTAGATTCTGGATTTAAAAATACAGGATCTTGTAAAAGTGCTATTACCTTTTTAAATGGAGAAGAAGGTATATTGCGTTATAGAGGTTATGCTATTGAAGATTTGGCTGAAAACTCTAATTTCTTAGAAGTTGCTTTTTTAATCATTTTTGGAGAATTACCTACTAAAAAACAGTTTGAAAAATTTGAAAATGATATTAAAGCAGAATCATTGTTAAATGAGGAAATGAAAAATATAATAAGTGGCTTTCCTAAAGTGGCACATCCTATGGGTATGTTATCGTCACTTACAAGTGCACTTACTGCATTTAATCCTATTACAGTGGATATTAGTAGTGAAAAGGATATGTATAATGCAATTGTTAAATTGTTAGGTAAATTTCCTGTTTTAGCGGCTTGGGCACATAGTATTAATAGAGGAACACCTTTAAATTATGCTGATAATTCCCTTGATTATATTGCTAATATTATGCAAATGTTATTTAAAATTCCTACTAAAAAATATATAATGAATTCCATAACGGTAGAGGCTTTAGACAAACTTTTAATTCTTCATGAAGATCATGAACAAAATTGTTCTACTTCAACAGTTAGGATCGTAGGATCTTCTGAAGCTGGTTTATTTGCTTCTGTTTCAGCTGGCGTTTCTGCATTATGGGGAAGATTACACGGAGGTGCAAACCAAGCTGTTATCGAAATGTTAGAACAAATTGAAAAAGATGGTGGTGATGTTGAAAAATTTATATTAAAGGCTAAAGACAAAAATGATCCATTCCGATTAATGGGATTTGGACATAGAGTTTATAAAAATTTCGATCCAAGAGCTCGTATTATCAAATCTTATGCTGATGAGGTTTTAAAAGATTTAAATATTGAAGATCCTGCACTAAAAATAGCAAGACATTTAGAAGAAGTTGCTTTAAAAGATGAATACTTTGTAAGTAGAAAATTATATCCAAATGTTGATTTCTACTCAGGAATTATTTATAGAGCATTAGGTATTCCATCTGAAATGTTTACAGTAATGTTTGCTATTGGTCGTTTGCCAGGTTGGATTGCTCAATGGAGAGAAATGCGTTTAAATCATGAGCCAATTGGCCGTCCTCGTCAACTATATGTTGGTGAAAATTTAAGAAAATATACTTCGATAAAAAACAGATAGCAAGGATAAAAAAGTCAATGGAAGTTGGCTTTTTTAAATTAATATTTATTTTTAAGTTGATTTAAAAAAATATGAAAATCCCATTAAATATAAAAAACGAAACTTCACGTTTAAAATCGGTAATATTAGGTGTTGCCAATAATAATGGTTCTACTCCAAAACCCGAAGATTGTTATGATCCTAAATCAAAACTACATGTTTTAGCAGGAACTTATCCTATTGAAAAAGATATGATTGCCGAAATGGATGCTTTTAATGCGGTTCTTTTAAAATATGATATTAAAGTTTATCGTCCAAAAGTATTGAAAAATGTAAACCAAATTTTTACTCGTGATATTGGTTTTGTAATAGATGATTTATTCTTTAAATCTAATATTTTACCTGATAGAATTAATGAATTACAAGCTATTAATCATGTTTTAAATCAGATAAATCCATCTAAAATAATAACACTTCCAGAAGAAGTTCATGTTGAAGGAGGAGATGTGATGCCTTGGAATAAACATTTATTTATTGGGACTTATACTGCTGAAGATTACCCAAATCAAATTACAGCTCGTACTAATAAAGCGGCGGTAGATTATTTTATAAAAAAGTTTCCAAACAAAAAAGTGAAATCTTTTGAATTACGTAAATCAACAAATCCAAAAGAAAATGCATTGCATTTAGATTGTTGTTTTCAACCCATAGGAAAAGATAAAGCCATACTTCATAAAAATGGATTTCTATTAGAAGAGGATTATAATTATCTAGTTTCTTTTTTTGGAAAAAATAATATTTTTGAAATTACCAAAGATGAAATGTACAATATGAATTCTAATGTGTTTTCAATTTCTGAAAAAGTAATTATTTCTGAACAAAATTTCACTAGGCTAAATAATTGGTTAAGAGCAAATGGATTTATTGTAGAAGAAATTCCCTATGCAGAAATTGCTAAGCAGGAAGGATTATTGCGGTGTTCAACCTTGCCATTAATAAGAGATTAGGATAGGAGATTCTGATATGATTACGGTTTTACGTGGTAAAGGATTACTTAATGCGATTGTAATAAAAGAATGGTAAAAATGCTTGGGATGTTTGCGTTAAATTAAAAGAGAATGGTTTATTGACAAAACCAATTCATGGAGATATTATTTGATTTACATCTCTATTAGTAATTACTGATGAACTAATTATGTCATGAGCTTCTATTATTGGCGAAACAATTAAATCGTTTGAAAAATTGATACTTCGAAAAATAAAAAAGGGTGATTAAAAATCACCCTTTTTTATTTTAACTATTTTATCTTATATAGTTGCAACCATTATGGCTTTTATGGTATGCATTCTGTTTTCTGCTTCATCAAAAACAATCGATTTATCAGATTCGAAAACTTCTTCAGTTACTTCCAATCCATCCAATCCAAATTTGGTAAATATTTCTTCTCCAACAGTTGTTTTTTTGTTATGAAAAGCAGGTAAACAATGCATAAATTTCACATTTTTATTATTGGCCAATTCCATTACTTTTTTATTAACTTGGTAAGGTTTCAATAGTTTAATTCTCTTTTCCCAAACTTCATCAGCTTCTCCCATAGATACCCAAACATCAGTAATAATAAAATCACAATTATTAACGGCTTCAGCAACATCTTCAGTAATTAATATTTTTGCACCCGAATCCTTAGCAATATTATTTACTTTTTCTAATAAACTTTTTTCTGGTTGAACTTCAGTTGGAGCAGCAATTCTAACATCCATACCCATTTTTGCTCCTATTATTAGTAAAGAATTCCCCATATTATTTCTTGCATCACCAAGATATGCGTATTTTATATCTTCAAATTTTTTATCGCTATGTTCTTTCATAGTCAAAAGATCCGCCAATACTTGAGTAGGATGGTATTCATTGGTTAAACCATTCCAAACCGTTACACCTGCGTTTTTTGCTAAAGACTCAACAATTTCTTGTCCAAAACCTCTATATTCAATGCCATCAAACATTCTTCCAAGAACCCTAGCGGTATCTTCAATAGTTTCTTTTTTACCCATTTGCGAACCTGTAGGTCCAAGGTATGTTGTGCTACCACCAAGATCGTGTGTAGCAACTTCAAAAGCACATCTTGTTCTAGTTGAAGCTTTTTCAAAAATTAAGGCAACATTTTTTCCTTTGAATATTTTCTTTAACTTCCCTTTTTTCTTGTCTTTTTTTAACTTAGCAGATAAAGATAAAAGATATTTTATTTCGTCTTTTGAAAAATCTAATAAGGTTAGTAAATGTTTACCCTTTAGGCCTTTTTTGATTGATTTTTTTTCTGATTTGTTCATAAGATTTATAATAATTATTCGATTAATACATAGGTTTTTTACTCATATTTTAAGGTAATTTTTGTACCAAAGCTTTTGTCTTCAAGTTTCCTAGATTCTGTTATGATGCTTTTTTCACCTCCGTTTTGAACAAATTCAAGAGCTGCTTTAATTTTAGGTTGCATACTACCTTCACTAAATTGCCCTGATTCTAAATATTTTAACGTATCGGTTTCATCTAAAAATTCAAGAATTTCTTGATTTTCTTTTCCATAATTCATATAAACAAAAGGCACATCTGTTAGAATATAAAATTCATCTGCACCAATTTTTTGTGCTAAAACAGAAGAAGCCATATCTTTATCTATAACTCCTTCAACGGGTTGTAACATTCCCGATTCATCTTTATAAACTGGAACTCCGCCACCGCCAACTGTAATAACAATTACACCCTCTTTTGCTAGTCGTGCAATAGAATCTCTGTTAAATATTTCTATAGGTCTTGGTGAAGCAACTACTCTACGAACCGAACCCTTTTTTTTAGGAGAATCTTTAAACAACCATCCTTTTGATTTTGTTAATTCCATAGCTTTTTCCTTAGAATATAGTTTTCCAATTCTTTTGCTTGGATTATTAATAGCAGGATCATTTTTATCTACAAGAACTTGGGAAACTAATGTTACCACATCTCTTTTTAAACCGTGTTTTTTTAGCAGGTTTCTTAGATTTCTTTCAATCATATAGCCTATGCCTCCTTGCGAATCTGCTACACAAATATCTAAAGGCATTTGTGCTATGTTGTAAACTTGTTCTCCAGCATCATTTCTCATTACAATATTACCTACTTGAGGACCATTTCCATGAGATAAAATAATATTATAACCTCCTTTTATCATAAAAACAATATTTTCAAGAGAATCCATAACATTGATGTCTTGTTCTTGAATAGTTCCTTTTTGATCGCTTCTAAGAATGGCATTGCCACCAAGAGCTATAACTGCAAGTTTATTCATTTATTCAATAAATTTTGAACACAAATGTATACTTATTTTTTTAATTTTTTTAAATAGTAACGAATAAGTTTTAGTGCAATTTTACTTTCAATTATTTAGGTTAAAAATATTGGTTAGTTGCCTGAATTGATAGAAATTACACTTAAAAAACAGCCAATTTAAAAGGGTTGAAAAGGCTATTATTTTTTGTTAAATTAATTTTTTTAATCTAAAATGTTTTTTGTATTCGAAAATAATATCATTTAAATTTACTATTTTTAAAACATGCTTTCAAAAAAGACAAAATATGGATTAAAGGCGTTGAGTTATTTAGCCAATAAGGAGGATAATACTCCAATATTAATTGCTGAAATTGCCAATGCTGAAAATATTCCTCAGAAATTTTTAGAAAGTATATTATTAAGTTTAAAAAAAAGTGAGATTCTTGATTCTAAAAAAGGAAAAGGAGGAGGTTACTTTTTACAAAAAAATCCTGATAATATAAAAGTATCTGAACTAATAAGAATTTTAGAAGGTCCTATTGCAATGTTACCTTGCGTAAGTTTAAACCATTATGAACGTTGTGATGATTGTACAAGTGAAGAGGAATGTAGTTTAAATATTTTAATGGCAGAAGTTAGAGACAGTACTTTAAAAATATTAGAAAATAAAACACTTTCAGATTTTAAATGCGGCTCAAAAATACTTTAAAAAAGAGGCTATTTAAAAAGTGAATTTTCAGTCAACCTGAACTTGTTTCAGGTTCTTATAATAATTGATAATCAGTAAGATAAGATTCTGAATTGAATTCAGAATGACGGTTTTTAGAACTTTTTAAATAGCCTCTTTTTTATGCTTTAACTAAAATGGGTATTCTTATATTAAATAAATCTTTTTTCAAAACATTTAATTCCAAAAGTAAGGTTGCTTTATTAGAGTCGAAATTTGAAAATAAATTTTGGTAATACGTAATACCATCATTCAAATTGTTTTGAAAATTTGTAAGATATTTTTCTTGTTTTATGGTAAATGAGTCCTTTGCTTCATTTACTTTATTTGAAAAATAATCAATATAAAGCGATAATTCTTTAATAAACATATGAGGTCGATTATTGGTAGCAATTACATTTACCTTTCCATAAATATGATCAATCATTTCTTTTAAAGAAATTTCTTTTGAAAAATAAGCCATATTTGGTCCAGGGCAAACAGCAACACCATTATTTTCACCTTTTTGTTGAATATTATTATTTATTAAAGCTGCATTTGCTAATCCTTCACATAAGCAAGATTTTACAGTAATACCTTGTTCATTTGTAGTATGTTCTTCGGAATTTAAGTTTTTAGATTTTAACTCATTTAATTTTATTGTTTGATATTTTCTTGAAGCAGTACAAATTGCTTTTTCTGAATAATCAGTATTTGATGATAAAAACTTTTTAGGACAGGAACTTCCTGCTTTATTATTAGCAATTTTATGATCTCTAATTAATTCATTAGTATTTCCTTTTAAGCTATTAAATGGCACCCCTAATGGAGAAATATCACTTAAATATAAATCTTTTTCAGTAGCTTTTTCTAATTTTTTTATGGTTGGCGAATCTACGGTTGTTGCTTCTGGAACCAATAAAAAAGGAGAACCCCAACCTACGGAATCAATGTTATAATTATTTAATAAAAATTCATGTTCTTCTGAAGTGCCAACTCCACCTTGAACAGTAATATTTAATTCTAATGGGATTTCAGGAAAATGCTTTCCTTTATTTTTTAAAGCAGTAACTAAAATAGAATGAACTTCAGCAATTAAACTATCCTTATTGGTTTTAAATTCTTCTAAAATTGGACCCATTAAATAACCATCTGAAGCAAAAGCATGTCCGCCACAATTAAGTCCAGATTCTATTCTGTATTCAGAAACCCATAATCCTTTTTTGGCTAAAAATTTACCTTGAATAATAGCCGATCTGTAATCACTAACTTTTAAAATTATTTTTTTGTTTAAACTATTTTCTTTGGTAGGGAAAAAATCTTGAAAATTTTCAAAATAACTATATAATCTAGGATTCATTCCTGCTGAAAGAACAACAGATGAGTGTAAATTACTATTAGCAAAACCTCTTAAAGCTGCATGAGCATCGTTAAATTCGGTTGGTAATTTTTTACCTTTGGAATAATTTAATTTATCAAGCTTGGTCATAATATTAACATCTATACTTCCAGGTGTTAAATTATTTTGAATCCATTTTGAGATATTTGATTTGAAATCATTAGTTTCAAAATAGGTGACAAAATCTTTTTTTACTTTTGAAAAATCAGGCAATAAGTCTAAGTATTTTTCAAATTCACTGCTTTTTTCGACAAAACTAGTTTTTAATTCTTCAAATTTTTGCTTTACTATAGTGTCAACAGTATTTAAATATGATGTAATTCTTTTAGCTCTATAATCTTCTATTTTATTAGAAATTGAATTAAAAGGAAGCTTAAATTTTTTAGTATAAAATTCATTCATTTTTTCAATTAAAATATCATCTACAATAGAAATTACAGAAGAAATTCCATACTTAGCTATTTTAATTGGGCTATCAATGGTAAAAGCTAAACCCATTACAGGAATATGAAACGTGTGCGGATCTTTATTTTTTTGAGGCATATTTATAAATTTAATCTAAAATAACTACAAAAATAGGTAACTTTATATTAATAATAGTGGTTGGAATCATTATTTAACAAATTAATTAACTTAAACAAAATTAAATAGTTCTAAAAAAAACCAGCTCAAACTTGTTGAACTGGCTTTAACAATTTAAATATATAAATTGGAATTAGCTTCCTGATACATTACCTCCAGAAGAGGTGTCTTTATTAATTTCAGTAGGATTTCCTTCATAATCAACGCTGCCACCGCTACTTGCTTTTGCTGTTAATTTTCCTGAAACATTAACAGTTACGTTTGCACCACTACTAGCTTTTGCCAACACATCCATACTCATTAATTTATTGGCATTAATAGAGCTACCACTACTTGCCTTTGCTGAAAATTTATTTGTTTTACCATATATTCGTAATGTTGATCCACTAGATGATGAACTTGAAATATCATCAGCTTTTACATGAATTTTAACTGAACTGCCACTACTTGTATTTATTTTTAAAGAAGGGATTTGCCAGGTATTTTCGGTTTTTACTGAAGATCCACTAGAGGCTTCAATACTTGAAATTTCATTTGTGGTTAAATAAACGTTTCGTGCTTTTGCTTTGTAAACATTTTTTTTGAAATATATTTTTAACTGATTGTTTTCTACTTTAGTTATTAATAAATCCATAATGTTTTCATCGGCTTCAACTTTTAAAGTAGTTGAATTTCCTTGAGTTAGGAATAAGTTTATTCCTTGTTGAATATCAATTTCATTAAATTTTGAGCTAATATTTCGGCTTTCACTGATTACATTTCGGTTACCTTTAATGCCCATAATGCCATCCATAAAACATGAAGTTGTAATAATTAGCACTACAAGTAAAGTTGTGATTTTAGTTATTGTTTTCATTTGTTGAGTTTTTAATGATTTAAAAGTAAATATCTTGTTGATATATTAAAATTTTATTGGATTGAATTGTTGATTAAATTTGATGAACTGTTTTTTTTATAGAGTGAATTTTAGTACCATATTTCCAATAACTCCATCTAAAGGAGCATATAATTCATTGAAATTTGGGTTGTTTAGTGGTCCGTTTACAATATTTTCATATCGAGTTTGTCTAATATCTAATATATTTTCAATATTTAAAGCAACTGTAAAATGTCCTATTGTTTTTTGTGCCGATGCACCAAGTAACCAATAATTTGGTGTTTTATTTCCATTTTCAAGATATTGGTTACCAAAATAAAATGCTTCTAAACCAGTTTTCCAACCTTCATCTTCATCTTCATAAGCAAGAGTTGATGTTATTTTATTTTGAGGTGTTAATTCTAATGGTTTGTTAAAATCATATGATTTTTTAACTTTTAAATAAGTATAATCAACATATAAAACTAATTCATCTAATCTAAGACTAATATTTGTATTTAATCCTTTACTTAAAATATTACCGTTTGCATTTTTATAACTAACAATTTGATTTTGAAGTAAATTATTAGCTGCAATTATTGGTTTATTAATTTTCGTAATAAAAAAGGATTGATTAATACTTAAATTCAGTTCATCAAATAATAGCGTTTTATAATTAAAATCAAGATTTACACCATTAGATTTTTCTACTTGTAAATTGTTTGGCATTTGAATGTTTTGATATCTTGTTCTTTCAGCATCATCCGTAAAAGGAGTAGGAAGTTTATACCCTAATCCTACACTAAATCGTGTAAAAAAAGTATCTGAAAAATGATACATCATAGCCAACCTAGGAAGAAAAAAACTACCGTAGGTGTAATTATAATCATAACGAATACCAGGCTCTAAAAATAATTTTTTAGAAATATGCCAATTATCTTGCGAAAATAAACCTATAGTTTGGTGTTTGTAATTTAGTAAATTGGTAGTTGGCTGACTTTGATTAAATTTATCAGAATAATAATTTAAGCCATTAACCCATTTGTGTTTAGTTGAATTTGTGTAATAAGACAACTCGGTAAATATTGTATTTTGAATTCCATTAAAACGATTTGTATTGGTTTTCATTTTTCGATTAAAATTACCAAAGGATGCTTTTACGGTGAAAATGTTTCCAGACTTATTTTCACTTTCAAATTTAAGAGAAGTATTTATCCTTTTAGTTTTATTTTCTTCAAAAAATAAATTATTGTTACTAGAATTATCATTTACAGTATTAAAATTTCCACCAATTCTATCTTCTATTACACTTGATAATCCAACAAGTAGGTGATTATTTTTATTGAAATCATAAAATATTTTAGGAGAAATAACAGCTCTATTATATTTTGGTATATCTGTAAAATTATTACCGTTTATATCTTTTGCTTTTTGTGTATTACTACTTGCTAAAAATGTAATTCCAAATTTTCCTTTTTTACCTGAATAAAAAGAGCTAATATCTTGACCCCCTTTATGTGTTTGGTTAAATAATATTGAAAATACAGACTTTCTTTTGGGTTTTTTTGTTATTAAATTTACTATTCCAGCAATGGCATCACCTCCATAAAGTGTAGAGGCAGAACCTTTTACTATTTCAACTTGTTGTAAATCTAACGGAGGAATTTGTAATAAGCTTAATCCTGATGAAAATCCTCCATACATTGGAAAACCATCTTGTAAAAGCTGCGTGTATTTTCCTGGTAAACCTTGAATACGGAAACTTACATTACCTGAAATTGCAGAAGTATGTTGTACTTGTATTCCTGAAGTTTCTCCTAATAATTTAGAAATATTTCCAGGGTTTATTGCTGTTTCTTCTATAACTTCTTCTTGTCCTAGAACTTCAACTTTTGTAGGAATTTCTTCAATTCTATTATTTGTTCTAGTAGAATATACAGTTATGGTTTTTAGAGTCTGATTTTGTTTAAGATATATAATAATAGGAGAACTATCTTGCAAAGGAAAATTTAATTCTTTTTCAACGGTTTGATATCCTATATAGGAGAAAAGAAAGATTTGTTTTCCATTATTAATACCTTGGATGGTTATTTCACCATCCATATTTGCACTTGAACCTTTACTAGTTTCCTTTAGAATACAATCAGCACCAAATAAAGGTTCATTAGTTTGTTTGTCTTTTACAATTGCAGTAAATGTATTTTGTGCTTGTGAAAGGTTAATACAAAATATAAATAAGATTAATAAAAGTAATTTTTTCATTTGTTTTATATAAATAGTATTGTATGTCCGTTTTTAATTATATAGTTAATACGTCGCCCTGAACCTGCTTGCCAGCAGGCAAGTTTATTTCAGAGTCTCGCCTTATTATGTTGATTTACAATACAAGTGTTATGAGATTCTGAAACAAGTTCAGAATGACGTACTTTATAAATTTATGAACTTTTGCGGATATACAAATAAATTGTTTATAGGTTAATTCTTAAATTATTGTTTGGCTTTTTAATTTATAATTATACCATGTTCATCAATTTTAATATTAGCCTTTTTTGCTCCATTTTTAACTTTTATTTTAACGCCATTCTCATCAATATTTAATTTAAAATGATTTTCTTTATTTCTATAGGATTCACTAAAAATACTAGGGTCACAGTCTAAACATTTTAAGCCATCTTCTTGCATTTTATAATAATGTTTTGGCATATCACCATCATAAATATTTTGAATATTATCTACATCATCTAAAAAAGTACGAGTAGATTTATCTAAATATAGAATAGAATTTACGGGTAAATAAATGGTGATATCAACTTCTTGGCTTTTTAATTGATTTTCTATATCACTTAAAAAATATCCATTTAATAGTAGGTTGTTGTTGGTTAGTTCAAATTGATATTCAATACTTTCAGCAGTGTTATTTGCGTTTAATCGATTATTTCCTTCGGAACTTTTTCTAATTTTTAAATAACCCGTATTGTTATCCGTTGGTTTTATATCTACATTAATTTTAGTGGAATATAATTTTTGAATGGTATTGTCATACACTATTTCGGTATCGTATCTTTTACGAAATTCTCGCTTGTTAGATAAATTTTCATCGGCAATTATTTTAACCTTTAAAGTATCTTGAGCGGTAATATTTATTTCTTTGGTAGTATTAAAAACACCGTTAGATGAGGTTTGTGTGGCAAAGTTAATAGCAGCAAAACCTAAACCTAATAAAGCAATAATCCATACACCTAATAATGATAATTTTGTAGTAGTGCTAAATGATTTTATATTATTAGAAAGTATTTTTAAACCTAGCATAAACAACACTACAAATGGAATACCTATTGCAATAAAAATAAAAATAATTAGTAACCAAGGTGGTAAAATATGATTGTAAATAAATTCTGGATAATGAACAAATCCTTCTCTAAAACCTAATACTTCAAAGCTACCCCAAGAAAACGCCCCAAATATTAGACCTAATAAAGTTAAGACAGCAATTAGTATTAAAATTGCACCTATAAATTTCCCTATTACTTGCAAAATAGCAAGAATTATTTTGCCTAAAGTATCAACTAAATCTTGAAATCCGGACTTTGCCTTATTTTGAAATTCGGAACTTTTAACAGTTTCTGCAACATTATTTACTCCATCTTTTACTTTAGAGGTTACGTTACTTAATTCTTCTCTAATTTTACGTTCAATATTATCAATATTAACAGGTTCGCCTTTCATTTGAAGTTTTTCGGCAGTGGTTTCAGCTTGTGGAATTAATATCCACAATAATGGATAAACTAAAAAACCAATACCAAATCCAAATAAAAGCACCAACCAAATAATACGCATCCAAATAACATCAATACCTACGTAATGAGCTAATCCTGAGCAAACTCCACCTAAAAATTTATCATCTCCATCTCTAAATAATTTTTTTGTGCTGATGCTTTTCCTTGCCTTAGGTTCATCATTAAACAGTTCTTCATCTACTAAATAATCTTCAGGTTTCCCCATTATTTTAGTAATCTCATCAATATCATTTTCATTAACTACTTGCCTGTCATTGGTAATTCTTTCAGAAAGTATTTCTCCAATTCTGTGCTCAATGTCAGTAATGATTTCATCTCTTCCTTGTGGGTCATCACTTAATGATTTTCTAATGGCATCTAAATAGCGTTTTAGTTTTTGATATGCTACTTCATCAATATGAAAAAAGATACCTCCTAAATTTATATTTATTGTCTTGTTCATTTTTTTGTTGATTTATGGGTAGTTACTAAATTTACGGCTGTTACTAAATCGCTCCAGGTAGTGTTTAATTCTTTTAAAAACAGTTTACCTGTTTCGGTTAAAGCGTAGTATTTACGTGGTGGACCAGAAGTAGATTCTTCCCATCGATAACTTAACAAACCTGCATTTTTTAGGCGTGTTAGTAGCGGATAAATGGTTCCTTCCACAACTATTAATTTTGCATCTTTTAATTGCGAAAGTATTTCAGAAGTGTATGCATCATCGTTTTGTAGTAACGATAAAATGCAATACTCTAAAACGCCTTTTCGCATTTGTGCTTTTGTGTTTTCTATCTTCATAAATGGTAATTTTTAGATTAAAAGCATTGGGTTATTTAATAAATTGTATGGTTAACGGATATTTAAAATATTCATTATTATTTACTTTAATGGCAGCCATTACAATTAGAATGAATCTAATTATAGCAATAATTGCTACTAAAGACACGCTTCCAAATAGTCCAATAAAATTTGGAAAATGGAAAAAGAAGCTTGAAATAGCACTTAAACCAATAACAAATGAATATAGTGCAAAGCTTAAATTAAAGTTTACTGCTTCTTTACCTTGTTCATCTATATAAGAACTTTCATCCTTTTTTACCTGCCAAATTATTAACGGAGCAATTACTCCGCCAAATGGGAAAACATAGCTTGCAAATGCAGATATATGTATTAAAAAAGCAGTACTTGTATTTTTAGTGGTTATCATAATATGGTTATGCTTATTATTATACTATGCAAATATATAGATAAAAGATAGTAGTATGCAACACATAGTACTAAATATTAACATAATTTTAACAAATAATAATAATTTTTGATAACTATATTTTAAGTAACTTGTTGCCAATAATTAATTAAAATATGAGTGTAACAGTAAAGGAAATGAATAGGTTTTTGATATTTAAATTACCATCGGCTTATTTATGTGGAGTTAAATTAAAGGAATTGAATAATGATTTAGCAATAGTAAAAGTTAAGCATAGATGGATAAACCAAAATCCATTTAAATCTATGTATTTTGCGGTTCAATCTATGGCAGCAGAATTAAGCACAGGTGCTTTGGTTATTAAAAAAATTAAGGAAAGTGGCAAGCCAATTTCTATGTTAGTCACTAGTAATAAAAGTACATTTACAAAAAAAGCTACAGGACTTATTACATTTACTTGTAATAATGGTAATTTAATTGATGAAGCTCTAAAAAATACAATTGAAACTGGTGAAGGACAAACCATTACTATGAAATCTGTTGGAATTGATGAAAAAGGAGATCAGGTTTCTGCTTATGAATTTGAATGGAGTGTTAGACTTAGAACTAAAAAATAACTTAATTATGAATGCACACGAAATAGATTATTACATTCACGGAGAAGAAATGCAATTTGTGGAAATAGAATTAGATCCACAGGAAAGTGTAGTGGCAGAATCTGGTGGTTTTATGATGATGAATGAAGGAATTGTAATGAATACCATATTTGGTGATGGAGCAAATAAAGATACAGGAATTATGGGAAAATTATTTTCTGCAGGAAAACGATTATTAACAGGCGAAGGTTTGTTTATGACGCTTTTTACAAATGAAGGTTCTGGTAAAAAGAAAGTTTCCTTTGCAGCACCTTATCCCGGTAAAATTATTCCTATTGATTTAAGTGAAGTAAATGGTAAATTTATTTGTCAGAAAGATGCATTTTTATGTGCAGCAAAAGGAGTTTCAGTAGGTATTGAGTTTTCTAAAAAATTAGGACGAGGTTTGTTTGGTGGCGAAGGTTTTATCATGGAAAAATTAGAAGGAGACGGTTTGGCTTTTGTTCATGCCGGAGGTAATATGTCAAAAAAAGAATTACAGGCTGGTGAAATTTTAAAAGTAGATACGGGTTGTATAGTTGGTTTTACAAAAGATATAGATTATGATATAGAATTTATAGGCGGAATTAAAAATACCATATTTGGAGGAGAAGGATTATTTTTTGCAAAACTTACAGGACCAGGTACTGTTTATATTCAGTCGTTACCATTTAGTAGGTTAGCTTCCAGAGTGTTAGCATTAGCTCCTCAAACTGGAAACAAACGAAGAGGTGAAGGTAGTATATTAGGTGGAATAGGGGATTTGTTAGATGGAGATAATAGGATTTAAAAGAAATTCATGATTTTTAATCTAGCACTTATGATGTAAATGATGTATAAAACGTCATAACGAGGAGTGCTGACGACGTGGTTATCTCATTTTAAAGAAACAAGATTACTTCAACTTTTTTAAAGTTTCGTAATGACTTTATTTTTGTTACTTTAAAACAAATCCTTTTATAATTTAAAATTCTAATGATTTTAATTCTTTATAATTTTTAGTAAGTTTTCTAAGTAAAAATCCATAGATAAGTTTATAATATCCCCAAATTAAAAGAATAGTTAAAATAAAGCTTATTAAGCTGATTGCTAGTGTAGTATAGTCTAATGAAGTGATATTTAGATTTGCTTGAGCTGTCTCACTAATATTAATAGTTTTAAAACCTTTAATAACCATTGAGTAATTTAATATGATAGAAAAAATGGCAGCTAAAAAAACGTTTATATACACATAATATTTAACTGTTCTCCTTGTTTTAATAATATTTTCCATCAACATTTTAGTACTATCAGTAACAGAAATGGCTTTGTAATTTTTATAAAATAGATATAGAAAAACAAAAACAATTATATAATTTAAAACATAACTTATATTTAAAATAAAATTTAAATCAAGTTTTTTATAAATATCATAAATACTATCAGGAATAAAAAGGCTAACAACTCCCCAAAATAGAAATTCGGCTAGACAAATAATAAAAATCCATTTTACAACAGAAGAAGATTTTTTTTGAATTATTTTATAAATTTCATTATAAGATAATTCTTTAAAATTTCCTTCTTGCTTTTTCCAATCTTTCTTTAATAATTCTAATTCATCCATAACTTACGGATTTAATATTTTTTTTAATCGAGTTTTAATTCGGCTCATTTTAACGCGTGCATTTACTTCAGAAATTCCTAAGGTTTCGGATATTTCTTTGTAATTTTTATCTTCTAAATACAAAAAGATAAGTCCTTTATCAATATCAGATAATTGACGAATGGCTTTGTACATTAACTTAAGTTGTTCTTCTTCAGTATCATCATAATCAGAAGATTCAATTTTATAGATAACCGAATCAAAATCTTGTGTTTTAATGCTTCTTTTAGATTTTCTAAATAAAGTAATGGCAGTATTTAAACCAATCCGGTACATCCAAGTACTTAGTTTTGCTTCACCTCTAAATTTGGGATAAGCTTTCCAAAGTTGAATAGTAATTTCCTGAAACAAATCATTATGTGCCTCTTGATTATCGGTATATATTCTACATACTTTATGTACTATATTCTGATTTTCTTTAAATTCAGTTATAAATTTATGTTCAAGGTCTTTGGTCACAAGTTGTTGATTTCAACTAATAAGTAGCTTATTAGCTTATTTTGTTACACGAATATTAAAGGAAAGATTAAATTGAAAATAGTTTCGTAAAATGAAATTTTACTTTTCAGTTTTCTTTATATTATCAATAAATTTTGATAATTCTATTCCGTATTTAGATTTTTTGATTTTTTTAGATAATGAATTATTTACGGTATCTAGAAGCTTAATGTTGGCATAGTACAAATCAGTTAAAGCAATATAAGGTGCTACTTCAAATTTACTATGTTGAATGGCAAAATTTGTGGTATACAAATATTTTCGTTTTATTAAATTTTGCTCTTCCTTTTCAATTATAGCTAACAATTCGGAATCATTATTTTTTTGAGCATCAAACTTTTCTTTTATTAAATCTAATTGTTTATCATTAAATTTTTTGAGCATTGCTTTATGTTCTTCTAATAAATCTTGATTTTTTGAACCAGTAATTTTTGCTCCAACTTCAAATTTTGAAAGTTTGGTAGTTATAGTAATTTCACCTTTTTCCCCAAAAAAATAAATTTTTTCTTCGGGTTTTTCATTCAAAGTAAGGTTATATATTTCGGGACTTTTTACATTATCGGTTAATGTGAATGTGTTTATTCCATTTAAACTAACAGAATCAACAGAAATAAGTGCTGTATCTTTTAACTTTTGAAGATAAACAGTTCCTTTTTTAAGTCCACTAATAGTTCCATGAACTAACATATTTCCTTGTTTTTTTTGATTACAAGAAATCAATAAAACAACTACAAAAATACTAACAACTACTTTTTTCATATCTAAAATTTTATACTACAAATATCTAATTTTTATTTGGTTTTTGAAATTTTTAAGTAGCAACAATTCGCATTAATTCGGCTGTCAACATAGCACCATACGTTCCAATTACATAACCAAAAACTGCTAATAAAACTCCAACAGTTGCTAGTGAAGGATGAAATGCTGCTGCAACAATAGGTGCAGATGCAGCACCGCCAACATTGGCTTGGCTACCAACTGCTAAAAAGAAAAAGGGTGCTTTTATAAGTTTAGCAACGGTTATTAATAAAACGGCATGAATGGTCATCCAAACCAACCCGATAAAAATAATTCCGGGATTATCAAATATTTTACCCAAATCCATTTTCATTCCAATGGTTGCAACTAATATGTAGATAAATATGCTACCAATTTTACTGGCTCCAGCTCCTTCGTATAGTTTAAATTTAGTAAATGATAAAATAATACCTATAGCAGTGGCAATACTTATCATCCAAAAAAATTGAGAGCCAAAAGAAGATAAGGCTGAGCTTTTATCTCTGACAGCTTCAAAAGTATTTTTTAAATAAGAGGAAATTTCATTTGCTCCAAAATGTGAAAATCCAACAGCAGTAAATGCAATGGCTAAAATTACAATTAAATCGGTTAGCGATGGATTTCTATTTATTTTTGAAGAAAATGAAGCTACTTTTTCTTTTAGTTTTTCAATAGCAGAGGTATCTGCTTTAAGCCATTTATCAATTTTTTTAGTTTTGCCAACTCCAATTAAAATAATTGCCATCCATAAATTTGCTACTACAATATCTACTAACACCATTCCACCGTATTTTTTAGGATTGTACTCGTAAATTTCTAACATTGCCGCTTGGTTAGCACCACCGCCAATCCAGCTTCCGGCTAAAGTTGCTAATCCACGCCAAACAGCATTTGGACCAACGCCACCAACCGTTTCTGGTGATATAAATGAGATTAGCCAAATGGCTATTGGTCCTCCAATTATTATTCCAACAGTTCCTGTTAAAAACATAATTAGTGCCTTTGGGCCTAAATTAAATAACGATTTTAAATCTATACTTAAGGTCATTAAAACCAATGCTGCTGGTAATAGAAATCTACTAGCTATGTAATATAGTTTTGAGGAATGTTCTACTATTTCGCCTGAACTATTTACGGTTTCCCATTCTGGAGAAATAATGCCTACTGAAGTGAAAATTGCAGGTAATAAATATGCCATTAATAAAGCAGGTACAAATTTGTAAAACTTTTTCCAGTTTTTATTTTCACTGTCAGAGGTGTAAAAAACAAAGCCTAAAGTAAACATTATAATACCAAATGCAATGGTATCTTGAGTTATTAACGGTGTTGTATCCATATGGTTTTTTGAGTTTTGGCTAATTTACATGTTTTTATGAATTTTGAACTAAAAAAAGTGGTTTCTGTTGCTTATATTTGTTCTATAAATAAATAAAAAATGAAATATTTTAGACTAAGCTTTTTATTGATATTTTTAGTAGTATCGTGCAAAACAGTACAAAAAACTTCACAAATAGAAGCTCCAAAATCAACAAAAATAGTATTAAAAAATACAAAAGACATTCAAGGAGGCATGTGGATTCCTTCTTTATTGGCAGGAATGAATGAAAGTGAAATGCAACAATTAGGCAGCAAAATGACTGCCGAAGATATTTATAGTGTAAACAAATCTAGTTTAAAAGATGCTGTGGTTCTTTTTAATGGCGGATGTACTTCCGAAGTAATTTCACCTAGCGGATTGTTGTTAACTAATCATCATTGTGGTTATGGTGCAATTCAATCACATTCATCAGTAAATCATGATTATTTAAAAAATGGTTTTTGGGCGATGAATAAAAGTGAAGAATTATCAAATCCTGGAATGACTGTAACTTTTATTGTTAGAATGGATGATGTTACCAAAGCTGTTTTTAATGGAGTTTCTGATACTATGGATGAAGCTTCTAAAACAAAACAAATTCAACAGAATATTTTAAAAATTGCTAAAAATGCACAAAAAGAAACTTGGCAAAATGCCTATGTAAAATCGTTTTATAAAGGCAATCAATATCTATTAATAGTTACTGAAGTTTTTAAAGATATTCGTTTAGTTGGTGCTCCGCCATCTTCTATTGGGAAATTTGGGGCAGATACTGATAATTGGATGTGGCCTAGGCATACTGGAGATTTCTCAATATTTAGAATTTATGCCAATGCAGAAAATAAACCTGCGGAATATTCCGAAAACAACGTTCCATATAAGCCAAAACATTATTTACCAATTTCTTTAGATGGTGTAAAAGAAGGAGATTTTACTTTGGTTTTTGGTTTTCCAGGACGTACTAATGAATATTTGCCTTCGGTTGCGGTTAATCAAATTGTGAATGTATTGAATCCTGCTAAAATTAAAATTAGAGCTAATGCTTTAAAAATTGTAGATAGTTTTATGCGAAAAGATGAAAGCATCAAAATAAAATACGCATCAAAATATGCAAGTATTGCTAATTATTGGAAAAAATGGATTGGTGAAGATCAAGGAATCAAAAAATCTAAAGGAATTGAAAAAAAACAAGCTTTAGAAAAAGAATTTTCTAAAGAAGTTAAGGCAAAGGATTTAGTTGGTTATAAATCTATTTTATCAGATTTCGAACAGTTATATAAAGAGATTGAAAAAGTTGCTTTGGCTCGTGATTATTGGATTGAAGTAGCTTATAGAAATGTAGAATTATTGAATAGTACTTTTAAAGCATTTCAATTAGAACAAGCGTACAATAGAGGAGGAGTTGCCGCTTTTGAAAGAAGAAGAGCGTCAGTTTTAAAAAGTTTTAAGGGGAAATACAAAAATTATAGTGCTGAAGTAGATAAACCTGTTTTTGAAAAATTGGTTGGTTTATATGCAAAAAATGTCCCTGCGGAATATGTACCAGACAATATAAAACAAAATGATATGGCTACTTTAGCAACAGCCATTTATGCCACTACAAAATTAACAAGTTTAAAAGGTGCAGAAGAATTACTAACAGGAAGTCCGGAAGAAGTAATAAAAAAATTAAATGAAGATAGTGCCTATGTTTTTGGTAAAGAATTACATACCCTATTTTACAATACTATTGAACCAACCTATCAACAACTAAATTTAAAAATCACTGCGGTTCAAAAAGAATATATGAAAGCTTTAATGCAAGTTTTTCCAAATAAACGATTTTTTCCTGATGCTAACGGAACATTACGCGTAACGTATGGACAAGTAAAAGGTTACTCGCCTAGAGATGCTGTTTATTATGAGCCAGTAAGTCATTTAAAAGGAGTTATGGAAAAATATATTCCTGGTGATTACGAGTTTGATGTTTCCAAAAAATTGCAACAATTATATAAATCTAAAAATTTTGGACAATATGGCGAAAATGGAAAAATGCCAGTCGATTTTTTAGGAACTAATCATACTACAGGAGGTAATTCTGGTAGCCCAGCAATTGATGCTAAAGGTAATTTGATAGGACTTAATTTTGACAGAGTTTGGGAAGGAACTATGAGCGATTATAATTACGATGCAGCTATTTGCCGAAACATAATGGTTGATATTCGTTATGTTTTATTTATCATTGATAAATATGCAGGAGCCACCAATTTAATTGATGAAATGACTTTAGTACATCCGAAACAAAAAGTAACTCATTAAATAATAAGGCTGTTTAAAAAGTTTTGAAAATAGTCATTCTGAATTTAATTCAGAATATCATCCAACTGATTACCTGTTGTTATGAGAACCTGAAACAAGCCCGCCTGCTGCTGGCAGGTTCAGGTTGACGAAAATTTAACTTTTTAGACAGCCTCTTTTCATTTTAAATCATAATTTAAAGTAATAAACCAGTTAAAAGTTTTATTTGGAGCTAATTTTAGCAATCCATCTTTGCTATTAAAACAATTTGGAGCACAAGTCATAGGTTCAATAGCGATACTTTTTCTATTCTCTGGGGTATAAATTTGGAGATAATTTGTTTCGGAAACAGATTTAAAATTAATTTCTAAATGGGTAGTTTTTGTAGCTAAATTAATCTTTGGTTTTTCTAAGATAAAACAATCATCTAAAGAGATATCATTTATTTTAAGAGGTGCTTTAAAGGGAAACTGATGTTTGGAAATTGGTATCATTTTATCTGATAATTTATATTGAAATTTTCCTTTAAAATTTAACACACTTTCTGCTAAATTATTAGAATTAAAATAAGGATGCCAACCAATTCCAAAGGGAAATAATTGTTCACCTGTATTTAGCACTTTAAAAGTTATAGTAATTCTATTTCTTTCAAATTTATAAATGATGCTTAATTTATAAGGAAAAGGAAATCCGTCTATGTTGCCTTTATAATCATAATTTAATATAATAGAAGCTTTAGTTTCTGAAGTTTCTATATTTTCAATTTTGAAAGATTTATTATAAATATGTCCGTGAATTGCATTATTTAATGTTGATTCGTTACATGATAATTGATAATTTTCGTCTTCAAAAGAATACTTTCCTTGCTCTATTCTGTTAGGAAAAGGAAATAAAAAAGCGGAATTGAACATGTTTTTGTAAGTTTCTATTCCATTTTCATCATCAGTAATACCATTAAGTATTGCCTTATTATTTAAATTTAGTTGTTGTAATGATGCTCCTAAATTAGGATAAATAATACTTTTTAAATGCAAAGTATCATTACTAATTATTAGTTTATTTAATAGTGGATTTTGGTGCGTTAAATTTTTAACTTCAAACATCTTCTTCTTTGGTGTTTTTATTTTTTGGTAAACGATTTGCATCTTTTAGGCATTTATTTAGCATCCATTCTAACTGTCCGTTAGTAGATCTAAATTCATCAGAAGCCCATTTTTCAACAGCTTTAAGCAAATCTTCATTGATTCGTAATGCAAATGCTTTTTTCTTTGCCATTTGTTTAATTTAAGGTTTTTATAAAATTAACAATACTGGTTGTTAGTTCTGGCATTACTGGTAAATTAGGATTGGAATACGATTGCATATTTTCATTATCACCTCCATTTATTTCTTTAAAAATATGATTCATATTTTCTATAAGTTCTAATTTAGATTTAGGATTTGCTTTGTGTAACAATTCCGCATCCTCTATTTTAACTTGAATGTCTTTTGTTCCTTGAATAATAAGTATAGGAATTTTTAATTTTTTAATTTCATTTTGTGGATTGTATTTCATCCAGGAAATTAAAAAAGGTTGTACGGTTTTGTTAAATAAACTGGCTAGCATTGGATTATAGTCAGTAACCAACTTACCTTTTTTTAATTCAGTTAAAACTCTAGCAGTTTCGTCTTTTAAAAAAGGAGCTTGTTTTTCAATTTGTTCTACTAAAATTTCATCAATAGGTCTGCCAGCACCTTCCAAAGAAATAAAAGCATCGGCATTATTTTGAGCAGCTACCATACCTACTAAACTACCTTGACTGTGACCTGCAACTATTATTTTTGAATATTTTTTGGTATTTTTAAAGTATTCAATCACAGATTTGGCTTCATTAATAAAAGTTTTAAAGGTTAATGCTTTTATTTTTAAACTATCTTTTTTAGTAAATTTTAGTACGCTTTTATCATATCTATACGTTGCTATTTTTTGATTGCTTAAAGCTTCTGCTAAATACTTAACTCCATTGTTTTTCATCATTGCATTATTTCCGTTTCTATCTGTTGGTCCAGAACCTGGAATGATAATAACCAAAGGAGGTTTGTTTATGGAATTTGGTGTTAATAATGTTCCAAAAATAGTTTCGGTTTTGGTTGGAATATCTAATTCACTTTTTTGATAGGTTGCTTTTTGAGAGAAACTAATTTGTGAAATAAAGAAAGCAAGTATGATTAAAAATTTAATCTTCATATTATTTTATATTGATAATTTAAAAGGGTTTTTTCCAATTCATATCTTTTTTGAGTTCCAATTAATAATCTTTTGCCATTTTTTAAAACTAATTGTAAACCAATAGCTCCTTTTGTGGTGAAAGCTCGTCCAATATTTTTTCTAAAACTAAATCGTAAACCCCAACCGCCATATTCTGTAATAGCATTGTATTTTCTAATAGAGCAACTATTAATAGTTTCCCAAGAAATACATTTAAGATTTAAGTTAATTGGAAAAAACTGATAGTGAATACCTCTCTCATCTATTTTAGTAATTAGTTTTATTTTAAGTAGAAAAATGATAACCAAAAAAATTATAATTGTACCACTAAAAAAAGAAATGCTTTTTAAAATAGATTGGTTCGCTATAATATTCCAATTTTTAATGATTGGATTTACAGAAATCACCAAAGAAATAGCTAAAACTATTAAAATCCATGGTTGTGTAAATTTTTGAACTTCTTTAAAAACTTTCATATAGCTTTTTAATAGGTTTGATTGTCCGTAATTAATCATAAAATGTTCGTTACCCTGAACCTGCCAGCAGCAGTCGGACTTGTTTCAGGGCATCATCAATATAAATCGGTGATTAGTAAAAACTATGAGATGCTGAAACAAGTTCAGCATGACGTACAAATATGAAATATGACACAAAACGGATATACATTAATAGGTTCTATTTTTATCTCGTTCAAGCACTGCTTTTCGAATGTGTCCACCTTGATCAAAGGCAACACTTATAACTCTCCATCCTTGTGAAGCATATTTGTTAAATAGATCTTCAAAAACGTTGTCTTTAGATACCCAATTGCTTTCTGGTTTTACTATTTTGTATTCTTTCATAATAAATTTGTTAAAAACTTAATATAGCTGCTAATTTTAAAAACAAAACTAAAATAATGAAGACTACTTGTGTCATTTTTTTAATGATTTAAAGTGCCGGTGTTTACAACAGGTATTGTGTCTTTATCAGAACAAAGCACTACCATTAAATTACTTACCATGGCAGCTTTTCGTTCTTCATCTAATTCAATAATATTCTTTTTGCTTAATTCTTCTAAAGCCATTTCTACCATACTTACAGCTCCTTGTACAATTTTATGTCGCGCAGCTACAATGGCTGTTGCTTGTTGGCGTTTTAACATAGCACCTGCAATTTCCTGTGCGTAAGCTAAATAACCTATTCTAGCTTCTAAAACTTCAATTCCTGCCATATCTAAACGTTCTGAAAGTTCTTTTTCTAAGGCTTCACTTACTTCGTTTACACTTGCTCTAAGTGTAATTTCTTCTTTCATACCCTCATCTTCAAAATTATCATACGGATATAAACTTGCCAATTTTCGAACAGCAGCATCAGATTGTACGCGAACAAAATTTTCGTAATTATCAACATCAAAGGCAGCCTTAAAAGTATCACTTACTTTCCAAACTAAAATGGTGCTAATCATAATAGGATTTCCTAGTTTATCATTCACTTTTACTCGTTCACTATCAAAATTGCTTGCCCGTAATGAAATTCCTCTTTTTCGGTATAACGGATTTGCCCAATAAAATCCATTTTCTTTAACGGTACCAATATATTTACCAAAAAGCAATAAAACTTTTGAGGTGTTTGGGTTTACTAAAAAGAATCCGGGAACGGTAATGAGAAATAGTAAAACAAATATTAAAATCCATGTAGATGAGTTAATTATACAATAAACACCTCCTGCTATAAGCAGTATTAATACAAATAACATAAAATAGCCATTCGAAACTTTTATTATTTTTTCTTGTGTCATAATTTATAATTTAAAATGATATTAAAATGATATTACAAATATATAAAAACATATTTTGATTTTACCAAATATTTAACAAAATAACTTAGTAACTTTGTCTAAAATTAAAATAGAATGAAAACCACAAAAATAGGTTTAGTATTAGGCATTTTATTAATGTCTTTTTCTTTAGTAAAAGCAGATAATATTAATTGGGGGAAAACAGGACACAGAACAATTGGTCAAATAGCCAATAAATATTTAAAAAATAAAACAAAGCATAAAATAGCAGAATTATTAGATGGACAAAGTTTAGCAGAAGTTGCTAATTTTGCAGATGCTATAAAATCGGATAAACGTTACGGAAAATTTTATACGTGGCATTATGTAAATATGCCTTTTAATGTTGATTATCAGCATTCTGTTAAAAATCCTAAAGGAGATTTGGTTACAGGAATTGCAAAATGTAAAGCTGTAATTTTAGATAAAAATAGTTCTAAAGCGGATAAAGCGTTTTATTTAAAATTATTGGTACATTTTATTGGAGATATGCATCAGCCTTTACATGTGGGTAGAAAAGAGGATAAAGGAGGTAATATGATTCAAGTACAATGGTTTGGGCGTGGAACTAATTTACATGCTGTTTGGGATGCTAAAATGATAGATTTTTATAAAATGTCTTATTCAGAAATGGCTAATAATGCTGATGAAATAACCAAAAATCAAGTAAAAGCAATACAAAAAGGAACTATTGTAGATTGGGTTAATGATACTCATCAATTAGCAATAAAAGTATATGGTTCTGCAAAAGTAGGAGAGAATTTAAAATATCGTTATATGTATGATAATTTCGGAATTGTACGTTCTCAATTACAAAAAGGAGGTATTCGTTTAGCTAAAGTTTTAAATGATTTATTTAGTTAAATTATAAGTATTCCATCTTCTTTTTTCTCTAACTAACATAGATTCAAATTTGTGAGGAGTATCTATTTTTAAATGGATAGTTTTAAAAGTTTTAGGATGTAAAAATTGAATTTCGGAAGCACATAAAAACAATCCTTTTCCTTTGTGATTAAGTTTAGGATTTCCATATAGTTTATCGCCTAAAATAGGATGATTTATAGCTGCTAAATGAATTCTTATTTGATGTGTTCTCCCTGTTTTTGGAGTAACTTTTAAATAACTTAATTCTTTGAATTTCAATGATTTTACTGTTTTAATAATTTTGAAATTGGTAATTGCAGTTTTAGCTTCTATTGGAATTTCAATTTTTTGATGGGAATGTGTTTTGCCAATAACAATGGTGTAATATATTTTTTGGATAGTACTATTCTCAAATTGTTTACCTAATTCAATTTGTGCTGTTTTTGTTTTAGCAATTAATAAAATTCCTGAAGTTTGATTATCAATTCTATGAACAGGCATTGGGAATTGTAAAGCATCTTGTTGCTGACTTTTACTTAAATTAAAAGGTAAGGCATTGGCAACAGTTTTGTATTGGTTTCCGCTAACAGTTAATCCAGCAGGTTTATTAATTACTGCCATAAAATCATCTTCAAAAATAACAGGTAATTTACATTCAAATATTTTTGGAATGGTTTGTGTATTTTCGAGCAATTCTAAAACTTGACCACCGTTAATCCAAGTTGCTGTTTTCCCTTTGTTACTATCTACCAGAATTTGACCGCGTTTTATGGCTTTTTTTACGCCACTATTAGAAGGAATGTAATTGTAAAATATTTTTGGAGCATAATCTTGCAATCTAATGTTGCTAATTCCTTTTGGTACAATATGTGAATGGATGATTTTAATTTGATTAAAGTATTTGGTTAATATTAAATAAAGATAATTGCTTTTATTCTAAATTCTTTCTGATTTTTAATTACTTTATCAATAAGAACCTTGAAATTTTCAAAATATTTATTTTCATACTAACTAAATATTTCCTCCTCAAACTCCTGTATTGCCTTTACTCTATTTTCTTTGGCTTGTTTTTGTAAATCTTTGATTTGTTGCTTTAAGTCTGAAATATGATTAGTAATTTGGGTTTGGATTTTTAATGGAGGAAGGGGAACAGGTACATTTATAAGATTTTGTTGAGATATTGAAGGCTGTGCCGACAAAACTTTATACCTATTCAAATCAATAAAACTCAAAACAATGCTTAAAAAATAGATTTCAAATTTATCGTTTAATTTATCTGTTAAAAAAGCATTATCTGTAACCCAATATTTACCATCTACTAAATGAACATTTCCACAATATTCACCAACTCTACCAATTATAATCCTTTTTCCTTGGTGAATGAATTCATTATGATATCCATTTAAACCATTTCCACCATAAACTTTATATTCGCCTTTTATTTGAAATTTTTTTGGTAAAAATTCTCCACTTTTAAAAGATAAGATTTTTCCTAAACTAATATTTGGAAAAATTCTCGATTTGTATGCAGTATTTATATTCCAAATAGACCATATTTCAATTTCTTTAAATTGCACAAACTGCAAACCTTTTACATTTTCCTTTTCCTCCAATTTTTCAATTCCCAACACATCAAACAAGTACTCCTCAATTTCCTGTTCCAATTGTTTGGCTTTTTGTTCTTGGTCATTTGCTAATTTTATTTTGCTGTTGTAATTGGAAACTATACGGTTTTGTTCTGCAAGTGGTGGAAGCGGGATTTTGATTTTAGAAAGGGTATCAAATTTTAAATTTTGACGAACAGAACCAGTTGTATTATCTCGTATAATTTGATTGAATATATCCGTTTTGAACATTCTGTACAAGAATTCTGAAGACAAGTCCTTTTGTGTTTCAAAAACCACATAAGCTGGACTAATAAAATCATTTTTCTGCTTTTCCGTTTTCCAACCAATTGAACCTACATTAACACGATAAGGATTGTAAGCTAAGTCTTGATTTTCAACACGTTTATAGGATTGGTTAATATTCTTTCCAAACTCTTTGTAAGCATCAAAAAGCCCGACTTTATTATTTACACCTAATATGCCAAATTCTTTATCAGGAAAATTAAAAAGTTTTGTTTTCTCACTTCTTTCTGTTATATAATTTGACAATTCAACAATATTATATTTAGAAGAAATGTTTGATTTAACAAATCTTTTAACGTCCCACATATAAAATTCTGAATATGGGATTGTTTTTAATATTTTCATACTATTTACCATAAAACACCTCAGGTTCTTGTGCAATTTGTTCGGCACCAATTAATAATTGTCGGTAAAAATTACCTTCATTATCTACATCATATTTTATCTCGTCAAATTTTCCTTTCCATAAATGATTGGTTTCTCTATAAGTTTTAAATTCTTTAGCTAATGGTTCTAACTCATTTTCAATTTTTGAACCAGTTGTACTAATTCCAGCTTTTTCAACTTCTGCAATTGGTATTTGATAATCGAAGTCATTTTTTATCTGTGCCTTAATTTCTGTAGCAATTCTTTCTTGTAAGGTTTTAAGTTCTTTTCGCAATTTCTTTTTTTCGACTGCTTTTGGTGCTTCTTTTCCTCTTAAAGCTAATTTCTCATTAATTGGTTTCGTTTGTGGTTCGTATTTTTTTTCAATATCCTTTTTTGCTTTGCTTGCTATTGTTGCCCATTGTTTTGCTTCTTCTTCTGTAAATTTTTTGAAAAATAATAAACTTGGTTTTACGGTTGCACCACTTGCAATAAATACGTCTTGTGGTATGGAAGTTATTAGTATAATTTTAGCTTTACTTTCTACAAAATATCTAATTTTTTGTAAGTTGCTATTGTTTAAAACACCTTCTGGTAACACAATTCCCATTCTTCCGCCTGGTTTTAGCAAACGCAAACTGCGTTCAATAAAAAGCACTTCGGTAAGCGTGCTCATTTTGCCAGTTTCGTATAAACTCAAAAGTGGTTCGCCAATATTATCAGTAATTTGTCGCATTGCCTTTTCGTATTCTTTTCCGTAACGCTTTTTGTACATTGCAATACGTTTTTCGTCGGTGTATTTGTCGGCTTCTGTAATTTTTAAACTTTTTTCAACACGAGAACCAAAGGGCGGATTTGTAAGGATAATATCAAAACGATTTTCAAAAACTCCGTTTACATTTAGTAAACCATCATTATGATGAACGCCACCGTGTCCGTCTCCGTGCATAATCATATTCATTTTTGCAGTACGGCTCATTCGCGGGTTGGCATCTGTACCGAAAATACAATCATAAGATAATTCCCTTATCCTACTTTTAGGATTATTAATATCTAATTCTTTTTCTAATTTTTGAAGTAAATCATCAACTTTTAATTGAACTATAGCTTTATTGTCCTCCGAACATTTATCATATTCTTCATTATAATATGTTTTTCTGATTAAATTTTTTTGTTCTTGTATTTCTTGCTCTATTTTATAACGAACATATTCAAAGGCTTTTATTAAAAAGCCACCAGAGCCACAAGCGGGGTCGCAAATAATTTCGCCTTCTTGTGGGTCGAGAACTTCTACCATAAAGTCAACGATTGTTCTTGGTGTAAAAAACTGTCCTAATTCTCCTCTAAATGTTTTACCTAGAAATTTTTCAAAAGCAATACCTTTTACATCATCAGAGGTTGTAGAAAGATTGTATTTTTCTAATTTTTCTACAATAGCTTCAAAACTATTTTCTCTAATTCGTAATGTTTCATTTTGAGCAAATAAGTCATCCTTTTCAAAATCTTGTTTTGTTTTTTCAAAAAGTTGTTGGTAAAATGGTTTTGCATCTGTTACTCCCATTTCTGAATTTAACTTGTGGTAATTTTTTCGATTTTCAACGAATCGTTTTTTTGAAAATATTTGAGCTTCATTATTATCTCTTTCATAACGAATTTTAATAAATAAAACTTTGCTTATTTCGTCAAAAGCGGCTTCTGGAGAAAGTTTGTCGTTATTTCTAATAATGTTATGACACTGCAATAACACTCTTGAAAACTCATCTCTTGTAAAGGCTTTTGTTTGTTTTAAAAGTTCGTTTATTTTCTTTTCGTTGTTTACAATTTTTGCATCAGGAATGTCAATAATTTCTTCCAGTCGCTTTGGAATTTTCCCCTTTACAACTTTAAAAACTCTGGTTTCTTTTAAGTTTGTGGTAACAAAAAAGTCGGCACCTGCCCAAGAAGCATAATTTGAACCTTGAAAACAATCTTCTTCACGAATGGTGATGTTTTCGGCTTTACACTCAACCACAATAACAGGGCTATTATCCTCATTTTTATCTTCCTTGTTTTTCCAAACCACAATATCGGCTTGTGCTCGTCCTTGTCCTCTTGAAGAATTACTAACCGTTACTTCTTGTTTCATTTGTTCTAATGAAAAACTATAGTGATTTATTAGATTGCAAATGTATTTTTGTCTTACTTCTTCTTCAGGAGTTTTTACTAACCATTTATCCTTTAAAGGAGCAAAGATTTTGTTGTCTTTTATTTTGATTTCGCACTCCATAGTTATTTCGATTTAATAATTTGTTTTAGGCTTTCAAGCAGATAAGGTTCATTATTATATTCTGCTTTTATTTTCTCGGTCAAGTAGAGAATTTGCAGTTTTTTAAAATCAATGTTTAATTGTTTGGATAGAATAGGAATGAGGTCAGAAGTTGCAAACCTTTCTGAACGCTCAATTTTGCTCAATATTGAAGTATCCACATCCAATTCAGCTGCAACTTTTCGGAGTGGTAGTCCTTTTTTTTCTCTATGTTTTCGTATTAACTCTCCAAATTTTTCCATTTTGAATTTTTATTTTGGAATTATTTTTCAAAGATAGATATTTTTTTCGGAGTTCTTGGAGCGTTGGAAAAAAAAGAGCTCTTTTGGTTTTTAAAGGTTAGATTTTGAGTTGGGAAAAATCCAAATGTGCTATTTGTACGGTTGTTTCTGTTTAAAGTTACATTTTATCAGGATTAAAATCGCTAAAAATTTGTTAAATATAACTCGTTGTGCATTTTGATTCTTTAAACATACTATTAGGTCAATTCAAGCCTGCCTGCCTGACGGCAAGGCAGGTATTTTTTGATAAAAAATGGTATTGAGAACGGTTGTTTTTAACTGAAAAACCTATTCTCGATACTAATTTTAAGCCTAAAAAGGCTAAAATTCACTCGAATTGACGAAATTTTATCATAATGCACAACGTGTTAAATATAATATACTGATAATCAATTAACTGTATTTTAATAATTGATTTTGACACAAAAGTTCAAGTACTTCTTTGTAGTCAAATGAAAGTTTTAGTTTTATAGCTTTTTGGTAAGTAAACCAATTAAAATCCATCACTTCCAATTCTTGAATTTTAATTTTTCCAGTCCAATTTCCTAGAAAACGAAAATATTTTCGGTTTTGCCAAATACCTGTTTTTAAAATAGAAGTTGGGGTAAAATCTAAATTGCATTCTTCTTTAACTTCTCTAATTACATTTTGTTCAGCCGTTTCTCCTTTTTCAGCTCTTCCGCCAGGACAACCCCAATATTTAGGATGATTTTGAGTATAATTTGAACGTTGAAGTAATAAAATTTTCTTGTTTTGAAGAATGATTCCTGAGGCTGCTAAAATCATTAGTTTTGTTTAATAATACCTAAAGTGGCAGTTTGCCCAGTGGTCAAATTCCATTCTTTATCAGATAATAAATTTCCATTTTCATCATAAACACTAAATTCAGCAGTATTTGGACCTGAAAAACCTTGATTTAAAGCTTGAAAATCTATTCGGTTATAACCATCTTTTAGTTTAACATACAATACAAAATAATTGCTTTTTAGCCCAATGTTGTCACTTATAACTTGTTGGTTTAAGTAAACTTTAATCCGGTCTCCATCTACATAACTATGATCTCGTGTTTCAATTTTAACGGTTCTACTTCTAGTGGTAACAGTACCTAAACCAAAAGTGCTGGCTAAACTTTTATGGGTAACATCTTTATTATTCCAATATCTAACCCCAATAATATCTTTGTCTTCTGGTCGATTTTCTAATAAAATACTTTGGTGATTATTATTTGAATATTTTTTCAAATTCTGATTAATAGCATCGGTATTTAGCTGCTTGTTGCTATTAATATTGTAGTTTGTATTAGGATTAACTCTAGTATTTGAGGAATTAGCTTTTAATTGATTGGTTGAGGTGGTTACACCAACTTCATTATTTATGGTATGTGTACTATCCGATTGCGAAAATGAAGCAATGGAAGTACAAGTTAAAATAATAGTAAGTATTAATTTTTGTATCATATAACTTTTTATATGGAACTTAATTACAAAAAAAGTGCCAATAATTTTAATAGGAAGTAAAAATACTAAAAAAAGTCTCAATGGTTGTTGAGACTTTTTATTAATTGTTTGTTAAAGTAAGCTAATAACCTGAGTTCGATGTAAACAAATTACTTGATTTCGATACAAAATTCTTTCAGAATTTCACTCAATCTGACGTAATTTGTAAACAAAACACGTCAATTCGAGTAATTTTCAATAGAAAATGGTATCGAGAATAGCGTTTTGAACAACTAAATCCTTATATTGAACTCAGGTTTAATAGCTTAAAAATTTTAAAGTATTATAATTACTATTTTTATCTTCTACTTTTAAAATATACATTCCTTTTTGAAGATTGGTAATTGGTATTTGTCTTTTAATTTTTGAAGTTGTAAATACTTTTTGACCTAATAAATTATAGATTTCAATATTTTTAATGTCATTCAAATTTTGGGTGTTTTTAAAATACAATGTGTTTTTAGAAACATAAAAAGTATTGGCTTGTTTCAATTGATTATCTGCAATGTCCAATGAGTTATTATTGTATAGTGCTAAAACATCAGATTCTGTAAGTGCAGCTTTATAAATTCTCAAATCATCAATACTTCCATTAAAAAATTCGGCTCTATATCTTGCTCCAATGGTAAGGTCATTTGTAACTAATCCATATGGGCTAGTAACTGTTGTATGTGTAGCTAATACCCCATTAACATACACTTGTTTAGAATCATCAGTATTAGAAACTACTACTATATGATTCCAATCATTCACTATAAGTGGTAAACTATTTGAATTGGCAAAGTTCTTATATTCAAATTGTATATACCCTGTCGATTTAGCTCTTAACAAATAATTAGTATTGGAGGTATAATTAGATTTACCTAAAATCATGGCATTTTGAAGTGAGTTTGGTTTTACCCATACTGAAATGCTTAATTCATTACTACAATTTAAAATATCATCATGGGCAATAGTAATGATATCATTTCCATCAAAACTATAAGCACTATCAGAGTTTCCGAATCTATCAGATGAAAGGGTTGCTCCACTTACGGTTCCGTTTAGGTTGTTTCCACTTTCATCATTGGCATTTCCGTTAAATGGATAGTAAGCTATTAAGGTTTTATAATCATTTTTAATTTCTGTTTCGGTTAAGGCTTTGTTGTACACTTTTACTTCATCAATATCTCCATTAAAATATCTGCCATAAGCATATAACATACCAATATAAATTGGGTATTGATTGCTTGTATGAATATTATTATCAGCACCGTTAAAAGCAGCTGTTGTTGTTAATTTATTGCCATCACCATAAAATAAAATATTAGTTAAATTAGCTCCAATTGTATTGTCAAAAACCACGGTATAATAATGCCAGTTTCCATCGCTATTATCAAATGCTTTATTTAATTCGCCGCCACCTAAACCTACGGCTAAGCCACGTGCTTTTGAGTTTATGCTAATATCAAATCTTGCTCCATAATCAAAACTAGTTGGGGAAATACCATAACTTAAGACAACATTTCCATAATTTGTAGTTAGAAGAACATTGGTTTTAGCCCAAAAAGAAATGGTTCTATCAGCACCGCCTAAAGGACCAGGAAATAAACATTGAATATCATTATCAACTCCATTAAAATGATACGCGCTGTTAGCAATTCCAAATCTGTCGGTTGTTAATGTAGCACCGTGTACTGTTCCATTATTTTCAGAACCACTTTCATCATTAGCGTTTCCATTAAAAGGGTAGTAGGCTACCAATCCGTTAATTTCATTTTGAATTTCTTGTAAGGATAAAGCTTTTTTATAAATTTTAATATCGTCTATTGCACCTTTATAAAATTGTGCAATGTTTGAACCACTGCCAATAGTTAAATTTCTTGAGTTTATAATACTTCCTGTATAAGTTGTTGATTTTGAAATATCTAAAACTCCATCAACATAAATTGTGATACTAACTCCACTTTTAAAAACAGTAGTAATATTGTGCCAATTAGTATCATATAAATGAATTGCTCCCCTGTTTTCAATTCCGTTTCCGACAGTAAATTCGAACCAGCTATAAGGAAGATCTCCAGAGCCTGCCCCTAAAGCATAACTTGGTTCCCCATATGAACCTTTGTATTTTGAAATAAGGTAGGTGGCATTGTTTTGTGCATCGTATTTACACCAATAAGAAATTGTAAAAGATTCACCAGTTTGAATATTGATATTTGGATTATCAGTAATAGAAATATAATTACTACTACCATCAAAATAATAAGCACTATTTGCAACACCAAATCTATCGGTTGTTAATGTAGCTCCATTTACGGTGCCGTTATTTGCGTTTCCACTTAAGTCGTTTGCATTTCCATTAAAAGGATAATAAGCAACCAAACTAGATTGTGCATAAAAGAACAAAGGAAACATCAAAAAAGTTACTAAAAGTTGTATTTTTTTCATGATTGTAGAGTTTTAAAAAATTATAAATTTTAAGGTGTTGTACTTACCATTTTTATTTTCGACCTTAAGAATATAAACACCTGTTTTTAAGCTGTTAAATAATATTTTGTTGGTAATAATATCAGTTTGGTAAACCTTTTGCCCTAGCATATTAAAAACAATAATATTTTTAATATTATTTAAATTTTGAGTGTTTTTAAAATACAATGTGTTGTTGTTTACATAAAAACCTAGGTTTGTATTAAGTTTTTCAGTTGCAACAGCAAGAGTTTCAGCAGTGTATAAAGCTAAAACTTCTGAGGCAGTTAGAGCAGCGTTATAGATTCTTATATCATCCATCTTTCCCTTCACAAAACCTGAATAAATAATATTGGAAGGATCACGTCTACCAATATAGATATCGTTAGGACTTGATTTTAAAAAATCACTATCTTGAATAACTGTTGTTTGTTCTATACCATTTATAAATATTTTTTTTGTCCCATTACTATTATCATAAGTTCCTGTTAACATAACCCATTGATTATTGTAATCGTTAAATGAATGGAAATTATTACCACTGCTGCCAATTGTTAAAGCTAATATACCATTTGCGTTTGCGGGTTCATTAGTAAATATTAATTCGTAACCAGCGTTTGTACCCCAACCGCCTTTAGAAATACCTTTCCATGTATTATCAGTTAATGGATTATCATTATACAACCACATTGATATTGAAAGATCACTATTGTAAATATCAAGAGAGTTACTGTTTGGTACTTGTATAAAATCGCTAATTCCATTAAAAGAGTAGGCACTATCGGCGTTTCCAGATTTATCAGTAGTTAAAGTGGCACCGTTTACGATGCCGTTATTTACATTACCACTTTCGTCATTGGCATTACCGTTAAATGGGTAGTACGCAATTAAATTGCTAGCTTTAAAACTTACTTCGTTTCCATAGTATTTAACGCCGTCAAATTGCACCCAAGTTTTGTAATAATACATTTGATTTTCGGTTAAACCGGTAATATTATCGGTGTAAATTCCTAAACCAGTACCTGAATTGGTTGTACTAGTTGCAGTGGTTACATCAAAATTTGGTGTGGTTGCATATACAAACCCTCGTGTAATGGTATTTCCAGTTTCTGCAAAAAGTACTTCGCCATTTAAAGTGGCAGAAGTGGGTTGCTGGTTGGCAGCTTGGTTGGTAATTATATTGGTTAAGGCTTCGTGTGCACCAGCATCCATAGTTGTATTAATGGTTCTGTTGCTGCCAATAATATCTACAGTGGGTGTGTCTGTTGTAGTTGGATATGAAGAATTATCTCCAAAATCAATAGCTGCGGATTGCGGATTTATAGACCAATTAGCATTTAATATTTCATCTAATTCAGCTGACGTAGTTGCATTACCTTTAAAAGAAGTTGGTTTGGTAAATCTCGGATAATTTTCGCCATATATGGCTCCGTTATTAGTGCTTGAAATACCAATATTGGTTCCCATTGTTGAAATATCTTGAATACAATTGTTTTCAACTAGGTGAGAATTACTTGATGCTACATGAGTTGATTGATACGTACTATTTCCCCAAATAATACCATTATAAGTACTGCCATAAGAGCCAAAATGCACTCCATTGCCTCCATTGTTTACAATGGTACAATTGTTAAGAGAACCTTCACTTAAATAAGCTCCTGCTCCATAATTCTCACATTCATTATTAGCGATGACACAATTTATTGCTTTTGGAGCAGTATTAATACCTGTAATTTTTAGACCACCACCAAAATCTACACTTTTGTTGTTAACTATATATGAATTGTAGATTCTCCCGCTTGTACTTATAGAAATGCCACCACCTGAACTAGTTACTTGATTAGAATAGATTTTACAATTGTATATTTCAGCTCTTTTGTAAACATATATTCCACCACCTTCTCCAACAGCATAATTATCGCGTATGGTACAATTTCTAATATATGCATTAGAATCCCCGGAATCTGCAGTTAATATTAAAATACCACCACCATTACTTTCATTAGAACCGCTACCATTAGCATACCCCTTTTCAATAATAAAACCATCCATTTCAGTACTTGAAATTGTATTAAGGAAATAAACTACATGGTATGAATTATCAGTGTTAACTCCAATTGTACCAATATCACCACTTAAAATAGTAGAATATAAATCTAGATCTCTAGTTCCACCTCCAGTTGGAAAACCTCCATATACTTTAACTCCTGAAGGAATACTAAAATAAAATGCTCTGTCAGTTGTAGCTGTTGGATAGTAGGTTCCTTGCGCTACATTTATTGTAGTATTTGTCCCAATATTAGTAATAGCAATTTGTAAATCGGTATAGGCATTTAGCCAATCAGTTCCGTTGTTATTTCCTGTTGCATTTTGATCTACATAAATTGTTTGAGATAATAGTGCATACGGAAAAAGCATTAAAATAAAGAGTATTTTTTTTAGCATAACTTAAATTTTTAAAGAAATTATTTGCTGAGGATAATTTAAAGTTACTATAGAAAATAAAATAAAGTTATGATAAGTATCATAAAACAGAAAAATCCTTAGCGAAAGCTAAGGATTTTTGAAAAGTTTTTACGATTTGGTGATTATTTTTACGATTTGGTGATTTACTTCACCATTTCAAAACTACGTTTTATAAAATTTGTTAATTCTTCTCCTTGTAAAAGTCCTTGAGAAAGTTTTGCCAAATCAAAAGCTTGTTGTATTAAACGTTCTTGTTTCTTTTTAGTTTTGGTGTTTAAAATTTCACTTACCAAATCATTATTAGTATTTATGACTAAATTATACATATCTGGAAAATTTCCCATTCCCATCATTCCACCACCACCAGAAGCTTGCATTTCTTTCATACGTCGCATAAATTCAGGTTGTGTAATAATAAACGGATTAGCATTAGAATCCATAGCTTCCATTTGAACAGTATAGGTTTCTTTTGGAATTACTTCTTCAATAATTGGTTTTAGTTTTTCTTTTTCTTCATCAGAAAGTTTACTAATTTTATTTTCATCTTTTTTAATTAAATTATCAACGTGATCTGCATCTACACGAACAAATTGAACGTCTTTTTTAGCTCCTTCTAATTTTTGTAATAAATGAGATACAATTGGAGAATCTAATAATAAAACGGTGTATCCTTTTTCTTTAGCGGCATTTATATAGCTGTGTTGTGTTTTAACATCAGAAGCGTATAAAACTACTAATTTATTATCTTTATCCGTTTGAATTGGTTTAATTTTTTCTTCTAATTCTGCCCAAGTTAAATATTCTTTATCAACAGTTGGGTACAAAGCAAATTTGTCAGATTTTTCAAAAAATTTATCTTCAGAAAGCATTCCATACTCAATAATAATTTTAATATCATCCCATTTTTCTTCAAAAGCTTTGCGGTCTTTTTTGAATAAGTTGGTTAATTTATCTGCAACTTTACGAGTAATATAACTTGAAATCTTTTTAACCGCTGCATCAGATTGTAAATAAGAACGAGATACATTTAAAGGAATGTCAGGTGAATCAATTACACCACGCAACATTTGTAAAAAGTCTGGTACAATACCTTCCACATTATCAGTTACAAATACTTGACTTTGATAGAGTTGAATTCTGTCTTTTGTAGGATCTAAATTTTTACTTAATTTAGGAAAGTATAAAATACCTGTTAAATGAAAAGGATAATCAACATTCAAATGAATGTGAAATAATGGTTCTTCAAACTGCATTGGATACAATTCTCTGTAAAAAGATTTATAATCTTCATCTTTTAAATCTTTAGGATTTTTGGTCCAAGCAGGTGTAGGATTATTTATAAGATTATCTACCGTAATTTTTTCAGGTTCAGTACCTTCCTTGGCATCTTTTGGTAATGGTAAAGTTTCTTCACGAGTTCCAAATTTAATTGGAATTGGCATAAACTTATTATATTTTTTTAGAAGTTCAGTAATTTTTGAATCTTCTAAAAAGTCTTTAGAGTCTTCATCAATATGTAAAACAATTTCTGTTCCTCTTTCTTTTCTATCAATTTCTTCCAAAGTATATTTTGGACTTCCATCACATTCCCATCGAACTGCTTTAGCATCTTTTTGAAATGATTTAGTAAATATTTCTACTTTATCTGCAACCATAAAGGAAGAGTAAAAACCTAAGCCAAAATGACCAATAATTCCTGAATCTTCTACTTTATCTTTGTATTTTTCTACAAATTCTTCTGCTCCAGAAAATGCGACTTGGTTGATGTATTTTTCAACCTCTTCACCAGTCATACCAACACCTTGGTCAATAATTCTAATTTCTTTTTTCTTTTTATCAACTTTAACTTCAATCATTGGTTCTCCAATATCACCTTTAATTTCACCTAAAGTTGATAAATGTTTTAATTTTAAAGTTGCATCGGTTGCATTCGAAATTAGTTCACGTAAAAATATTTCGTGATCAGAATACAAGAATTTTTTTATAATGGGAAAAATATTTTCAGCCGTTACATTAATATTTCCAGTTGCCATATTTTTATTTTTTTTATGATTTAATGCTTACCTATTGTCAAAAAAAATACCAAACTATTTAAAATGACAAACTGACAGTAAATAAGAGAAAGTTTATTTATCCAAAAGCATTTAAAGAATTTTAGTACTTTTAAAAATTAATTTAATATTTATGAAAAACGACGATTATATTTTAATTGAGGGTTACAAACATATTAGGTATAAACAATATGCCATTTCTGAAGATAAAATGTTAACGCAAAGTTTAAATTATTTCAAAAATTTAAATAAAAGAAGGTCGGTTAGAACTTTTTCTGATAAAAAAATTCATAAGGAAGTTATAGAAAATATTATTAAAACGGCAGGAACTGCTCCATCAGGAGCCAATAAACAACCTTGGACTTTTTGTGTAGTTGAAAATGCAGGTTTAAAGAAAAAAATTAGAATTGCTGCAGAAGAAGAAGAAAAAAGAAGTTATAATGAAAGAATGAGTGATGAATGGTTAGAAGATTTAAAACATTTAGGAACTGATACAAATAAAGAATTTTTAGAAGTTGCACCGTATTTAATAGTAGTTTTTAAACGTCCTTTTGAGTATGATAAAGACGGTAAAAAACATCAAAATTATTATGTAAATGAATCAGTTGGTTTGGCTTGTGGGTTTTTAATTTCAGCCATTCATAATGCTGGTTTAGTTACACTTACGCATACACCAAGTCCTATGCGTTTTTTAGAAAAAATATTAAATCGCCCAGATAATGAACGTGCTTTTTTGTTGTTACCTGTTGGATATGAGTCAGATAAAACTTATGTGCCAGATATTCATAGAAAATCTTTAACTGAAATTATGGAATGGTATTAGTTAAATAGAAACTCCATTATCTTATTTTAATACAGTGTTTTCTCAATATTTAAAGAGGTTAGGCTAAATGTGAAGTTTGCGATTTCGTCAATTTTTATATAAAAGTTATTAACCAAATTTAGGAATTAGTAATAGATTAGTTGTAGGAATATATACTTTTTATTATGTTTGATAAAATTCATAAAAAATATAATATGTACAATTCTAAAATAACTGGACTGGGATACTACGTTCCTGATAATGTTGTAACTAACGATGACCTATCCAAAATGATGGATACTAATGATGCTTGGATTCAGGAAAGAACTGGTATTAAAGAACGGAGATGGATAAAAGAAGGAAGCGAAGATACTTCTGCGGTTATGGGTGCAAAAGCTGCTAGAATTGCAATTGAAAGAGCTGGATTAACAAGTGAAGATATCGAATTTGTAGTTTTTGCTACTTTAAGTCCCGATTATTATTTTCCAGGTTGTGGAGTTCAAATTCAGGAAATGTTAGGCTTAAAAACTGTTGGAGCATTAGATGTTAGAAATCAGTGTTCAGGTTTTATTTATGCCTTGTCTGTTGCCGATAAGTTTGTAAAAACTGGAGACTATAAAAATGTGTTGGTTGTTGGTGCAGAATTCCATTCTGGTGGATTAGATAAAACTACTAGAGGTAGAGGTGTTACCGTAATTTTTGGGGATGGAGCAGGAGCTGCCGTAATTTCAAGAACAGAAGATAATACTAAAGGAATTTTATCTACACATTTACATTCCGAAGGAAAACACGCAGAAGAATTAACCGTTTTAGCACCAAGTATTAGGCATTGGGTTCCTGAAATTATGGAAGCTAACGATAAAAATGATGAATCTTATTTCCCTTATATGAATGGAACATTTGTGTTTAAACATGCGGTAGTTCGTTTTATTGAAGTTATTAGTGAAGGTTTACAAGCCAATAATTTAAGTGCTGAAGATATTAATATGTTTATTCCTCATCAAGCAAACCTTAGAATTTCACAGTTTGTGCAAAAGAAACTTAGGTTATCTGATGATGAGGTTTATAATAACATTATGAAATATGGAAATACAACGGCTGCCTCTATTGCCATTGCATTAACTGAAGCTTGGGAACAAGGTAAAGTTAAAGATAATGATATTGTTGTTTTAGCTGCTTTTGGTAGTGGATTTACTTGGGGAAGTGTTATTATTCGTTGGTAGTTAAAATTTATTTTTAAAATTTAAAAAGCCTCTAAAATGTAAATTTAGAGGCTTTTTTTTAAGATTTTTTGGTTAATTTAATTTAAATAATTACCAATAATTTTTTTTAGTTGTAATATAATAGACGTTTAGTTTATAGTTAACTTACGGCTAGTACGTTGACAATTAGATTTTTATATAAATCTTCCATCATTTTATTCTTTATTACTAACGATTATTAAAACTGGAAAATGATCAGAGATGTAATTATTGTTGTTCAATCGATCATCTATATGAATGTATGATAATACTTTTAAATTAGAAGTAAAAAAATAATCAATTTTTCTAACAGTAGGTTTTTTGTTAAAACCGTTAAAAGTTCCTATTGGACCGTACAATGGTTTTTTTGAAATAGCCAAAGCATCATCTAATTGTGTTTTTAAATATAAAATTGGTTTCTTATTTGGCGTTGCATTAAAATCTCCCATTAAAACAATTGGATAATTTTCAGTATTTACTTCATGAATTTTTTTTACAATTAATTTTGCTGAATTCTCTCGTGCAATTTCACCAATATGGTCAAAATGTGCATTAAAAATCCAAATTTTTCTATTTGTTTTTAAGTTTTTAAAAAGTCCATAAGTACAAATTCTTGGTAAAGCAGCATCCCAACCTTTAGAAACAAAATCAGGAGTTTTTGAAAGCCAAAAGGTTTTAGATTCTAATACTAAATATTTGGTTTTGTTGTAAAATAAAGCACTGTATTCTCCTTTGTTATTACCATCTCTGCCATTTCCAATATAGTTGTAGTTAATTAGAGAACTGTCAATATATGCAACTTGATTTGGAAGTCCTTCTTGAATTCCAAAAATAACTGGTTCATAATTTCTAAGAAGATTTACTAATTTTTCCTTTCTATTGTTCCAGCTATTTTCAAGGTCATTAGGGTTATCATATCTAATATTAAAAGTTAATATTTTTGTGGTTTGAGAAAATGAAAGTTCACTAAAATTGATTAAAATTAATAAAGTAAATAAGTATTTATTAAAGGTTTTCATTAGGATATTTTTTTACAAATCATAATAAATAAAGGATACTTTTTAATGCCATCAGCTAATTTTTTTTCAATTTCAAAGTAGATATTGTAATATTCAACAATAAATCCGTTAGCTTCTAATAGTGTGCTTAATTCATCTTTATCAAAACCATTATGTCCTTCAAAATTAGAATGATTAGCATGAAAAGAGCCATCTTCTTTTACCAAATCTGCAATACATAAAAGTCCGTTATTTTTTAATAATGAACTGAAAATGTTTAAAATTTTTGGAACATCTAAAATATGATGTAAAGTCATCATCGTATAAATTACGTCGAAATTATTTTCTGGTAATTTTTTCTCTAAAAGATTAATTAATTTAGGATGAAAATTAGAAATATGTTCTTTTTTTATTTTTTGTTGTAAAACATCTATCATTCCTTTTGAAGTATCTGTAAGGATAATGGATTTAAAATCATCTTTTAATTGATAACTCAATAATCCTGTTCCACAACCAAATTCAAGTGCTTTTTCTTTTTTATTGGGTTTTAAAAATGCTTTAATTTCAGAGGCAACTTTTTTTGCTCTTAAAATTTTAGTTGGATCGTTGTCCCATTCTTTAGCTTGTTTGTCAAAATGACTACTCATTTTTTTAACTATTTAAATAATTTTAAATGTTTTTCCTTCCTCGGCTAAAACAGTATTTTTGAAAATATTTTGTGCTTCAGTTAAAAAAGTATCTTTAGTTTTATATCGACTACTAAAATGACCAATAATGAGCTGCTTTACGTTTGCCATTTTAGCAATTGTTGCTGCTTGTTGAGCTGTGGAATGTTTGGTGGTTTTTGCCAAGTTTTCTTTATCATTTAAAAAAGTGGATTCATGATATAAACCATCTACTTTATTGATAATTGGAGTAATTTCCGGAAGATATTCAGTATCACTGCAAAAAGCATAACTTAAAGGTTTTGGTGGATTTAAAGTTACTTTTTTGTTTTCAAGAATTTTACCATTTTCTAACTTAAAATCTCTTCCGTTTTTTAAATTTTGATAATCACATATTTTAATATCAGGATAGTTAGCAATGGCGTTTATATTTAATTTTCGTTCGCCTATTTTTTCTTTGAATAGGAAACCATTAGTATAAATTCTATGACTTAAAGGAACAGTGCTAACCATTACTTTTTCATCTTCAAAAATGATTTTGCTTTTGGCAGCATTCAATTCATGAAAATAAAGTGGATATTGTGTCCATGATTTTGATACTTTTAATTGAAGTGTAATAATTTCTTTTAATCCTTTTGGTGCATAAATATGTAATTCAGTTTCACGATTTAATAATCTAAAAGTTGAAATTAATCCTACTAAACCATAAAAATGATCGCCGTGTAAATGAGAAATAAAAATGTGCTTAATTTTATTAAATTTCACTTTGTATTTTCTGAGTTGAACTTGTGTTCCTTCTCCACAGTCCACTAAAAAAGTATGATTTTTAATGGTTACAATTTGAGCTGTTGGATGTGCATTTTCTCTAGGAGTTGCAGAATGACATCCTAAAATAGTAACATCAATACTCATCTAATAATTAATCTTTTTGAAATAACTTCAGTATTAGTTTGTATGGTATAAATGTACATTCCTCTAACAAATTTATTTCTATTAAATATAAAAGAATTAAGTCCTTTTTTTGCTTCAAAAGCTTGATTAAAAATGGTTTTCCCAAGAAGATTTTTAACTGAAAAATCAATGGATTGTTTTCGAATTGATATAAAACTAATTCTGGTGTTTTCAGAAAACGGATTTGGATAAGCGGTAATATTTGAAATTGATGAAGTCATGTCATTTTTAAAAATGGCATTCTTTTCTTTTTGCTGTGCAAAAGAAGCAGTAAAAACTATAAAAAAAAGTAGTAAAAGTAATTTTTTCATCAATAAATATATCTTTTTAAAATCCTAAATCCCTTGAAATAGTATCCATTTCAATAATGTCTAATGCTTCTGTAAATGTTGGAACAATATCCATTTCATCTAACAAATCTTCTTCAAAAGTTTCTTTAAAAATAATCACAAAACTTGTGCCATTTTGCTTATGTTGTTTGCTAATAGGTAAAAATACATTTAAATTTATAGAATCAATGTTAAATATTTCTGAAATATCAATAATTAAATGCTCATTTTTTAACGAATTTTCTTCAAGATTTAATTTTTTTAAAAACTCAGAAAATACTTCTGAGCTGGGTTTTATAAGTGTGTATTTTTTGGTTTTAGTAATTTTCATTTACAATTATTGTTTTATTTGTTGTGCTAATAAATAAATAACAGCCATTCTAACAGCAACTCCATTTTCAACTTGATTTAAAATAATAGATTGGTCGGCATCTGCAACATCACTGGTGATTTCTACACCACGATTTATCGGTCCTGGATGCATAATTACAATTTTTTTATCTAATGAATTTAATAAGGTTTTATTAATGCCAAAAAGTTGAGTATATTCTCTGGTAGATGGAAAATAATTTATGTCCATTCGTTCATTTTGAACTCTTAAAACATTTGCAACATCACACCAGTTTAATGCTTTTTTTAGATTTGTTTCAACAATTACGCCAAGGCTTTCAATATATTTTGGAATTAATGTTTTTGGCCCACAAACCATTACTTCTGCTCCTTGTAATTTTAATGCGTAAATATTTGATAAGGCTACACGAGAATGTAATATATCGCCTATTATTACTATTTTTTTACCTTTTACTTCTCCTAATTTTTCTCGGATGGAAAACGAATCTAATAATGCTTGGGTAGGATGTTCATGAGTTCCATCACCTGCATTTACAATTTTTGCATTTACGTGTTTCGATAAAAAATCACAAGCTCCAACACTAGGATGCCTCATTACAATAATATCTACTTTCATAGATAAAATATTATTAGCGGTATCAATTAAAGTTTCTCCTTTTTTAACGGATGATTGGCTTGCTGAAAAATTAATGATATCTGCGGATAATCTTTTTTCTGCTAATTCAAAGGATAGTTTGGTTCGCGTACTATTTTCAAAAAATAAATTGGCAATAGTAATATCTCTTAAAGAAGGAACTTTTTTTATTGGGCGATTGATAACTTCTTTAAAATGATCAGCAGTTTTAAAAATTAAATCAATATCCGACTTTTTTAGATGCTTTATTCCTATAAGATGTTGTACACTTAACTGATTCATTTTTTAATTATTTATAATGTAAACTGCATCTTTTTTGTCTTTTTCTTTCCAGTTTACCATAACTTTTTCTTTGTTAATAACATCTACTTGTCTTCCTCTATAATCTGGTTGAATAGGTAAATGTCGGCTAAATCTTCTATCGATTAACACCAATAATTCAATGGAAGAAGGTCTTCCAAAAGATTGAATTGCAGTTAAGGCAGCTCTAATACTTCTTCCAGAAAATAGTACGTCATCAATTAAAACCACGTTTTTATTTTCAACAATAAAATTTATATTGGTGGTGTTTGCGGCTATTGGATCTTCTCTTCGCCTAAAATCATCTCTATAAAAGGTAATGTCTAATTGACCAACTTTTATATCTGAGAGTTGATATTCATCTTTTAAAATTTGCACTAAACGGTTTACTAAAAAAATTCCTCTAGGTTGAATACCAATTAAAACAGTAGTTTTAAAATCTTGATGATTTTCAACTAATTGACAGGCCAATCTTTGTAAAATGATGTGAATTTCTTTTTCAGTAAGTAATAATTTTTTACTCATGGGTTTACCAAACATTGTTTGGAATACAAATATACAGTATTTTGTTAATTAAATTGTTAAAAAAAATAAGGTATAATTAAATTAGGTAACATTAGTTCATGTACTTTTATTCTATGAGTATCTAATAGCTCTTACTATGTCTTTAACTCCAAAAGAAGAAAATTTGCCTTTATCAAAGTTTGAATCTATGCTAAAAACAAATAGTGTTTATTTTTTTGATTCTATTGAATTTGAGGAAATTATACATTATTATTTAGAAATGGGTAAAAATGCTTTAGCAAAAAAAGCGATAAATTTAGGATTACAACAACATCCTAATTCCATAAATTTAAAATTACTTAAATCTGAGGTTTTGGTGTTTGATGGAGAATTAGAGAAAGCATCAAATTTGTTAAATACACTTAACGCTATAGAACCTAACAATGAAGAGGTTTATGTTCAGCAAGCAAATATTTTATCTAAAAAAAATGAGCATTTACAAGCCATTAATTTATTAAAATCTGCCCTAGTTTTTACAGATGATGAAGCTGATATTTATGCAATTATTGGTATGGAATATCTATTTTTAGATAATTTTGATGATGCCAGATTTAATTTTGCAAAGTGTTTAGAAGTTGATTTTGAAGATTATTCTTCATTATACAATGTTATTTATTGCTTTGATATGGAAAACAAACACAATGAAGCTGTTTCTTTTTTAAATAATTATATTAATAAAGATCCATATTGTGAAGTTGCTTGGCATCAATTAGGAAGGCAATTTTATATTTTAGAAAAATATGAAGAAGCATTAAAAGCATTTGATTATGCCGTTTTAATTGATGAATATTTTGTTGGAGGATTTTTAGAAAAAGCTAAAACTTTAGAAAAATTAATGCGTTTTGAAGAAGCTATTGAAAATTATACTACCACTTTAGAACTTGATGACCCAACTTCATTTGCTTTTTTAAGAATTGGTGAGTGTTATAATAACTTAGGAAAAACTTCATTAGCAATTCAATTTTATAAAAAAGCAGTACATGAAGATCCATTACTAGATAAAGGATGGATTGCAATTACAGATAATTATATTGACCAAAAACAATATCAAAAAGCATTATATTTTGTAAAAAAAGCAATTGAAATTGATGAGCAAAATAGTTTGTATTGGAGAAAATATGCTGAAATAAATCTAAAACTTTCTTTTTATGAAGAAGTAATTAAAGCATTTTACGAATGTTTAAGATTAGAAGATAATGATTTAGTAATTTGGGTTGGACTCTGTGATACGCAATGTTTTATTGGAGATTTTGAAGAAGCCTTAATTACCTTGCACAAAGCAAGTGTATTTTATCAAAATTTTGCGGAAATTGAATACCGATTTTGTGGATTGTTTTATAAATTTGGAAATAAAGAAAAAGGCAAAATACATTTACAAATGGCTTTAGAAATAGATTTTGAATATCAATCTACTTTAAAAGAATTATTTCCTGATGTTTTTAAATTAACAGAAGCACAAAGCATTATCAAAAACTTTAAAAAATCTTACCTGTAATTATAGTACATTTGTCCGAGATTTAACCTTAACAAATGCAACAGAGAAAATTAAAACACTACTTAATTATTACTTTAAAAGGAATTGCAATGGGAGCTGCAGACGTAGTTCCAGGAGTTTCTGGAGGTACAATTGCCTTTATTTCAGGAATTTATGAAGAACTACTTACTTCTATAAGTGCTATAAATTGGCAAACGATAAAAACATTAAAATCGGATGGAATTAAAGGAGTTTGGAAAGCTATAAATGGGAATTTTTTAGTAGCACTTTTATCTGGAATTTTTATTAGCATTATTTCGTTGGCAAAATTAATTTCTTGGTTATTAGAGCATAAACCGGTAATGGTTTGGTCGTTCTTTTTTGGTTTAGTTTTAGCAAGTATTTTGTATGTAGGGAAACAAATAACAAAATGGAGTCCACTGGTAATAATTGCATTAATTATAGGAGCAGTTTTAGCATTTTACATTACTACATTGCAACCTTTAATTACTCAAAATTCTTCCCCTTTATTTATGTTTTTAGCCGGTGCTTTAGCAATTTGTGCAATGATATTGCCAGGTATTTCTGGGGCATTTATCTTAGTGCTTTTAGGGGCGTATAAACCGGTATTAGATGCCGTACATAATAAAGATATTAAACTTTTAGGAATTGTAGCAGCTGGTGCTGTTGTTGGGTTACTTACTTTTTCAAATATTTTAAAATGGTTGTTTACACATTATAAAAATAGTACGTTAGCCGTTTTAACAGGATTTATATTGGGTTCCTTAAATAAAATTTGGCCTTGGAAAAATGTATTAGAAACTAAACTATTTGATGAAAAATTAGTAGTTATAAAAGAAGTTAGTGTATTCCCTAATTCATATCAAGGAAATCCTGAATTGTTTTGGGCAATACTTTTGGCAGTAATTGGGTTTGTTGTTATAATTCTATTAGAAAAAGTAGCAAATTTTTCGATGAAGAAATAGAAAAATTATGGTACGAAAAGAAAGAAGTTTACTCGATAAATTTTTCCTTTTTATTAAAGGATTAACAATGGGTGCTGCAAATAAAGTTCCCGGTGTTTCTGGTGGTATGGTTTCTTTCGTTTTAGGCTTTTATGAAGAGCTTATATATTCTTTCCGAAAAATTAACTACAAAGCATTTTTATTACTCATAAATGGCAGATTTAAAAGCTTTTATAACTATGTAAACGCTACTTTTTTACTATTGGTTTTAGGAGGCAGTATGTTTAGCTATTTTAGTTTTTCAATTGTACTAGATTATTTATTAAGAAATTATGAATTATATGTTTGGAGTGCTTTTTTTGGAATGATATTAGGATCAATATATTATATATCAAAAGGTTTTAATGATTGGAGATTAAGAAATATTCTAGGAATTGTTTTTGGAGCAACCGTAGGTTTGCTTATTAGTTTTATGAGTCCAGCTACTGAAAATGATAATCTTTGGTTTGTATTTTTATGCGGTATTATAGGCGTTTCAGGAATGACTTTGCCTGGGTTGTCTGGATCATTTATTTTAATTTTAATGGGTAATTATGTGTTATTGCTTGTTGAATCAGTAAATGTTTTACTAAAAACGTTAACACAAATTGTTACTGGAGATTTTAGTTTTATTGATAATATTGAACAATTACATTACTTAAAAATCATAGCTACTTTTACCGCTGGGTCAGCATTTGGGCTTGTTTTTATTTCGCATATATTAGGTTACGTATTAAAGCGTTGGCATCAATTAGTAATTGCTATAATAATTGGTTTTATAACGGGTTCATTAGGAATAGTTTGGCCTTGGAAAAAGGAAATTTACAAAGTTTTTAATGGAGAATTTTTATTGGATGCAAACGGAAATAAAGTAATTCAGAATTTTGAAAGATATTTACCTAATTTTTCCGATTCGCAAACTTTGATTGCTATTTTTTATATTTTATTGGGAGCTGGAGTAATTTTGTTAATAGATAAATATGGCACAAAACAAAAAGAATATATTGATGAATAAACGCACCAAATTTGGATTAATAGGGAAAAACATTTCCTATTCCTTTTCTAAAAAGTATTTCACAGAAAAATTTGAAAAATTAAAGTTAAAAAATCTTAATTACTATAATTTTGATATCCCTGAAATTGAAGAATTTCCATTTCTTTTATATCATAGAGAAGATGATTTTAGAGGTTTAAATGTTACCATCCCGTATAAACAAAGTATTATTAAATATTTAGATGATATTAGTGATGAAGCAAAAGAAATTGGAGCAGTAAATACTATAAAAATAACAAACAATAATAAGTTAATTGGCTATAATACAGATACTTATGGATTTTCAAAATCTATTCGTCCTTTATTAAATGCTGCATCAAAAAAGGCTTTAATTTTAGGAACTGGTGGAGCTTCTAAAGCAATTGCTTATGCCTTAAAACAAATGGATATTGCTTTTAAATTTGTTTCCAGAAATAATAATCTGGGAATTTTATATAGCGATTTAAATAAAGAACTAATAGAAACTCATTTAATCATAATTAATTGTACACCAGTTGGAACTTCACCAAATATTACTGAAAAACCACAAATTCCTTATCAATTTATTACCAAAAACCACATAGCTTTTGATTTAATATACAATCCAGAAGAAACTGCTTTTTTAAAGGCTGCTAAAAAGCAAGGTGCAGTAGTTAAAAACGGATTAGAAATGCTTCAATTACAAGCAGAAAAATCTTGGGAAATATGGAATTCATAAAAAGAATTGCTTAAATTTACGCAACTTTTTATTAAAGTATTCATCTTATAAAAAATGTATTTTTTATAAAATAAGTAAGTATTTAGTTTAAAATGCATAAAAACGAACCTTAAACATTTTTATATGTTAGAAAATAAAGAAAATAGTACCGGCGAAAATGAAATTGAATCAACACCTAAACAAACTGAAAAAAAAATAGAAATTAAAGAGGAAAAACATTCCGAATCTATTGAAAACGTTGAGGAAGAATCTTCTAAAAATACTGTGGATAGTATAGAAGAAACACCTAGTGAGAATAAAATTGAATTACCTGAAAATCAAGAAGCTGAAAAAGAAGTAGTTGAGGAAAATATTGAAGCTACATCTGTTAAAAATGATGATGTAGAACTATCGTCAAATAAAGCAATTGATGAAATAGAAAATAAAGTAGCAGAAGAAGCTGAAAAAGAAAAGGTTGAGTCTGTTCAAATGAAAAATTATAATGATTTTAGCTTAGAAGAATTAGTTGATGAATTAAGAAATTTAATTGAAAAAAACCCAATACAATCTATTAATGACAATGTCAATAAAATTAAAACTGCTTTTAATGTTAAGTTTGGAGAAATACTAAAAAATGAAAAGGAAAAATTTATTAGTGAAGGAGGAGAAAGTATAGATTTTAAATTAGAATTTCCTTTAAAATCAACCTACAATAGTATTCTTTATGATTATAAAGTAAAACGAAATGAGTTTTATAAAAATCAAGAGCAACAATTAAATCAAAATTTAGAAGCTAAACTGAATTTAATAGAAGCATTAAAACAATTAATTGAAAATGCTGATGGAGCTACAATGTATAAAAAGTTTGAAGGAATTAGAAACACATGGAGAGCCACAGGTCCAATTCCTAAAGCAAAGTATAATGATACTTGGCGTACTTATTATCATCATACCGAACGTTTTTATGATTTACTACATTTAAATAATGATTTAAGAGATTTAGATTTTAAACATAATTTAGAAGAAAAATTAAAATTAATTAGCAAAGCTGAAGAACTAACAAAATTAGAAGACGTTTCCTTTGCTTTTAAAGAATTGCAAACGTTACATAAACTTTGGAAAGAAGAAGTTGGGCCTGTTGCCAGAGAATACAGAGATGAAGTTTGGAATAAATTTAGTGAAGCAACCAATAAAATTCATAATAAAAGACATGAGTTTTATAAAGAATTGAAATCTAAATTTGAAGAAAATATCGATAAAAAATTAGCAGTTATCTCTGAAATAGAATTAGTAGATACTTCAAAAAATGCTAATAGATCTGATTGGCAAAAAAGCATTAATGAAATTGAAAAGCTAAGAAATAAATTTTTTAGTATAGGACAAGTTCCCAGAAATAAAAGTAATTTAATTTGGGAAAAATTTAAAACTGCAACTAAGAAATTTAATGCAGAAAAAAACACCTATTTTAAAGAAGTTAAAAAAGAACAACTTGAAAACTTAAACAAAAAAAAGCTACTAATTGAACAAGCAATATCTATAAAAGATAGTGATGACTGGGATGTAGCTACGGATATTTTTAAGAAAATTCAAGCCGATTGGAAAAATATAGGCCACGTTCCTAGAAAATATTCTGATAAACTTTGGAAAGAATTTAAAGATACTTGTAATTATTATTTTGATAGGTTACATAACAAACAAAATGAAGGTAATAAAGAGCAAATTGAAGTTTTTAATAAGAAAAAGGAAATGTATGCTCAATTAAAATTGGAAGTGGATAATAAAACTGAATTCACTTTGGAAACTGTTACAAAATATGTGGATGAATGGAGAACTTTGGGTAGAGTGCCTTATGAAATGAAACATATTGAAGTTAAATTTAATAAGTTGTTAGATAAAATTATTCAATCTTCTGATAAATTAGATAAAACAGAAATAGAAATGATTAAGTTTAAAAACTTAATTAATGGTTATTTAGAACAAAATAATTATAGAAAATTAGATTCAGAGCAATTATTTATTAGAAAAAAAATAGATGAAACTGTTAGAGAAATTCAACAGCTTGAAAATAATTTAGGGTTTATTTCTAATGTAACTGAAGATAATCCTTTAGTTAAAAAGGTTAGAAAAGATATTAATAATTATAAATCTAATTTAGAAATTTGGAAGTCTAAAATAAATTATTTAAGGAAATTAGAGTATTAAAAAAAGCAGCCAATTGGCTGCTTTTTTTAATACATTAGATTTAAATTTATTGAGTTATACACTTAGTATCTGTTTTATTTGATTTTGGTAAATAGGTTTACTTTCTACCATTCTACTAATTGTTTTATGAAATATGTTTTCCTTAAATTGAGAACGATTAATCCTAAAACAAAAT
>NZ_JAKIUR010000042.1 GCF_021647475.1 Lutibacter sp.
TTGCTGCTTGTGCAGGAGTAATTCCTGTTTTGGATGTGTTTATAGCTATCGCCGTGTTTTGTGTAGTTTGCTCTGCTTGTAATGTTGAAATATCTGTTGCATTGATCGCAATTCCTGAAATATCTTGGTCTCCTGTGTTTGTTCCACTGGTTGCGGCTATAATTGCTGCTTGTGCAGGAGTAATTCCTGACTTAGCTGTATTTGCAACAACATCGGTATTTGCAGACACTCTAGCTTCTGTATAATATAAATTAGTAGAGCCTTCTGTTAAATTATCTGTTGTAGAAGAAGCTACATGATTTACATCACTCACTTTAGCGGTGTTCAATGCAATAGCCGTATTTTGTGTAGTTTGCTCTGTTTGTAATGTTGAAATATCTGTTGCATTGATCGCAATTCCTGAAATATCTTGGTCTCCTGTGTTTGTTCCACTTGTTGCGGCTATAATTGCTGCTTGTGCAGGAGTAATTCCTGTTTTGGATGTGTTTATAGCTATCGCCGTGTTTTGTGTAGTTTGCTCTGCTTGTAATGTTGAAATATCTGTTGCATTGATCGCAATTCCTGAAATATCTTGATCACCTGTGTTTGTTCCACTGGTTGCGGCTATGGTTGCGGCTTGTGCAGGTGTAATTTCAGTTTTAGCTGTATTTAAAGCAATGGCTATATTTTGAGTAGTTTGTCCCGCTTGAAATGTTGATATATCTGTTGCGTTTAACTGCTCTGCAGCAATTGCTCTAGCCTGTTCAGCAAGTATATCTGTAGCGTTATCATTAATTAATTGAACTGCTGTATCATTTAATGGTTGTGGCATATATGATAGATTTTGCTCACTTAATGGTGTAAAATTACTTCCGCTTCCTGAAAAATCAATGGCTACTTGTAATTTTTTTATAGTTCCATCCCATACAATATCAGAAAAGTTATTAGAGCTTGTAACCGTTCCTGCTCCAATAAGCAAATTTATCATGCCATATTTATCCGTACTTGTGGCATGGTATTCTTGATATTCTTCGTTACTTGAAGCGTCAATTATTGTAAATTGAATTACAACTGAGCTATTTGCTAATATATTTCCCTGTGCATTTTCACCTGGGATTTGTTGTTCATTTGGATTTAAAATTACCGCTTGGTAACTAATTCCTTTGGTTTGTGAGTATCCTTGAATTAAGGTAAACACAAATATCACTAATGTTAGTATTCGTTTCATATTTATAAGTATTAGGGATTCAATTATATTATTTAAAATTTATCTGAAATATTAATTAAAAGGCCAAAACTTAAGTTGTGGCTAATAATTTTTAACTCTTCCAAATCTGCATTATTGACAGTTCCACTTTTAAGAGTTAAACTTTTTCTATACATATATTGTGCGTAAAAAGAAAGATTTTCTGAAATAGGGTGCGAAAATCCAAGTCCGATTCCTAAATTAAAAACAGTCTTGTTAAAATCCGCTACCTTCTTTAAATTAATGACTTTATTATTAAGGGTTTGATTCCCATTCACTAAGAATCCAGCTGAAGTTGTTCCTTTTATATAAATAACAGCTTTCTTAATATTGAACATTTCATAATCAAGTCCAGCGTTAAACTCTAAATAGTTTACATCCCATTCCATGAAATTTCCTACAACATTATCGCTTCCAATTGCACCATATCCAGCATAGGCAATTCCTAAAGATCCTTTTAACTTTTTTATAAATAGTTGATCTTTATAACCTAATGCCATAAAACTATGTGTTGTTGATTGTAAATTGTCTAGTGTTTGATCTTGATTATTATGGTAATCAAACGATGATACGGTTTTCCCGGCTTCAATATAGAGTTGCTGAGCGGTTCCAATGGTTACATACAATAGTAGTACCAATAGCATTGTGAGTTTTTTCATTTTACAAATTTTAAGAATGGTTAATTATTGATTAAAAAAAGGTTTTTAAATAACCTAAAATGTATTCGGTTACTTTTTTATAATTGTTTTTATGAACTGCCTATTATTGGCTTTCACCTTTAATATATATTTTGCTACAGACAAATCTTTCAGTGTTATGTTGATGTGTTTATTTGCTTTATAGCTATTAACGAATAGCAAACGACCCAATAAATCATAAACTGATACCCTAATATCATCTTTTATTTCTTCAGTAAAAGAAAGGGAAATGTTTTCCACAAAAGGATTAGGATATACTATAACTTTTAAATCTAACGGAATGAGCTTATCTATTATTTTTGCCAACACATTTGGTTGGATAAAGCCCTGTCGAAGGGTATACTTATTATTCTCATAAGTACCAATAGCACTAGTTTGCCCAATACTTTGTTGAATTACGTACTCTTTATTATTTATTAAAATGTTTTCTGAAGAGCCTGCAACGCCTGTGGTTGATCTTACCAAGTGCTCAGAAGATGTATTTTGGGAGTTGATTTGTTGAATAATTGTAAAAACAATTAAAAACAGGAGTAGTTGTTTTAGCATAATTATAGGGTTTTAAAGATGTAAATGTACTTAACTCATTATTCAACAAATGATTTTACAGCCCCCGAAAACCCCCCGATAATTAAAAAAATAGCTTTTTATTGCGTTTATAGCCCCGTTTATCTAGTTTTTATTACTTTTTATTTGACTCTATTATAAAGAATATTGTTCAAAAATGTGGGAAATTGTAGTGAATTTAAATTTCAATAAATAGTTGATATAGAAATACTTGTTTATTATAAATAAACCATTTTAAAATATTCCATAAAAAGAATGAAATTACTTGAGAGAGTACAAAAACATCGTAAGATTTTCATTTTTATGTAGGTTCATTTTCTTTCTTAATATTCCTCTAATATTTTCTATCGTTTTAGTACTTCTATGCAAAATTTCTGCCAATTCTTTTGTGTTGTAATTTTGGCTTAATAAACATGCCACTCTAATTTCATTGACTGACAACATTGGATAATCTGTAAGTAGTTTTGTGTAAAAGTAACTGTTAACCTCTTTAAACCGAACATCAAACTCTTCCCAAATTTTTGATTTATATGGAAAATTATTTAGAGATCTAATAAAATTATGAATATCAGAATTTTTTTTCTCCGAGAGATTATCTAAATTATTTTTTAATTCAAATATTATATTTTTATTAACCTCTCTTAAAGACGCAATATTTAATTCCTTTTGAGTAAGCTCCTTTTTCTTAAGGTTTAATTCGAGTTGAATTTTTTCAGCAGATAATCTTAAAATTTCCTTTTCTTGCCCTACAACATCTCTAATTAATCTTTTAGTATACATCAGCGAAATGCTATACGCAAGCATTATCAATATAATTTGATAGGAAAAGATGAATAATGCTTCAGAATTACCTAAATTAAAATAATTTAAATTTTTTTGTTGTAAAAAATTAATTAAAATAATACGACCTACTTGAATAATAAAAAGAATACAAAAAACAAAACCAACCCCTTCTGTTATTTTTCGCATTTTTAAAGGCACTCTGATTAACATTAACCAAGCTATTTGAAAACTTAAAAACAAATAGCTTACAGAAAGAATAAGACTTCTCGCATTTATATCTGGTTTAAAAAAGGTAAAATAGTATTGAGATAATAAAAAAACAATAATCAAAAGGTAGTTTTGAATTTGTATTCCTTTTTTATTCACAAATTGTTCTAAACCTATCAATAGTATAACCGTGGAAGAAACCACTAAGGTATTTCCAATTACACCCCATTCGGTGATACTATTGCGAAAAAATAAAAGTGTATTTCCTGAGGAACTCATTATAAAACTCAGAAATATTAAAAATGATTTTGGAAATCTTTTTTTTACCTGCAAATATAGTGAGCCTATTAATAACGCACTTATAATGTTAATGATTATATAGCCAAAAAAAGCGGTACGAATGTCAATATGAAACATATTAATCTGTGTTAATAAAAGTTATTTTTAACATGTTAAAGGTAAAATATTAGATGAAAAATTTAATTTAAATTATATTGGTTAAATGTAGTAAATAATCATTTAAAAAAAATTGTAGCTAAAAATTATTTATATTTTAAACTTAAAGAAAAATTGAGGTCAGTAGTTATGAATATATAATTTTAGTTTGATAAATTTTATTTGATTTGACCATCCTTTCAATCAAATTATTAAAGATATTTATTTTACTTCTAGATATGTTTAAACGATAACAAAACTCATCTAAATACCTGTTTATATTAAAAATCACTTACCCAAGAATAGGTTGTCCTAATCCAAGATTTGACTTGATGAATCATTGTGTGTATTTTCCGTTATTACTTTCTATTTGTGTAATGTTATAATCTTTGAATAAAGGACGATAACCTCTCCATTGGTCTAGTTGTTATCATTGCATTTTCGATGTTACTCCAAAACGAATGCCCATATAACTTGCAGACAAACTTTTTGTGGTAGTTGACATCTCAAAACAAATAAAAAATACTTTACGTAATCCAAATTTTACCTTATGGAATAAGGTGTTTGCTGATGCCGTTTCTGTATGACTACATTTAATGAACTACCTCGACGCAAGCATACGAGGTATCAAATAGGAAATTCCTTTTTTATTTCGACGCAGAGCGTCGGGGAATTAAACCCAAAAAACAATTAAAAGTGCGTGCAAAATTCTTACGAATCTGACTCGTTTTATTGCCACATTTTACGCAGCTAAATCTGTTTTTCCATTTGATATATGTTAAATATAATTTGCAATTATCATCCGTTTTGAAGTATTCACTAAACTCTAGAAGGTTTTGACCTTTAAAAATATCCATAATTCCCTTATTTTATCAGCTACTAATAGATGAAACTATCTACTAACCTCAAAAGAAATTTAAGGCAGAACAAAAATAGCTAAAGCTGCTTTTGAAATTTTAACAATTTTATTAACTGATTTTAACAGCTAAAACCTATTTTTGTATATTCGTGAAATCTCATAAATTTATAATGTCCGTCATTCTGAACCTGCCAGCAGCAGGCGGGCTTGTTTCAGAATCTCATGATGATTGTAAATCAACATAATAAAGTGATACCCTAAAATAAACTTGCCTGTTGGCAAGCAGGTTTAGGGTGACGTGTTAGCCATATGACTAAAAACAGATATACATAATCTACTTTTACAAAATACTACTAAAACTAAAAAAATGAAATATTTTTACGTATTAATTGCTATAATTACCATTAACTTCAACATTTTTTCCCAAGAAACAAGCCAACCTGAAAAAGGTGATAAAATTGGTGATTTTTCTGCTTTAAATGATAATGGAAAACTTTGGAATTCATCTGAAGTAAATACTCCGTTTTTAGTGGTTTACTTCTATCCTGCTGCAATGACAAGTGGTTGCACTAAACAAGCTTGTGCTTATAGAGATGATAAATCGAAATTAGAAAAAATGGGAGTAACCATCATTGGAATTAGCGGTGATGAAGTTAAAAACTTAAAACATTTTAAAGAATTGTATCATTTAAATTTCACCTTACTTTCAGATGCTAATGGTAAAATTGCACATAAATTTGGAGTTCCAACTTCAAAAGGTGGTTCTATAAATAAAGCATTTAATGGAAATAATTTTTTACTAACCAGGGGAATAACCGCTTCTCGCTGGACTTTTGTTTTAGACAAAAATAGAAAAATTATTTATAAAAATTCGGAAGTAAATGCTGCTAAAGACAGTAAAAATATTATGGAAATTATTTCAAAAATTCAGAAAGGTTAATTTATTTTAGATTCTTTTTGCAAAGTGTTTTGTAACCAAATCATTAATAAAACAGCTACAATTCCTAAACTTCCCATTACATACCAATTGGCTTCAAAGCTGAATCGTTCTATTATTTCCATTCCTGTTTTTGCACTAAAAATATGAGCCATTGAAAATGCCATAGTGTACATAGCTAAATATTTTCCTTCTTTACCAGATGGAGCTCTATTCATAGCAAAATTATTAGTAAACGGAAATGCCAACATTTCACCAAAAGTTATTAATACCATACTAATAATTAAAATTCCTATCCAATTTGATAAATTCAATGCAAAAAAACTTAATGCAAATAAAACCAAACTCCAAGTAATTATCTTTAATTTATTTAAAGTTGATTTTTCTATTTTATGAATTAAAGGCATTTCTAAAATAAAGATTAGCATTCCGTTAATGGACATTAATAATCCTATTTCAACTTCATTTAAACCATGACTTGACTTATAATATAACGGCATGGTGGTAAATAATTGTAAAAACACGAATCCCATTAAAAAAATAACTCCCAAAAAAATAAGATATGATTTATCTTTAAAAATAGAAATATCATTATTTTCAGGTTCATCTAAATTTCTATTTAAAACTGCTTCTTTCTTCTTCAAAACAATTCGCATCAATAAAATAGCAACAATACAAGTAATGCCATCAACCCAAAAAAGTCCCGGATAATAAAGTGTTGCAATAATTAATCCACCTAAAAAAGGTCCAAATGAAAAGCCTAAATTAATTGCCAATCGTATTAAAGTTAAAGACCGAGTTTGATTTTCTGGTTTACTATATGCTTTTAAAGATACAAATATTGCTGGTCTAAAAGTATCTGCAACAAGCATAGTAAAAAACATAGCTAAGGAAAAACCATAAAAAGTAGTTACATATTGTAATCCTATAAATAAGAATCCTGTAATTAGTAAACTCCAAAACATAACTGGATAAAAACCTATTTTATCGGTCAACTTACCTCCTAACCAAGAACCAATTACAGAACCCATTCCAAAAAAAACCATAATAGTTCCAACTTGTGCTAGTGAAAATTTTAAATCTTCAGTTAAATACAACGATAAAAAAGGCAAAACCATGGTTCCTGCCCTATTAATAAAGGTTATTAAAGCAAGCCACCAAACTTCTTTTGAAAGTCCTTTAAATGAATTTTGATAAGATGCTACCGTCTTTTTTATCATTTTGTAAAACTACAATAATCTATAACTATATTTTACGGCTTATTTTTGATTTATTTTATAATTAAATCTAAATATAAAATTCTTATTTTTGATTAAATTTTTATCCATGAAAAAAATTATACTTTTATCTTGTTTATTTATTGGAATAGCAAGTTGTAATAAAAAAAAACTAAGTTACTCTGATGAAATTAAACAATTTCAATATGAATTAAATGTTGAATATAACAATCCAAAAACCTCTCCGTTAACCAAAGAAGATTTAAAAACATTCAAATCTTTAGAATTTTTTCCTATTGATAAAAAATATCAGGTAGAAGCTACTTTAAAATTAACACCTGATTCACCAATAATGGAAATGCAAACTACTACAACAGAAATTCAATTATATAGAAAATTTGCTATTGCTACTTTTCAATTAGATGGAAAAGAATTTAATTTAAGCTTGTACAAAAGTCAAGATTTAATGCAGAATCCTGAATTTTATAATTATTTATTTTTACCATTTAACGATTTATCTAATGGTAAAACTACCTACGGAGGTGGTAGATTTATAGATTTAAAATTGCCGTCAAAAAACACTAAAACCATTATTATAGATTTCAATAAAGCCTACAACCCATATTGTGCTTATAGTCATCGATATTCCTGTCCAATTCCACCAAAAGCAAACAGCTTAAACATTAAAATACTTGCTGGTGTAAAAGCATTTAAAAAAGAATAGCAAAAAGCCTATTCAGCAAATTTATGAATAGGCTATAACTTAAAATAATTAACTAAATCTTTATCTTATTTTTAAATAGAGATTGTAAATACTAAATAAGAATTATCTGTATCAGGATTAAAAATTGCTGATGCAGACACTCCTAAACTATATGAATCTGTGATTTTTATATCTTTTGAAGCCGTTAATCCAAAATTGGTTAACTTATAATTAGTATTGGTAGCATAAATTCCATTTCCACCCGCAACAAACGCTTCTAATTTAACAGAATCAACCGTAAATGGATACTTTAATTCCGTGTAAACCGAATTTGAATCATCATTATAAACATTCACACCAATCATTATTGATAAAGGGAATTTTTTTACACCATCAAAACTTATTGTTGCCTCTCCTGTATGCCTTTGTATCATAAAATAACCAGCAGAAGCTAAATCTCTAGGAAATGAATAATCTGTAAATCCCAATGAAATAGGGCCAATAGCATAACTTGCATAGATATCAAATTCTTGACCAACTACTTGTCCTCCTGTTTCATATGAAGCCCATGCACCTAGAGTTAAATCTCCTATTTTAAATTCCAAATAAGGTTGAACAGCAGGTGAATCTGAAAATTCTAACCCTCGCCAAACATATCGACTTGCGAAATCAGCACCTATGTCAAAGGTAGATTTTGATTTGGTTACTTCTTGTGCAAAAATATTCGAGACAAATCCTATAACTGCGAATATTACTATATAATTTTTTATTTTTTCCATTTCTTCTATTTTTTAATAATATATATCCGTTTTGTGTCATATTTCATATTTATACGTCAACCTGAAACAAGCCCGCTTGTTGCTAGCAGGTCCATGGTGACGAACATTTTATGATTAATTACGGGTAATCAATTTTTTAATTAATAATTATTTGATACTTATTATTCATTAAAACAATTTGCTTTATGTTCGTGAATATCTAAACCATCAACTTCTTCTTCTTTAGAAACTCTTAATCCCATTGTTTTTTTCAAAATGAATAATACAATAAATGATATAGTAATTGCCCAAGCTGCAATTGCAAATACACCAATAGCTTGAATACCTAATTTATGGAAACCTCCACCATAAAATAAACCACCATCAGTAGCAAACAATCCTACCAATAAAGTTCCCAATGCTCCTGATACTCCATGAACTGATATAGCTCCAACTGGGTCATCAATTTTTAATTTTTTATCTATAAAGTCAATTGAAAAAACCACCACAACTCCTGCTATAATTCCAATTGCTAAAGCTCCCGCTGGGCTAACAGCAGCACAACCTGCAGTAACGGCTACCAAACCAGCTAAAATACCATTTAAGGTCATGGAAATATCAGGTCTGCCATAAGCAATCCAAGTAACAAACATGGCACTTAAAGCTCCAGCAGCTCCAGCGAGATTAGTAGTGATGATAATATCAGCTACATTATTTGCATGTTCGCCACTTATTGCTAATTCTGAACCACCATTAAATCCAAACCAACCAAACCAAAGAATAAACACTCCCAACGAACCAATTAATAAATTGTGTCCAGGAATTGCATTTGATTTTCCTTTTGTGTACTTCCCAATTCTAGGACCCACCATGATGGCAGCTACTAATGCAGCCCAACCACCAACAGAATGTACCACACTTGAACCTGCAAAATCAGTAAAGCCCATTTTAGCTAACCAACCTCCACTTTGCCATACCCAATGCCCTGAAATGGGATAAATAATAAGCGTCATTAAAAGTGAAAAAATCAAGTATGTTGAAAATTTGGTTCGTTCTGCAATTGCACCTGAAACAATTGTTGCTGCAGTAGCAGCAAATACCGTTTGAAAAAACAAGTTATGCATTTCGTTTGGTTTACTAAAAAACCAAGAAGGAGTTCCAATAAATGAACTAATAGAATCTCCGTACATTAACGAGTAGCCAATTGCCCAAAAAACCACACTACCAATACAAAAATCCATAATATTTTTCATAATAATATTTCCAGTATTTTTTGATCGAGTAAAACCCGTTTCCACTAGTGTAAAACCAGCTTGCATAAAAAACACCAAAATCCCTGCAATTACAACCCACATTAAATCTAATACTGCGTTAGTATCCATAATATATTTTTTAATTAGTTAATTTTTGATGTTTACTTAAGAGCATCTGCACCTTTTTCACCCGTTCGTATTCTATAAGACTCTATAACATCGGAAACAAATATTTTACCATCACCAACATTACCTGTATGAGCAGTTTCTATAATTGCCGCTACAGTTTTTTCTAAAAAAGGATCTGAAACTACGATAGATAAAAACCTACGCTGAATATCGCTTGTGCTATAACTAACACCTCTATACACATGACCTTGTTTTTCATTGCCTACTCCTGTTACGTCCCAGTAACTAAAAAAATTGACTTCAATTTGATGTAATGCATCCTTTACTTCACCAAATTTTGATTTTCGAATAATTGTTTCGATTTTCTTCATAATAAAATAATTTTATAGGTTATATGCGGTCAAAAGTATATTTATATATTTTTACCCCATAATTTTATAGGGGTAAATATTTTATTATTATATATTTTTTATTTTAACCCTCATTTTATTATGGGATAAATAATTTATATATTAAATTATCCATCATTTTATAATGATCGAAATTAAAAAAAAGTTGATTTTTAGAAAATTATAGCAGTTTTGAAAGGTATAAGCCAAAAAAGACTGCTGTAAAACCTAACAATAAAGAACTAGTTGTGTAGGCGAAAAAATGAAGATAGTCTCCATTTTTAAAAAAGATGTGATTTTCGTAAGCAAAAGTGGAAAAAGTAGTAAAACCTCCACAAAAACCGGTAGCTAAAAGTAACGATTGACTTTGAGATAAATGAGGTGTTTTAGCTAAATAACCTAATATTAAACCAATTAACAAGCTTCCTAAAACGTTTGACAACATAGTGCCATAAGGAAGATGAGTATCAAAATTATTCACCCATTTACTTAGCAAATACCTAGAAACGCTTCCAAATCCTCCACCAAGAAAAACTAATAAAACTTGTTTCATTTTTTATAAATTAATTTCATCTATATCTCTTACATTCCACTTACCTGTTACAGTCCCATTTTTTAAAATTACAATTCCTGGATTTGCTCTTATTATGGTTTTTAATGTGGTTTCATCACAAAATAACATTTCAAAATTGAAATTATATTCTTGCTTATATTTTAGATATGTTTCATTTAATGAAGAAGACAATGCGTAAACTAAATAACCTTCTTTCAAGGCTTTATCTGTTATTACTTTTACATTTTTAAATCCTCCTTTTCTACTTTTTTCAATAGAGTTCATCACCACTAAAAGCACTTTAGGAGCTTCTAACACTTTGTTTGTTAAATCTTCTCCTTTATTAGATTCTAATAAAAAATCATGAACTGGTGGAAAATCATCACCAACATATTGCATTTGAGCTGGAATATTTTTTCCAACTGCATAAGGTCTAAAATCAATAGTTGGTAAATGTAATAATACATGATACATTAACGTAAAACTTCCTAAAAGTGATAAAAAAGCAATCCAATTCAATAATGAAATTCTACCGATAGGTTTTATTTCTTTTACCTTAAACAATAGAAAAACAATTAATATTAAAAAGAATACATTTTTATAAAAAGTTTGCCAAGGCGTTAAAGTTATGGCATCACCAAAACAACCGCAATCTGTAACTTTATTGTAATATGCTGAGTACCAAGTTAAAAACAAAAAGAATAAAATTAAGAGTAATAAACTCCAAACTGTAATTTTAGGATAATACCCGATTAATAATAATACGCCCAGAAAAAATTCAATAAAAATTAAAAAAACTGCTAATGGTAAAGCGTAATGAATTAAACTTTCTATGTTTAACACATCTGCACTTAAATATTCCTGCAATTTATAACTGGTACCTAACGGATCTACCATTTTTACAAATCCCGAAAAAATAAATGTTACGCCTATTAGTACCCTAGCAATTTGGATTAAAATTTTCATTAATTATTTTCTTTTAAATGAATTAAGGCAAAAATAGCATAATTTATCATATCTTGATAATTAGCATCTATACCTTCTGAAACTAACGTTTTACCCTTATTATTTTCAATTTGTTTAACTCGCAATAACTTCTGCAAAATTAAATCGGTTAATGAACTTACACGCATTTCCCGCCAAGCTTCTCCATAATCATGATTTTTATTCTCCATTAATTGCTTCGTGATTTTTATATGCTTATCGTACAATTTAATAGCTTCTTCATTAGTTAAATCTGGTTGTTCAGCAATTCCTTTCTCTAGCTGAATCAAAGCCATAACCGAATAATTAATAATACCCATAAATTCAGATACCTCACCTTCATCTACTTTTCGGGTAATATTTTCTTGCAATTGTCTTATCCGTTGTGCTTTAATAAAAATTTGGTCAGTAAGAGACGGCAAACGTAGAATTCTCCAAGCACTTCCATAATCTTTTAATTTATTAATGTATAGGGAACGGCATTTTTCAACAACCTGATTATACTGTTTTGAAGTTTGTTGCATGTAACTTTAATTTGCGTAAATTTCGAACAAATTTAAGGAATAAAAAAACATCTTGTTAATTATGAAGAAAATTGCCGTTTTTTGTGGCTCAAGCCTAGGATTTAGTGAGGTTTATAAAAATGATGCTATTAAATTAGGAACCTATTTTGCTGATAATAAAATCAGTTTAGTATATGGTGGAGGAAAAATTGGAATGATGGGAGCTTTAGCAGATTCTATATTGAAAAAAAACGGTGAAGTTATTGGGGTAATTCCGGGGTTACTTCGTCATGAAGAAGTTGCTCATTCAAATATTTCTGAAATGATTGTGACTAAAACAATGAGCGATCGTAAAGTTACCATTAGCAAATTAGTAGATGGTTATATTGCCTTACCAGGAGGATTTGGAACGTTAGATGAAATTTTTGAAGCACTTACATTAAGTCAGTTAGGTATTGAGCAAAAACCTGTAGGTATTTTAAATACCAATGGCTTTTTTAATCATTTAATTAAACAATTAGCCGTTATGGTTGCTGAAGGTTATTTAAAAGAATCTAATAAAAATATGTTAATTACGGCTGATTCTGTAGAAGAATTAATTACTAAAATGAATACTTACAAAGCTCCAAAAATTACCAAAGTAATCAATAAAATAGTAAGTTAATGTACAGTATAAATTGCAAAGGAAATTTGGTGGATTTATCTTCTCCAAAAGTTATGGGAATTTTGAACATTACACCCAATTCTTTTTTTGATGGTGGAAAATATTCCTCTGAAAAAGAAATTATAAAACATGTAGAAAAAATGCTTTTAGAAGATGCTACTTTTATTGATATTGGTGCTTATTCTTCAAAACCCGGAGCTAAACCAATTTCAGAGAAAGAAGAATTAGAACGCATTTTACCTATAATTAAGACTTTAGTAAAAACATTTCCTAAAATAATAATTTCTATAGATACTTTTAGAAGTGAAGTTGCTAAACAATGCGTATTAAATGGTGCTGCCATTATAAATGATATTTCTGCAGGAAGTTTAGATAAAAATATGTTTAGGACAATTGCTGAATTACAAGTTCCATACATCATAATGCATATGCAAGGAATTCCCGTAAATATGCAATTAAACCCAACTTATGATAATGTGGTGCAAGAATTACTTTTCTATTTCTCTAATAAAATTGCACAACTTAGAAAGCTAGGCGTTAACGATATTATTACGGATGTAGGTTTTGGTTTTGGAAAATCCTTATCTCATAATTATCAACTTCTAAAGCATTTGGAACTATTTAAAAACTTAGAGGTTCCTAGTTTAGTTGGAATTTCTCGAAAATCAATGCTTTATAAACCGCTGGAAATTAACCCAGAATCTGCATTAAATGCAACTACCTCTGCAAACACAATTGCTTTATTAAATGGAGCAAACATTTTACGTGTACATGATGTAAAAGAAGCCAAAGAATGCATTAAAATTGTAAATTTGTTAAAAGAAAATTCATGAAGAAAATAATAATCCTACTTATTTTAGTTAGCTTTTTTAGCTGTCAAAAAAAAGAAGTAAAAATACCTACATTACCAAACAAAGGTTTTGAAGAGGTAATTTATAACCACTCTGAAATATGGATGTTTTTCAATGTAAAAGGTAAAGATACTTTAGTAGAAATTAATAAAAAAAATACCATTGCAACAACACATTGGATTTACAATATAGACCGGAGATTACCTTTAAAAACTTTTATTACATCATTAAAAAAAATAAAGTTTAAACATGCAAACTCAGTACATTCAAAAAAAGGGATGCATGATTATTTTAGTTATTCTGATACTATTTCAAAAAAATTATCTTTTATAAAATTCGATTCCATTTCATTTATTACCGATAGTTTATTATCAAAATATGAAATTAAAAAAAATCCTGAAAAATATATTAATTTCAATAACATCAATTTAACATTTAACAAAAATTCCATTTTTTTAAACGATGCAAAAATTAATAAGGAAAAATTTAAAAAAATACTATTAGAGTTTATTGATTTCTCATCAGAAAATAAAATGACCTTATTACATTTGAATTTTAGTGACGATTTATTATATCAAGATTTTTTAAATTATCTAACTTTAGTAAACAACCTTAAATTACCTGAAATTAAAGTAGATTATAAAATGTTTGTGTTTAATAAAAATAAAGTTCCAAATTGCAATTGCAATTAGCCATTTATTATCATAACTTTTTCTATTTTTACAAAAACAAGCTCCATGTTAGATTTTTTAGACTTTTCTTTCCTAAATGCTTTAGACATACTACTGGTTGCAATTTTATTATATTATATATATAAATTATTAAAAGGAACTGTAGCTATTAATATTTTTATTGGAATAACTTTAGTGGTTTTAATTTGGAAAATTACGCAAGCCTTACACATGGAAATGTTAAGTGGTTTACTAGGCACATTAATTAGTGTTGGAGCAATTGCTATTTTAATAGTTTTTCAACCTGAAGTAAGAAAATTTTTATTAATGCTTGGTTCTACTAATTTTACACATCGGCGCAATTTTTTAAAACAATTAAAATTTTTGCAAAGTGAAATTATAAATCCTATGGATGTTGAATCAATAATTTCAGCCTGCGAATATTTAGCCGATAAAAAAATGGGAGCAATTATTGTTTTAGAAAGAAATCAGAGTCTGGATTTTGTAAAATCAACTGGGGACGCTATGAGTGCAGAAGTAAATAAACCAATTTTAGAAAGCATTTTTTACAAAAATAGTCCATTGCATGATGGTGCCGTTATTATTAAAGAAAATTTGATTATAGCTACTCGTATTGTATTACCGCTTTCACAAAAACAGCTACCTGCTCATTTTGGATTAAGACACAGAGCAGCTGTAGGAATTACCGAAAAAACCGATGCCTTATGTTTAGTAGTTTCCGAAGAAACTAGTAAAATAACTTACTTTAACGATGGTGAATTTGTACTATTTAAATCTAACAAAGAACTTGTCGAAATTATTAGATATGATTTAAATTAGGCCACGTTACTTGCAAATTGCATATTATATAAGGTTCTATAATAGCCATTTTTTTGAAGCAATTGTAAATGTGAACCTTGCTCAACTATTTTTCCTTTATCCATCACTATAATTCTGTCGGCTTTTTTTACCGTTGTTAACCTATGAGCAATTATTATTGAGGTTTGATGTTGAGTTATTTTATCTAAAGCTTTTTGAATTAATTTTTCAGAATACGAATCTATAGAGGAAGTTGCTTCATCCAAAATTAAAATACTTGGTTTACTAACATAAGCACGTAAAAAAGCAATTAATTGTCTTTGCCCAGAAGACAACATAACTCCCCGTTCTTTTACATTATAATTGTAATTATTAGGTAAACTCATAATAAAATCGTGAATTCCTATTTCTTTAGCTGCTTTTTTAACTTCATTTAAACTAATAGACAAATCATTTAAAACAATATTATTATAAACAGAATCTGAAAATAAAAATACATCTTGTAACACCACTGCAATTTGATTTCTTAAGGATTTTAGTTCGTAATCTTTTATATTAGTTTGGTCAATAGTTATTTCTCCTGAATTTGTTTCGTAAAACCTATTTACTAAATTAATAATTGTAGATTTTCCTGCTCCCGTTGCTCCAACAATCGCCACAGTTTCACCAGCATTTACATTAAATGAAACTCCTTTAAGTACCTCTTCACCTATAATATAGCTAAAATAAACCTCTTTAAAAGATATATTTCCACTAAACCTACTTGCTTCAACTTTTCCTTTATTTTCAATTAAACTTTCAGTATCAAACACCTCAAAAACCCGATTACCAGCAACCATTCCCATTTGTAATGTATTGAATTTATCTGCAATTTGACGAAGCGGTCGAAATAACATTTGCGACATCATTATAAAAGCAATAATTTCTCCAACATTTGTAGTGCCTGAGTTAACAATATCCAATCCTCCGTACCAAACCATTAAACCTACTGCAATAGAAGATAAAATTTCAGCAATAGGGAAAAAGATGGAATAATACCAAACCGTTTTTATATGTGCTTTTTTATGATAATCATTAATTTTTACAAAATTTTCATATTCCAATTTTTCACGGTTAAACAACTGAACAATTTTCATTCCTGTAACTCGTTCTTGCACAAAACCATTTAGGTTTGCTACTTGTTTTCTCACTTCTTGAAAAGCACTTTTTATTGCCATTTGAAATATTTTAGTAGCATAAATTAAAATTGGTAAAATAATAAATGCAATTAAGGCTAGTTTCCAATTCATCCAAAGCATAACTATTGCAACCACAATCATTTTTAATAAATCGCTGATAATCATAAACAATCCTTGTCCAAAAAACTGAGCAATAGTTTCAGTATCAGATACTAAGCGTGTTACCAATTTACCTACAGAAGAATTATCAAAATAGGTCATTTTAAAACCTAACATATGTTTTTGAAGTTCTACTCTTATATCTCTAATTATATGTTGACCAAACCAATTAACTTTATAAATAAATACGAATTGTAATATAACTTCAGCAATTAGAAACACAATCATCAATAAAGAAAAATTGAGTATTCCAACTTTATCTTTATTTTTAAAATAAATATGTACTATTTTTTGTAATAAAATAGGACGAGCCACTGCAACTAATGATAATAAAATAGCAGAAACTATACCTATAATAAATTGCATACGATATTTACTTGCAAAACTCATTAAGCGTTTAAAAATATGCATATCAAAAGCTTTTCCTGTTACTTTTTTACTCATTTATTGTGTTTTTTGGATAAGTTATTTTAGTCAAAAATAATCCCTTTGCTGGAACTGAAGATCCCGCATTCTTTCTATTTTTACTTTCAATTATGTTTTTAAAATCATCTAAAGTTATTTTTTCTTCACCAACATCTAATAACGTTCCTACAACTGCCCTAACCATGTTTCTTAAAAATCGATTTGCTGTTATTTTAAAAATTAGATTATTTCCTTCTAAAGTCCATTCAGCATTTAAAATTTTACAATTATAAGTTTTAACATCAGTATTTGAACGAGAAAAACATTTAAAATTTTTATAATCAAACATCAATTTTGCCGCTTCGTTCATCATATCAATATTAAATCTTTTCTTAATTAATTGCCAAGTAATATCATTCTTAAATGGATTTCTTCCTAAATAAATATGATATTCATAACTTCTTGAAATTGCATCAAACCTTGCGTGTAAATTATCATCCGTTTTAAAAATACTATAAATAACAATATCATCGGGTAAAATAGCATTGGCTTTATAGATAACTTCTTCGGTATTAATTTTACTATTTACATCAAAATGTGCGTAAAATTCAGTTGCATGAACACCAGCATCGGTCCTACCGGCACCAACAACATCAATAGTAGGTTTTAATAATGTACTCAAGGTTTTATTAACCAATTCTTGAATAGTAATTGCATTTGGTTGGTATTGCCAACCATGATAATTTGTTCCTTTATATGCAAGTTTAATAAAATATCTCAACTGAAATGTTACTTTTGTATAATTGCAAATATACAGCATATTTGTGAGTTGATTTTTAATTATAAAATGAAAAAAATTCTTCTTTTATCAGATACTCATAGCTACATAGATAAGCAAATGTTAAAGTATGTAAAACAATGTGATGAAGTTTGGCATGCCGGAGATATTGGTGCTATTGAGGTAGTTGATACAATTAAAAAACTTAAACCTCTGCGTGCTGTTTATGGTAATATTGATAATCATATTATTAGAGCAGAATATCCCTTAGATGCTAAATTTAACATTGAAGAAGTATCGGTTTGGATAACTCATATTGGTGGTTATCCAAATCATTATAATGCTAGAATTAGAAAAGAAATTCAACTAAATCCTCCTAAATTATTTATTAGTGGTCATTCGCATATTTTAAAGGTGATGTATGATAAAAAACTGAATATGTTGCATTTAAATCCAGGAGCTGCCGGGAAACATGGTTTTCACAAAGTTAGAACAATGCTACGATTTCAAATAAATAAAGATAAAATTTCTAATTTAGAAATAATAGAATTTAAAAGACATTAATAAACTATTGGTACTGATATAAATATTCGTGTTCCAGCTTCTGAAGATTTAATATTAATGATTCCATCTAATACAAGAATTCTTGCTTCAATTTGACTAAGCCCAACGCCATCCTTTCCTCTAATTTTATCAATATCAAATCCAACACCATCATCAAAAACAACTACTTGTAATTTACCATTAAGTTGTTCAAGTTTAACCATTCCATTTTGAGCATTACTATGTTTTAACATATTATTTACCATCTCGGTAATGATATTAAATATTTTAATTTCAAAATTTTGATTAAAACGAGTAATATTTTTTAAATTTGAACTAATATTTAAGGTAGAATTAGAAGTTTTATCACATAAATCTTGAACCGCTGCTGTTAATCCAAATTTTAATAAAGTAGAAGACATTAACTTATGAGATAAATCCCTAATTAGAATTGAGGCATCTGAAATAATAGCTTGAGATTTATCAATTTCTTTTGGAGCATTTTCTCCTAATTGCTTTTTACTGGCAAACAAATGTAAATTGGCTGCGGATAATAAAGCACTTACATTGTCATGTAAAACTGAGGCTATTTGTTTTCGCTCTTCCAATCTACCATCTAAAGTCGCTGCTAAAATTCTAGATTGAGCATCGCTTTTAATTTTTTCAATATTGGCTCTATTCACCAACTGTTCCTGTTCCATTTTAAGAATATAATTCTTTTTGGAAAGCTTATATAACTTGTAAAACACATAAACAGCTAACAATAATAAAACAGAAGCTATAATTAATCCTTTAGAAAGTAATTCTGCTTTTAACCGTTTAGACTTTTCAACTTCAGCTTCTTTTTCCTTTTTAGCAACTTTATATTTTGATGAAATTTTAGCAATTTCCTTATACTTTAATTCTCGCTTTAAGGAATCATCAATAACGGTATATTTATCTTGAAATTCAAACGCTTTTTTATAATTGTTTAACCCACTATAAGCATAGGCAATATTAATAAATGCAGATCTTCTCGTTTTTTTATCCAACTCATTTTTACCATTTCCTACCAATAAAAGTACTTTTTGAAACATTTTAAGTGCATCTTTATATTTACCTTGCATATAGTAAATACTTCCTAAGTTATTTAAAATACCTGCTTCAATTTCTTTATTTCCAAGTATCTTCTGATAATTTGCAGCAATTTTAGAATTAGCAATTGCCTTATCATAATCTTCTTTTAAATAGTAAATACCTGCTAAATTAGCATGTATTTTAGCTTTTAAATCTTCTTTATGTGCTACTTTTTTATTTAGCTCAACAGCTTTTAAGTAGTTTGCCAAAGCACTATCTACTTTTGCATCTAATTGAAAATTTCCTCCTTTTTTAAAATAGATGTACTGTAAAGTTTCATAGTCGGTTTTAATTAACGGAATTATGTAATTATAACTTAAATTAGATTTTTTATAATTTCCATTTTCACGTAAAATATCTGCCAACATTCTGTGACTATTAATAATGGCGAGGGTGTCCTTTTCTGCTTCTACTTCATCAATTACTTTATACAATTGTTGAATGGCTTCTTCGGTTTTATTCTGGATAATTAATTTCTGAATAAGTTTTAATTTTTGATTTTTTAATTTTATTGGATTTTGAAAAGCTTCAATTGAATTTTTTGCAGAAATATTACCAATAAAAAATAATCCAATTAAAATAACTAAAAATACTCGTTTTACGAATTTCATTATATTTAAAAATGAAAATTAAACAATATTGTTTTTAACTGCATAAATAGCTAAACCAACCACATTTTTTACATTTAATTTTGAAATTAAATTTTTCCGATGTGTTTCAACTGTGTTTATGCTAATATGAAGTAATTTACTAATTTCTTTTGAATTATACTGCTCTGCAATCAATTTTAAAACTTCTATTTCACGTGGAGTTAGTGAACTAAAAAAAGCACTTTCACTAGATTCTTTACCATTTTTTACGGATTTTTTGGTAAAGGTAGCAATTAACTTATCTTGGATACTTTTACTAAAATATTGCTCTCCACTATAAACAGTATTAATTGCTTCAACAATGTTTTCAGCTGCACTATTTTTAGCTAAAAATCCACTAGTGCCAATTTTTAAAACTTCTTTAATAAGTTTAGTATCATCATAACTAGATAGAACAATAACTTTTTGGTCTATCTTTTTCGTAAAAAAATATTGCAGAACGCCAACACCATCAATTTTTGGCATATTAATATCTAAAATTAAGATATCAGCAGTATTATTATAAAACCAATTAATTACATCTTCACCATTTAAGGATTGCCCAACGACTTCAATGTTTTTTTCGGATGATAACACTGCTATTATACCATCAATTAAAAGTTGATGATCATCTGCAATATGAACTTTTATCTTTTTCAATATTTTCCCTTTTTCAAAAGTATGTAAATAATTAATCTTAACTATACCCAAAAATAGTGATTTTTTTTAATCACGGTAAACCGTGATAATAAAAAACCATTTCTTAATAGAAATGGTTTTTATTGCACTAAATATACTAAGATGTTAGGTTTAACGTAATCTATCAACAGATTTTACAAGCTCTTCATCCTTTTTTATAGCTTTATTAGCTAAAGAGATAACTACTATAGTTATAATAGGGATTAATAGCCCAATACCTTTCTCAGAAATTTTAATTTCTCCAGATAAGTTTTGTGAAAAATATACGAGAATACCTAATAAAATAAAATTGATCAAAATAATAATTCGTCCCACTACAAATTGTAATTTTCTATTTTTAAACAGAAAGATATCAATAAAGGACAATAAACCTGAGACAAAAAATAAAATTGTCACACTTTTTAACAGCAAGTTATTACTAGCAAAAGCATCTAAAACATAAAATTTATCTCCCGCCAAGTTTTTCCATAAATAAACTAAAAAAATTAAGCCTACAGATAAAAAAGTAGCAAGCAATAAATAAACAGATTGTATTCTTTGAATCATTTTAAAATAATGTTTGACAAAAATACGGTTTATTTTTAAAGAAATAAAAGATTAATTATATAAAATAAATTTATATATTTGCATAACATTGCGTATTTAACAAATACATAACTACAACTAAAATAAACTATTTACCACAAAATTTATTCACAAATCAATCCTTAATGCATATAGGATATTTAAAAAGATTTTTATACAAATTAAAATTATAACTTATTATAATGTTTGAAATTTCCCAATTGAAGGAGAAAACCTTAGTTGAGTTGCAAGAAATTGCAAAAACTATAGGTGCAAAAAAGTACAGCCATTTAAAAAAATTAGACTTAGTCTATTTAATTTTAGATATTCAAGCTACAGCTCCTACCAAAGTTATTAAAAAAGATACTACTTCTTTAGATAACAAACCCAAAAGAAAACGAATTATTAAAAAGCCTAAAAGTTCTTCTAACCCTCAGAAAAAGGAGAACAACCAATTGGCTATTAATTTAAAAACTCCTGAAAAAGTTATTGAACAAAAAAAAGTAATTGTTCAAAAGCCAGCAGACCCTTTGGAAAATAAAGTCCAAAATGAGAGTTTACCAACAAAAGAGAAAACTGTAAAAACTCAGGTTAAGGTTGAAAATAATTCTCAAGAAGAATCAAAGAAACCAAATAAGCCAATACAAAATAAAAATCAGGATAGGCCACAAAAGCAAAATGAGAATTCTCAAAAAAATCCTGTTACAAACCAACCAAGAAAACAAGTTGATCATCAACAAAAAAATCAACAGCATAAAAACAGACAACCAAACCAACAAAAAGGTCAACGCATAAATAATGGAAATCGTTATAGAGACCCAGATTATGAATTTGACGGTATTATTGAAAGTGAAGGTGTTTTAGAAATGATGCCTGATGGTTATGGTTTTTTAAGATCATCCGATTATAATTATTTATCATCACCTGATGATATTTATTTATCACAATCTCAAATTAAATTATTTGGATTAAAAACTGGTGATACTGTTAAAGGTGTGGTAAGACCTCCAAAAGAAGGTGAAAAATATTTCCCTTTAATTAGAGTTTCTAAAATTAATGGATTAAATCCTAATGTGGTTAGAGATAGAGTTTCATTTGAGCACTTAACACCATTATTCCCAAAAGAAAAATTTAATTTAGCAGGTAAAAACAGTACACTTTCTACCCGAATTATCGATTTATTTTGTCCTATTGGTAAAGGTCAAAGAGGTATGATTGTTTCCCAACCAAAAACGGGAAAAACCATGTTGCTCAAAGATATTGCAAATTCAATAGCATCTAATCACCCAGAAATTTATCAAATAATTTTATTAATTGATGAACGTCCTGAAGAAGTTACTGATATGCAACGTAGCGTTAGAGGCGAAGTAGTTGCTTCAACTTTTGATGAACCAGCAGATAAACACGTTAGAGTAGCTAACATTGTATTAGAAAAAGCAAAACGTTTGGTAGAATGCGGACATGATGTAGTTATTTTATTAGATTCCATTACTCGTTTGGCTAGAGCATACAATACCGTTGCACCAGCTTCAGGAAAAATATTATCTGGTGGTATTGATGCCAATGCATTACATAAGCCAAAACGTTTTTTTGGTGCTGCCCGTAATATAGAAAATGGAGGTTCATTATCTATTATTGCTACCGCTTTAACTGAAACTGGTTCAAAAATGGATGAAGTGATTTTTGAAGAATTTAAAGGAACGGGTAATATGGAATTACAGTTAGATAGAAATATCTCCAACCGAAGAATTTATCCTGCTATTGATTTAGTTAAATCTAGCACTCGTAGAGATGATTTATTGTTAGAACCAAAAACAGTTCAACGTATGTGGATTTTACGTAAATACTTAGCGGATATGAATCCTGTGGAAGCTATGGAATTTATTAAAGATAAAATTCAATATTCTAAATCTAATGAAGAGTTTTTAATATCTATGAATAGATAAAATTTAAAATTAAGGCATAAAATAAAAAAAGGCGAACAAATTATTGTTCGTCTTTTTTTTGTGTTAAAATTTAATAACAATGGACTACCTACTAAATTTGGGGCAATTTTCTTAAGCCACTTTATTAATAATTCCTTTCAATTTTATTTCCATTTCTAGGGGAGAAAGGTATCCTAAACTAGAATGCAGTCTTTTGGTGTTATACCAGGTAATATAATTGTGTATAGATT
>NZ_JAKIUR010000043.1 GCF_021647475.1 Lutibacter sp.
ATGAAAATGGAGAAATTGTACGCTCTGGAATTCATACTTATGGAGATACGGTTCATATTTTTGTAGAACGAAAAAATTATAATGGATTATTTTTACCAAAATTTGAAAAATGGGAATCTTTATACAACCCAGCCGATGTTGGACTAAGGTATATTGATCATATGGTAGGAAACGTTGGATGGAATGAAATGAACGTTTGGGCAAAATTTTATAAAAAAACAATGGGTTTTGCAAACCTTATAACTTTTGATGATAAAGATATTTCAACCCAGTTTACAGCTTTAATGAGTAAAGTAATGACCAATGGAAATGGCAGAGTTAAATTCCCAATTAATGAACCTGCTGAAGGACTTAAAAAATCGCAAATTGAAGAATATTTAGAGTTTAATAACGGTCCTGGTGTTCAACACATTGCAGTTGCAACCAATAATATTTTAGAAACTGTAAAGTCAATGACCGAAAGAGGTGTGGAATTTTTATATGTTCCTGGCTCCTATTATGATACTGTTTTAGATAGAGTTGGTGAAATTGATGAAAATTTAGCCGAATTAAAAGATTTAGGTATTTTGGTTGATAGAGATGACGAAGGTTATTTACTTCAAATATTTACAAAACCTGTTTCAGACAGACCAACGCTTTTCTTTGAAATAATTCAACGTAAAGGTGCTCAATCTTTTGGAAAAGGAAACTTTAAAGCACTATTTGAGTCTATTGAAGCAGAACAAGAACGGAGAGGAACTTTATAATTAAAACTAAGATTTTAATAAAAGCTTAACTCTATTTGTTAAGCTTTTATTATTTTTGGCTTAATAATTGTAATTTATACGAAAGTAAACTACTAATAAAAGTATATGATAAAAAAACTACCATTTCTTCTGTTCTTTTTTTCAATTGTTGTATTTAGTCAAACTAAGCAACTTGAAATTCCAGCTAATAAAACAGCATTTAAAGATGGAGAATGGCTTAAATATAAAATGAGTTATAGTAATTTTTTAAATGCGGGTTTTTCTACTATTGAAGTTAAAGAAGTAACTTATAAAAAAAAGGAAGCATATCACATTATTGGAAAAGGAAAAACTACAGGGTTAATTGGCTTATTTTTTAAAGTAAGAGACAATTATCAAAGTTATTTTTATAAAAAGTCTTTAAAACCATTTTTATTTATCCGAAAAATTAATGAAGGTGGTTATACTAAAAATAAGGAAATATCCTTTGACCACGTCAACAAAGAAGCCACTGTTAAAAATTATAAACACAACACGGTAAAAAAATACCCAATAAGTAGCGATATTCAAGATATACTTTCTTCTTTGTACTATTTAAGAAATCAGAATTTAAGTACACTAAACATAGGCGAAGAAATTGAACTTAAATTATTTTTTGATCAAAAAATCAACAATTTTAAACTTCGTTTTTTAGGTATAGAAATTATAAAAACAAAATTTGGCAAAGTAAAAACTTTAAAATTTAGACCTATTGTACAAGCTGGAAGAGTTTTTAAAGCACAAGAAAGTGTTACTGTTTGGATAACCGATGATGAAAATAAAATTCCTATTAAAATAAAAGCAGCTCTTGCTATAGGATCATTGCGTGCAGATTTAGTTTCTTTTAAAGGTTTAGCCCATCCTTTTAACATAATTTTTGACAATTAAATTGTACTTTTGCATCTTGATTTTATTTTAAAAATTAATTTGTAAAAAAACTCTTTTGAAAAAAATAATTATATTTCTTTTAATTGGTTTGCTAACTGCTTGTAAAAATGACAAACCTACTATTAAAAAACAGCCTGTTAAACCTAAAATAGTTCATGAATATGGATTTAATTTAAATAATTTTAAAGTCATTAATGATACTATAAAATCTGGCGAAAATTTCAGTGAAATATTAGATAAATATCATATTGACTATCCAAAAGTACTTGAAATTGTCAACAAAATTAGAGATACTTTTAATGTAAGGAAAATAAAAAGTGGAACACCTTATACCATTTTAGCCTCTAAAGATTCACTTGAAAAAGCACAAATTTTTATCTACAAACCTTCAAAGGTTAGATATACTGTTGTAAATTTTAAAGATTCTATTATTACCGCTTATAATGGTAAAAAAAAGGTAAAAACCGTTGTTAAAACAGCATCCGGAATAATAAAAACTTCTTTATCAGAAGCTATGGATAAACAAGGATTAAGTTCCTATTTAACTTCTAAAATGGCAGATGATATTTACGCTTGGACTATTGATTTTTCCAGACTTCAAAAAAATGATAAATTCAAATTAATTTACGAGCAACTATACATTAATGACACCATACCTGTTGGAATTGGAGAGGTAAAAGCGACATACTTTGAACATGGTGGCGAACCATTTTATGCTTTTAGATTTGTAGCCGATTCCACTTTAAATATTCCAGATTATTTTGATAATAAAGCAACAAATTTAAGAAGACAATTTTTAAAAATGCCAGTAAAATTTAGCAGAATAACTTCTCGTTATAATTTACGCAGAAGAATTGCTTATTATGGTAACAAAATTAAACCTCATAAAGGAACCGATTTTGCCGCTCCAATTGGTACTCCTATTATGAGTACCGCTAATGGTACCGTTATTAAATCTAGTTATACAAGTGGTAATGGCAATTACGTAAAAATTCGTCATAACAGTACCTATACTACACAATATTTACATATGGTTAGAAGAGCTGTTAAAGTCGGCCAGGTAGTAAAACAAGGTCAAACTATTGGCTATGTTGGTATGACAGGACATGCAGCTGGTCCACATGTTTGTTATCGTTTTTGGAAAAATGGCAGACAAGTAGATCCGTTAAAACAGAAATTACCTGCTGCTAAACCTATGAAAAAAGATATTAAACCTGGCTATTTTAAATTTATTGAACCTTTAAAACAGGAATTAGATTCTATTACTTATCCAAATTAAAAACAAAATAAAAAAGACCTTAAAACCTAAATTATGGCTTTAAAAAATATAAATCCGACTGAAACTGCAGCTTGGAAAAATTTGATTTCTCATTTTAATGAAGTTAAAAACAAACAACTTAAAGATTTATTTAAGGATGATGCTGATAGAAAAAATAAATTCACCATAACCTTTAATGATTTTGAATTTGATTTTTCAAAAAACAGAATTACCGAAAAAACAATAGAAAACCTTTTAAACTTAGCGGAAGAATCTGATTTAAAAAATGCTATAAATGCTTATTTTTCAGGTGAAAAAATTAATCAGACTGAAAATAGAACTGTGCTTCATACAGCTTTACGTAATCCTAATGATTCTACGATTTTAGTTGATGGTAAAAATATAATGCCTGAGATAAAAAAAGCATTAACTAAAATGAAAATTTTTAGTGAAAAAATAATTTTAGGAAATTGGAAAGGTTACACAGGAAAAGCAATCACTGACGTTGTAAATATTGGTATTGGAGGCTCAGACTTAGGGCCTGATATGATAGTGGAATCCTTAAAATATTATAAAAATCAATTAAACGTACATTTTGTATCCAATATTGATGGAGATCATGTACAAGAAATCATCAAAAACTTAAATCCTGAAACCACCTTATTTGTTATTGTCTCAAAAACCTTTACAACCCAAGAAACCTTAACTAATGCAACTACTATAAGAAAATGGTTTTTACAAAATGCAACTGAAAAAGATGTAGCAAAACATTTTGTTGCCGTTTCCACTAATATTAAAGCAGTTAAAAATTTTGGAATTGATAAAGAAAATATTTTTCCAATGTGGGATTGGGTTGGAGGAAGATTTTCATTATGGAGTGCAGTTGGTTTATCCATTTGTTTAGCAGTTGGTTTTAATAATTTCAAAGAGTTACTAAATGGAGCTTATGAAATGGATGAACATTTTAAAAATACTCCTTTTAAAGATAATGCACCCGTAATTGCAAGTTTAATCGGCATTTGGTACACTAACTTTTTTAATGCAGAAACCGAAGTCATTTTACCATATACACAATACTTAAATAAATTACCTACCTACTTACAACAAGCCATTATGGAAAGTAATGGTAAAAGTGTAGATAGAAATGGTAATCGAGTTAACTACCAAACTGCTAATATTATTTGGGGAAGCACAGGTACCAACGGGCAACATGCCTTTATGCAATTAATTCATCAAGGTACAAAATTAATTCCAGCAGATTTTATTGGTTTTAAAGAATCGCTTTACGGAAACAAAGAACATCATCAAAAATTAATGGCAAACTTCTTTGCTCAAACACAAGCATTAGCTGAAGGAAAAACGAAACAAGAAGTACATTTAGATTTAAAAACGAATGGAAATATTGAAAAAATTAATAAACTGTTACCTTTTAAAGTTTTTGAAGGAAACAAACCAAGTACATCAATCTTAATTAAGAAATTAACTCCAAAAACACTAGGAAGTTTGATTGCATTTTATGAACACAAAATATTTGTACAAGGTATTATCTGGAATATTTTTAGTTTTGATCAATTTGGAGTTGAGCTAGGTAAAGAATTAGCAAATAAATTTCTTCGAAAAAAATAATTTTGAATCCGTAATTAATTATAAAATGTTCGTCACCCTGAACCTGCCAGCAGCAGTCGGGCTTGTTTCAGTGTCTCATTAATATAATTCGGTGATTGTCAAAACTGTGAGATACTGAAACAAGTTCAGTATGACGTATAAATATGAAATATGACACAAAACTAATTTTTTAGCTTTAAAATAAGCAACCTATTTTCTAAATTAACATCTGTTAATAAAAGTGTAAATTTTTAACAGGATAAGTATCTATTTTTCCAATGATTTTTTATACTTTTAAAAGTCTTAATTTTTTGTTAAAATTTAACAATTAATTAAAAGACAAATCAATTAATATTTGCATTTTTGCACAAACATTTAATTCAAATTAAAATTACACAATGAGAAATTTAAAAAATTGGTTAGTAGTAGTACTTTTAGTTTCTACTTCTATCATTTTTGGTCAAACCAAACTTACTGGTACTTTAGTTGATGAAACAAATCAACCTCTACCAGGTGCCGCAGTAGTTCTTCAAGGTACTACAAGCGGAACTTCATCAGATTTTGATGGAAAATTTACATTAGAAACTAAAGTTTCTAATGGTACTATTGTTGTTTCCTTTGTTGGTTACGAAACTAAATCATTTACATTTAGTGGAAGTAAAGATTTTGGAACAATATCTTTAAAACCTTCTGCACAAGCATTAAGTGAAATTGTAATTACTGCAACATCTTTTGCCATTGACAGAAAAACACCAGTTGCTGTATCAACAATAAAAGCTGATGTTATTGAAAACAAATTAGGATCTCAAGAATTTCCTGAAATTTTAAAATCTACTCCTGGGGTTTATGCTACCAAAGAAGGTGGTGGTTTCGGTGATGGCGGCTTAACTTTAAGAGGGTTTAACTCTGAAAATGTAGCAGTTTTAATTAATGGCGTTCCTGTTAATGATATGGAAAATGGTAGAGTTTACTGGAGTAACTGGGCTGGTTTAAGTGATGTTACTAGTGCTATGCAAGTTCAACGTGGTTTAGGAGCTTCTAAAGTAGCTGTACCTTCAATTGGTGGTACGGTTAACATTTTAACTAAAACTACTGATGTTGAAAAAGGCGGAAACGTATTTACAGCTCTTGGGAATGATAATTACCTAAAAACTGGAGTTACTTTATCTACTGGATTATTAGATAGCGGATTTGCTGTTACTGTAGCTGCATCTAAAACTACTGGAGATGGTTATGTTGATGGCACCGAATTTAAAGGCATGAGTTATTTTATAAATATTTCTAAACAACTATCTGAAAATCACAAAATAGCTATTACCTCATTTGGTGCTCCACAAAGACATGGTCAACGCCAAAATAAAAGCAGTATTGCTACTTATAGAAATGCTCAAAGTGGAATTAAATTTAACCCAGATTGGGGATATAAAAATGGTCAAGTAGTGCATGTAGAAGACAATTTCTATCATAAATCACAAACTTCATTAAATGATTACTGGACTATTAGTGATAAATCAAGTTTATCTACTGCATTATATGCTTCTTGGGGAACAGGTGGTGGCGGTGGTACTGCTGGTGATATTGGCTTATTTAACCAATATCGTATAGGTGGTTCTGATCAACCAATGGATTTAGATAAAATTGTTGCTTTAAACGAAGCAAATGGTGCACTTGGTGCAATCTCTTATTTAAGAGCTTCAAGAAATGACCATAGTTGGTATGGTGCATTATCTACTTTTAAAACTGAATTAAATGATCATCTTGATTTAATTGCAGGTATTGATTTAAGAACTTATACAGGAAACCACTTCTCAGAAGTAACCGATTTATTAGGTGCTGATTACGCACTTGGCAACGCAAATGTTAACAATCCAAACGCTATTTTAAAAGTTGGTGACAAACGTGATTATCATAATGATGGCAAAGTGGGATGGGCTGGATTATTCACACAATTAGAATATAACAAAGAAGATTTTAATGCATTCATTTCTGCAGCTGCTTCTAACACTTCTTACCAAAGAATTGATTATTTCAATTATTTAGATAGTGACCCTTTACAAAAAACAGATAAATATAACTTTGGAGGATATAGTATAAAAGGTGGTGCTAACTACAACTTTACAGCAACACAAAATGTTTTTGCTAATATTGGTTACTTTGAAAAAGCACCTCTTTTTAATGCTGTTTTCTTAAATTATGATAATGAGCATATTAATGCAAATGCTACGAATGAAAAAATATTTAGTGCTGAATTAGGTTATGGCTTAAGAGGTGAAAAATTTGCCGCTAATATTAACATTTATAGAACTCAATGGAATGACAGATCTTTTACCAAAGCTTTTCAAGGGGAAACTTTTGCAGGCTCAGGGGTAAACACTACCTATTTTGTAAATTTAACTGGTATTAATGCACTTCACCAAGGTATTGAATTCGATTTTACCTATAAACCATCTACTAAGTTCACTGCTACAGGTATGTTATCTTTAGGTGATTGGAAATGGGATAGTAATGTTGAAAATGTTCAAGTTTTTGATGAGCAACAACAGCCTGTTGGAAATCCATACAATTTATACATTAAAGGATTAAGAGTTGGTGGTTCTGCACAAACAACAGCAGCTTTAGGTTTTGATTATGAACTTATGGAAAAAACGCATTTTACTGTAGATTATAACTACTATGCAGATTTATATGCTAGATACAGTCCTGATGGTAGAAATGATAGCACTCTAACTCAACAACCTTGGAAAATGCCTGATTATGGAACATTTGATGCAAGCATTAGATATGGATTTAAAATTGGAGATTTAGATGCTACTGTTATTGGTAGAATGAATAACGTTTTCAATACACAATATATTCCTGTAGCACAAGATGGATCTGGTCAAGGACAACTTGGAGATACTGATTATATTGCTCCTTCATCTTCTGAAGCGGCTGTTGTTTGGTTTGGATTTGGAAGAACTTTTAACGTAAGTGCTAAAATTAAATTTTAAAAATATATAATCATGAAAAAATTAATTTATTTAATAATGGGATTGGGGTTGTTATTTACAGCCTGTAACCCAATGGACGATATTTATACCGCCATAGATGCCCAACAAGAAGTAATTACTGGTGATGTAGTTTATACGCTTACTACTGATGATTATGATGCTTTAAATTTAAGTTATGGAAGCTTTAGCTCTGAAGATGATGCTAAAACAATGCTTCCTGCTTTTTTATCTGAAAAATACCCTGTATGGGGTAAAGGTTCTTCAGCTTTATTAGGTTTCCAATTATATATTGGAAAAGCTTTTAATACAAAAGATTATAAATTAACACAAGCTGATTACACTTTAAGTGGAAGTAATTTATTAGGATTTCAATTCGATGCAACTCCTGGAGATTTTTTACCAGGAATTCTTACTGATAATATTAGTTCTCCTTCAGAAGGAACTTATGCGAATGCAAATTATTACCAATTTACGGGAAGTGCCTATGTATTAACTCCTTCTGTTTCTCTTGAGGAAAATTTTGATTATGGAGCAACTGCAGGAGATTTAACGACCATTTCAACTAATTGGACAGCTCACTCTGGAAGTACAAAAGTGGGATATATTACTACAAGTTTATCTATGGTAGATTACCCTTCTTCTAACGTAGGTGGTTCTATAACAATAAATAGTTCAAGTAGTGAAGATGTAAATAGTGCGTTTACCACTATAACTTCAGGAAAAGTATATGCAAGTGCTTTAGTTAATTTAAGTGCAGTAGGTTCTGGAAATTATTTTTTCCATATAATGGAAGCTGCTAATACTCAGCCTTATGCTCAATTTAGAGCTAGAGTTGGAGCTAAGGATAATGGTTCTGGTAAAATTTTATTTGGAATTGGTGCTAGTTCAAGTTCGTTGACTTATGGTACTACTCCTTTTGATTTAAATACTACGTATCTTTTAGTATCATCTTACGATATTGCAACGGGTATCTCTAATTTATATGTACTAACAACTGCTAAAACTACAGAACCTGGAACACCAGAAGCATCTAATACTGGCACTTCAGGAACATCAATTTCAGCAGTCGCAATTCGCCAATCAAGTAATATTCCTACAGCAACGTTAGATGGTATACGTGTTGCAAATTCTTGGTCATCAATTATGAGTAATGGTCCATTTGAAGATGAAGTAATAGGAACTAAAGAATCATATAATAGTTATTATAAATATTCAGGTGGAACTTGGACTGAAGCAACAGATATTTATGCTTTAACAACTGAAGATTATGATGCTATGGGAACAGCTTCAGGTCAACCAGGAAAATACAATAATTTTGATAGTTCAATGGATATTGACACTTATGTAACAACATTTTTAGGAATAAAATACCCATATGCTGCAGATGGAGATACTATGAAAGTTCTTTATAAATATTATTCAGGTTCTGCTCAAACAAGAGGTAATTTATACACTTTTATGGATGGTGCTTGGACAGCTTATCAATCTACTATTAGTACTACTTTACAATTTGGTCATGATGGTATAAAATGGGTGCCTGATAACACTATTAAATATACCTTAACTAGTGATGATTATGTTTATATATCAGAACAATTGACAGGAAATGCTGATTTTGCTAATGTTAGTTTACCTAATCTTGCTAATTATGGCGATTTTGATTATAATTGGACTTCAGATCAATTATTACAAGCTATGGGAATTCTAGCTGATCACATAGATCCTACAGCAGCAGAAGGACAAAAATATGTTTTCACATATCTACTTTATGACAATGGTCTTAATACGAAAACAATGAGTGTTATTAAAACAGGTGGTGTTTGGGTTTTAAATAACTAAACACACAAGTTAATTTTATATTAAAAACCTCCCAATTGGGAGGTTTTTTTTATGAATAATTAGAGAACAAATGAGGAAAATTTACTCAAAATGAATAAAAATACATCAACATCACTTAAAAATTATTTTGACCAATTTGTTAAAAGCCGAATAAGAGAAGGTAGATTTAAAAATGTAAGTGAAGTTATACGAGCAGGATTAAGATTATTGGAAGAGAGTAAAGTTATTGCATTGAGAAACGAAATTCAGGACAGAATTGATAGTGGAATTGCACACGACTTCGACCCTAGAAAACATCTTGAATCTCTAAAAACCTGAGTTCGATGTAAGAAAACAAATTGTGTACAGAAAATCAACAAGCTACGTCATTGCGATGAATGAAGCAAAGCGGAATAAGGAAGCAATCTCATTTTTATGAAAAGATTACTTCAAATTATAGCACTACGTTTATAATTTTCGCAATGACATTTTGATTTTCAGTTATTTAAAGTAAATCCTTAGGTCAAAAGCAAAGAAAATCTTAAATAGCTAAATTTAAATTGACCAATAAAGCCATTAAGGATTTATCGAAAATTTGGGATTATACATTTAAAGTTTGGTCGGAAAGGCGGGCGGACAAATATTACGAATCACTTATTTCAAATTGTCAAGAAATTGCGAACAATCTATTATTTAGGAAAAAATATGGGAGAATTACTCAAAATCCACTCGGAATGAAAATGAATCGACATATTATATTCTACAAAACTTTAAATAAAAACTACATTGAAATTACGAGAATTTTACACGAGAGAAGAATGGATTTAAAAAAAAGAATGACCGAATAATAACTACACGTAACAACTAAAAATTGAAATAACAATAGAAAATTAGGCGGAATAATCAAGTATTTAAAGTTGCACTAATCTTATAAAAGTACATTCTTTTAAATAATATAAATTACTACAAAATAGAAAATCTAACTAAACCTACCTCTTTATAATTTTCAATACCACAGGTTTGTTTAAATGCACTTTTGCAATATATATTCCTGTTGGTTGATTGCTTATATCTAAGTTTACTTTACCATAATTTACAGGATAACTTCTTTGACTTATTAATTGTGATTGTATGTTGTATATTGAAATTATTACCTGTTTTTCTGCTATTGGCATTGCTATTTCAAAAATACCTGTACTTGGATTTGGATATACTACAAAATCGTTCAACAACTCAATTGCTTTTGAATATACTCCTTCACAGGTTTTTGCTGTTTTTACTTCTAGTAAATCACCATGTTTTACATTTACAGTAAATACAGGAGCATTGGTGTCTAAAACTTCCTTTCCGTTAACAAATACTTTATAAGGTGCAGTGCCTTGTTCTATTTCAACTGTTGCTTTGTTTGCTTTTACACTTGATTTTCCTGAAACCGTGATTCCTTCAAGTACTTCAACTACAAAACATTGCTGGTAGTTTTCTCCTGTTACTGTTATACAAATACTATAAATATCAGGGGCTAAGTTTTCAAATAGATAGCTATTGGTAAAATTTTGTGTATCGGAAAAACTAGTGTTAGTTCCTGTAATGTTTACTACATAATTATGAGTTTCATTTGCAGTAATATTTAATTGTCCATTATTTTTGTTTGGACAAGTTTCACTAGTTACCTGGATATTGAAATTATCCGTAGGTAATGAGAATACACTTGGAACTCCACAAATTTCAAGACTCCAATTATCAATAGTTCCAATATCTGCAGCTCCTGAATCTACAACTTTTAAAATCCAATTTCCTTTAGATCCTTGATTGTTAAATGTAGATAAATCTACTTGAGGTTTAAATACTCCTGTAAAAGGAGCTATTCCTAAGTTAATTGCCGTTACACCACTATCATCAAAAACCGTATTTGTATAATTAACACCATTGCCTCCATTACCTGAAGATAATATAATAGAAGTACCTTCTGGGCTTGTTAATGTAAGTGCCAAATCTTCATCATAAGGATGCGTAATATTTACGGTTACATTAACATCAGTAATTATTTTATTTTGAGAAATATTGATTACAGAACTTGCTCCTGTAGAGTTGTTATCTGGAATTGACAAAGGTGTATCAGTTGCAGTTGACGTATCACAAACTTCGTTTGCTGTAGTGAAATTAAAAATAGATGAATAACTACTTTGATTACAATTGTTTATTGCTTTAACCCTCCAATAATATAAAGTATTTGGCATTAATAGTTGTGGAGAGTATAAATTTATGTTTATAGTATTAGTTTCAGTAGTTGATGCAAAAGTATTATCGGTTGAAATTTCAATATTATAGCTTGAAGCATTTACATCATTATTCCAATTTAATAGATATGGTTTTAAAACTCCTACATCATTATTAACTGGATTATTTAAAGTTGGAGCCGTAATGGTATTGGTAAATACATTTAAACTTACTGCTGTAATTTTTGTAGTTGAAGTTGATGTTCCTGTAACTGCTATTTCTGAATTTCCTAAATTAGCATCGGTTATTCCAGAAACTGTTATTTGAACCGTGGTACCATCAACAATTGCAGATGTTGGATTAAAACTAATAGTTGTACCAGCTGGATTTCCTGTTGCTGAAAAAGTGGTAGTTTCATTAAAACCATTAAACGTATTATAGGTGAAATTGTAAACGGCATTGTTAGGAGAACATACTGAATTTGAGATACTATTAAAATTCATAATAAATTCAGATGCCTGAATAGCAATATCAACAGTATTCATGGCATAAAAGACATTATTTGTACTTTCAACTATAATCCTTGCTTTTATAGTAGTAATATTGGGAACTACAATAGTAGAAGATCCGTTATTTGGAATGTTTGAAGCTAATAGAGTAGGATACGTAAAACCTCCATCAGTAGATAATTTAATATTAACAAAAGAACAACTAACTGGTGCTATATCAGTATTTGCAACATCCCAAGTAATTATTTCTGAAGTTCCTGCTGCCCAAGTTGTAGCTGTATTTTGAGAAGTTACTTTAAATGGCCCTGAATTTACATCAAAAGATAATACATTTTCTTGACTAGCCGTTTGAGCTCCAACAGGATTATTATCTCTCACATTAACTCCAAATTTCATGGTTCTTGTTACCGATGGTAAAACTTCCCATTCATTAGATAAATTACCTGCTACAACCGTATTTTGATCTGGAAAATATCTTTTTGGTGAAGTACTAGGGCCTACTGATCTAAAATCTGGGCCACTCACATCGGTTGAAGCTAGCGGATAATTAGTAACGCTACTTCCATTTAGTTGTTCCCAAGTATAAGTTAGGATATCTCCATCAGAATCAGAAGCATTTGCTGTTAATACAAATGGAGTTGAAATAGGAATAGAATAATTATTTAAAGTATTTACTACTGGCACATTATTTCCTGTTGCAGTAATAGTGCCACAAGTACTGCTATTTCCCACTGAAATATTAGCCCATATTTCTCTGATACTCACTAAATGAAAATAGTCATCACTATTAGTTTGCACATTTTGTGGAGTGCAAATACCTGCGTAAGCCATAATAGTGGAACCGCTTCCGGGTTCTACTGCTGTTGCATTATTTAGGTTTCCAGAACAACTCCCTGCATCTCCATTAAAAGTATGGTGTGCTCCAAATTGGTGTCCCATTTCATGGGCAACAAAATCTATATCATAAGCGTCACCAATAGGATTGCTTGAACCCGTTATTCCTCTAGCTTTGCTGTTAGTACATGGTGAATTCAGTTGAGCTAAACCACCTCCGCCTGTAGAAAAAGTATGGCCTATATCATAATTAGTTAAGCCAATAACATTATCTATTACTGTTTGGCTTTCATTAATTAAAGTATTTCCATCATTATTAGTAAAAGGATCTGTAGTTCCATCCAAAAAAATAACATCCGTTTCGTTGGCTACTAAAACCATAGTTAACGATATATCCCGTTCATAAAGGCCATTAACCCTAGTCATTGTTGTATTTATAGCCGATAAAACTGCAGCTTTTTTTTCTGCATCTGTTGCATTTGAAGATATTCCTTGATAATTTAGTTGATATTGTGCATATTCTCCAGTAGTTGCAATAGCTAATCTATAAGTTCGTAAATTACCATCGTTTGCATTTGTTGTTCTTGAACTATAATCATTTTTAGAAGTGTTTAATTTAGGAGAATCAAACTCATCAAATCTACATTCAAAAAAAGTTATTTGAGGTAAGCTTTTTTTATTGTAAACTATATAATTATTAGTGTTTACGGTATAAGGATCAATATAAACAGTTCCTCCTGATTTTTTAAATATCATTCCATGAAATCCGTCATTGGCAATACTAAATCGAATAATTTTACCTTTATTAATTGTACTTTTTCCAATATATGAACGAATGTTCGGATATTTCTTTTGTAAAGCAGGCTCCATAATAGAAGCTTCAAAAACCTGATAATTTTCTAGTGTTCCATCATCATTAGGAAAATTTAAAACCGTATTAGATTGTTTTGTATTAACCGTTCTTTTTGAAACATTGAGTAATAACGTTTTAATTTTATTTATATCTAATTGATAATTTTCAAACTTTTTTGGGATTGAATTTCTAAAAACCAATTTTTGTGCTTTTGCTTGGGTAGAAGCAACCTTAGTCCAAATATTATTTTTATTTTGTCCTATTCCATTAAAAACAATTGTTATTAAAAATAGTGTTAATAGGATATTTTTTTTATAAAATTGTGTCATATACTTTTAATTTTGGGGTGTTTAGAGGTTAACAAATATAATTTATTAATTAGTTTTTACCAATGTAAACAAATTTTGTTTTAATAAAATACAGTATTTTTGCATCTTACATCAAATTTATTTTAATTGAAAATACTCTCAAATTTATCATCCTTTAACGAAACAGCTCCTTCATTTGTTACCATTGGTACTTTTGATGGTGTACATATTGGACATCAAAAAGTATTAAAAAAATTAGTTAAAAGTGCTAAAAATAATAATGCGACTTCAATTTTACTTACTTTTTTTCCTCACCCAAGAATGGTTTTACAAAAAGATGTTGAAATTAAATTAATAAATACTATAGACGAACGTATTCAACTTTTAAAGAAAACAGGAATTGACACACTGGTCGTTTATCCTTTTGATGAAACCTTTGCTAACCAAACTGCTTTAAATTTTGTTCGTAAATTTTTAGTTGCAAAATTAAATATTGTAAAATTATTTATTGGTTATGATCATAGATTTGGAAAAAACAGAGAAGGTGATTTTGAACATTTAAAAGAATATGGTCACGCCTATAATTTTGGTGTAAAAGAAATCTCAAAATTAGATATTAACAATATTGGAGTTAGTTCCACAAAAATTAGATTAGCTATTGAAAATGGTGAGATAGAAAAAGCTAATCAATATTTAGGATATCATTTTATGATTACTGGCAACGTTGTTAAAGGAAGAAATTTAGGTGAAAAAATTGGATTTCCAACGGCAAACTTATTTGTTAAGGAAAACTATAAATTGCTTCCTAAAACGGGTGCGTATATTGTAAAAACTGTTATTAATAATAACGTTATTTACGGAATGATGAATATTGGATATCGGCCAACCTTAAAAGGAAAACACCAAACTATTGAAGTCCATTTTTTTGATTTTAATGAAAATTTATATGATAAAATTATTCAAATTGAAGTATTGAAATTTTTACGAAATGAACAAAAATTTGAATCGGTTCAAAATTTAAAAAAACAGTTAAAAAAGGATAAACAAAATTCATTAAACTACATACATAAACAATATACGCTTAACAAATAAAAAAAATTAAATAAAAATAAATAATGAAAAATAATAAAAAACTTAGCCTAATAGAAGTAGTATCAATGGCAGTAGGCACAATGATAGGTGCTAGTATTTTTACAATTTTTGGTTTAGGAGCCAAAATTGCAGGAAATGATTTACCCGAAGCATTTATTCTCTCTGGTATTTATGCCTTAGTAGTGGCTTATTCATATGCTATTTTGGGAGGGAAAATTATATCTAATGCAGGTCCAATTGCATTTATATTAAAAGGGCTTGGTGATAGTGTTGTAACAGGAGCATTAAGTATTCTTATGTGGTTAACTTATGTAGTTTCAATCTCACTTTTTGTCAAAGGTTTTGCAGGCTACCTACTTCCTTTTATTCATGTAGAACCTACAACATTTACAACAGGAATAGTTGAAGTAATTGTAATTTCATTTTTTACTGCATTAAACTTTTTTGGTAGTAAAGCTGTTGGAAAAGCTGAGTTTTATATTGTATTAACTAAATTATCAATTTTATTGGTGTTTATTTTAGGTGGTTTTATGACTATAAATTGGGGGATGGTTAAACCCGGCTTTGATTCAGCTCACACTAGTGGTTTACTAAATGCATCTATTATCTTTTTCCTTTCTTATATGGGGTTTGGGCTTATTACTAACGCTTCTGAAAACATAGAAAATCCCAAAAAAAATGTTCCTTTAGCAATATTTATAAGTATCTTTTTTGTAATGATTTTTTATATACTAATTTCTATGGTTACCATTGGAAATCTTTCATTACCAGATATTATTAAAGCACAAGAAAATGCTTTGGCTATTGCTGCCAAACCTTTTTTGGGTAATTTTGGATTTATTCTTATTACCATTGGAGCATTATTTTCTATTTCGTCTGCTTTAAACGCAACCATTTTTGGAGGTGCAAATGTTGCCTATTCCTTAGCAAAAGATGGTGAATTACCTGAAGCTTTTGAAAGAAAAATATGGTTTAAATCAACTGAAGGATTGTATATTACAGCAGGTTTAGGTCTTTTATTTGCCTTGTTTTTTAACTTAGGAGCTATTGCTTCTATTACAAGTACTGTTTTTACGGTTATTTATATTTTTGTTTTAATTTCACACATTAAGTTACAAAAAAAGTATGGAGGAAATAAAATCCTTATTATCTTTAACTTAATAATTCTTTTGGGTGTTTTTGTTGCACTAATGAAATATCAATGGGATACTCAAAAAAGTGCTTTTTATGCTAGTATATTTACATTTGTTGGAGCTTTTATAGCAGAGTACATCTATAGAAAATATGGAAAGCGAGAAATGAAAGATATTAAAATTAGTACTAACCTATAATCAAAATTCATTAATGGCACTTTTATTGATTTGTAATTAAAAATTAAATTTATGAAAATAGTTCTTCCACTTCTTCTAATTGTCTTCGCTTCATGTAATAGTTGCAAACCTCTAAATGTTACAGTAAAAAATACTATAAAACAAAATGCAACAAGTTGTGTTTCAAATGGTAAATGCGAGCTAAAACTTACACCAAACAAAAATATTACATTTGAAAAGGACAAATTTGGAATGAGTTATCCCAAAATAACGGATGGTGAAAACACCTTATTAACTTATACTTTTAAGCGAAATGTTGTTAAAAACACACAGGATAGTCATTATACTGAAATTATTTATGCGGTTTTACCTAAAACTATTACAGAAATGTCATTAACTAATGCAGAACTTTCAAAAGTCAATTTACATTTTGCCCGATTGTGTTTTTGCAAAGGTGAAACAGGTTATTATCCTATAGAAAATGGTAGTTTTAAAATTACAAAAGTAGATAAAAAAGCTATCAAAATAGCTTGTAGTTTTACGGTTAAAAATATTCCACAAGTAATCTCTTCTTTTGAAGAAATTGTTCCTATAAAATCAAATTAACAACAAGTCTGGTTTTTCTGGTTAGGTTTAATTGCAATTTCTTAAATTTGCCCATAATTTAAGGAAATAATAATGTTACAAGTAGCTTTTATTAGAGAGAATAAGGAAACCGTTTTAAAAGGTTTAGCCAAACGAAATTTTAAAAATGCCGAAGAAATTGTTAATCAAACTATTTTAGCAGATGAACAACGCAGAGCAACACAAACTGAGCTAGATGCTGTTTTGGCAGAATCAAACAAACTTTCAAAAGATATTGGTATCTTTTTTAAATCTGGAGAACGAGAAAAAGCTGAAATTTTAAAACTAAAAACAGCGCAGTTAAAAGATAAATCAAAAGAATTATCTGAAAAACTTCAAGAAAAAGCTACAGAATTACAGAATTTACTGTACTTAATTCCTAATATTCCCAATGAAATTGTTCCCGCAGGAAATTCGGATGAAGATAATATAACGGTTTTTGAAGCAGGAAAAATTCCTGCTTTATATGATGGTGCATTACCACATTGGGAACTTGCCAAAAAATATGACATTATAGATTTTGAATTAGGAAATAAAATAACAGGAGCAGGTTTTCCAGTTTATAAAGGAAAAGGAGCGAGGTTACAACGTGCTTTAATCAATTATTTTTTAGATAAAAATACCAAAGCAGGTTATCAAGAAGTTCAGGTTCCGTATATGGTAAATGAAGCTTCAGCTTATGGCACAGGACAATTACCTGATAAAGAAGGTCAAATGTACCATGATGCACAAGATAATTTGTATTTAATACCTACAGCAGAAGTACCTGTAACTAATATTTTTAGAGATGTAATTTTAAAAGAAAGCGATTTTCCTATTTGTAAAACGGCCTATACACCTTGTTTTAGACGAGAAGCGGGTTCATACGGTGCACACGTTCGTGGCTTAAATAGGTTACATCAATTTGATAAAGTGGAAATTGTTCGGATTGAACATCCAACAAAATCTTATGAAGCTCTAGAAAAAATGCTAGAGCACGTAAAGGATATTTTAAATGAATTAAAATTGCCTTACCGTATTTTACGCTTGTGTGGTGGCGATTTAGGTTTTACTTCTGCACTAACTTATGATTTTGAAGTTTTTTCAACTGCACAAAATCGTTGGTTAGAAATTAGTTCAGTATCTAATTTTGAAACTTTTCAGGCAAATCGTTTAAAACTTCGATTTAAAAATGCTAACGGCAAAACCGAATTAGCACATACCTTAAACGGAAGTTCGTTAGCGTTACCTCGTGTTTTAGCAGGTTTATTAGAAAATTATCAAACTTCTGAAGGCATTAAAATTCCAGAAGTATTAATTCCATATTGTGGCTTTGATATTATTAATTAGACCGAACAGCTATCATTAAATTTTTGTAGTAATTCATTTCAATTAAAGCATCAAAATAGGCATTTAATTGCCCATTATTCATAAAGTTTAAAGCTTTGCTTTTTGCTGTTTCGTATAGTTTGATTAGTTCTTTCATGGTTAAAATAGTTATTGATTACTTTAATAAAGACAATATTCGTGCCAAAACATAACACTGTGCTTTATCAAATAGGTCGATTTTATAAAAACTTTAACACTTGTTTACCTATCTTTGAAAGTAAAATAATGGATTTATGCGAAAAGTTTTATTCTTATTGTTATGCTTTTTTTCGTTGCATTTTTATGCACAAGAAAATACACTTGCCTACCAATATTATAGAAATGGCGAATATAAAAAAGCAGCAGTTATCTATAAAACCCTTCACGAAAAAAATGAGTACAACACCAATTATTTAACGTACTTAATTAATTGTTACCTGCAACTTGAAAAATTCAATGAGGTAAAAAGCACCATCAATCAACAATTAAAAAGCTTTTCCAATCAAAAATATCTATATGTAAATTTAGGCTATAGTTATCAATTGCAACACCAACAAGAAAAAGCAAATTTGTATTATAAAAAAGCATTAAAGGAGATTGAAATTTTTCCAAACTTAGGATACATTATCGGAAGTACTTTTAAAAATTATAATTTGCTTGATAATGCTTTAAAAGCTTATAAAAAGGCAATGGAGTTAAATAAAAACACTAATTATAATTTTCAAATTGCTGCTATTTACGGTGAAAAAGGAGACGTTGAAGCTATGTTTTCTACCTATTTAAATTTAATAGATATTAATGAAAACTATGTGCCAACTGTTAAAAGTTATATTGGAAAATTTATTACAGACAATAGCGAAAATAAATATAATATTTTATTTAAAAAACTGATTTTAAAACGATTACAAAACAACCCTCAAAATAGCTGGAATCAACTTTTAAGTTGGCTGTATATGCAACAAAAAGATTATGGCAAAGCATTTATTCAAGAAAAAGCATTGTTTAAACGTAATAATTTAGGGTTAAATAGTCTAATGACTTTAGGGAAAATTAGTTTTGAAAATAAAGATTATAGCAACGCCAATACATGTTTTAACTATATTTTAGAAAACACAAATGAAGTAAAAACAGTTTTAAATGCTAAATTATATTTACTTGAAATTTCACTCAAAACAAATCGTACAAACGATAAAATTGAAGCCCAATTTCAAAATATATTTTCAGAATTTGGTATAAATACCGAAACTATAGATATTCAAATTTTTTATGTTCATTTTTTAGCTTTTAATAAAAATGAACCTAAAAAAGCAATAACTGTTTTAAAAAAGGCATTAAACTTAGCAACTAATAAATTTCAAAAAGGGACAATTAAAATAAAGTTAGCAGACATTCTGGTTTATACCAACAAATTTAATACCGCGTTAATTTATTATACTCAAGTTCAGCACAATTTAAAAAACCATCCAATAGCACAACAAGCACGATTTAAGATTGCACAAACCTCTTATTTTAAAGGCGATTTTAAATGGGCACAAACACAACTAAAGGTTTTAAAAAATGCAACATCACAATTAATTGCAAATGATGCCTTAGCTTTAAATTTATTAATTACCGATAACGCAGTAAAAGATAGCCTACATATCGCTTTAAAAACCTATGCAAAGGCTGATTTGCTTGCTTATCAAAATCAAAATTTAAAGGCTATTGATACACTTCAAACTATTTTAAATAAATTCAAAGGGCATCCTATTAACGATGAAACTTTATTTAAACAAGCCGAATTATTTATCAAAACAAATCAATTTGAAAAAGCTGTACGTAATTATTTACAAATTATCAGTTTAAATAAAGAAGATATTTTAGCAGATGATGCCGTTTATAATTTAGCTGAACTTTATGAGAATCAATTAAATCTTCCAAACCAAGCAAAAGAATATTATAAAAAAATTATCTTTGAATATCCTTCCAGTATTTTTTTAGTAGATGCACGTAAAAAATATCGAAAATTAAGAGGAGATACTATAAATTAAAACTTATGTTTATATACAACGTTACCGTAAATATTGATAAAACCAAGCAGCAAGAATGGCTAAATTGGATGAAAGAAACTCACATTCCTGCTATGTTGGCAACCGGTAAATTTACACAAGCCAAAATGAGTAGAGTTTTAATTAATGAAGAAATGGGTGGAGTTACCTATTCAGTTCAATATACCACAGATAGCTACGAAACTTTAGAAAAATACTATAAAGAAGATGCTTCTAAATTACGTGAAGAAGCCTTAAAAATGTTTAAAGATAAATTTGTAGCGTTTAGAACCGAACTTAAAGTAATTAGTAATCAGTATTGCGTAAGCTCTAAAAATTAAATATGACGGTTAGAGCAAAAAAATATTTAGGACAACATTTTTTAAAAGATGAAGAAATAGCTGAAAAAATTGCTAATTCTTTAATCAAAAAAAACTATGAAAATATTTTAGAAATAGGTCCAGGAATGGGAGTTTTAACCAAATACCTACTCAAAAAAAAAGCAATTACACATGTTATTGAAATCGATTCTGAATCGGTAGCATATTTAAAAGCACATTATTTAAATTTAACAGAAAGGATTATTGAAAAAGATTTTTTAAAAATTAATCTTGCAGATTATTTTGGTGAAAATCAAGTAGCAATTATAGGAAACTTTCCTTATAATATATCCACTCAAATTGTATTTAAAACCTTAGAAAACAAGCAACACATTCCTGAATTTGCCGGCATGTTTCAAAAAGAAGTGGCACAACGAATTGCCTCTAAACCCGGAAGTAAAGTGTACGGAATATTATCCGTTTTAACACAAGCTTTTTATGATGTGGAATATCTATTTACCGTTCCTCCAAATGTGTTTAATCCACCACCAAAAGTAGATTCTGGCGTAATTCGTTTAATAAGAAAAGATGATTACACGTTACTCGTTAATGAAAAATTATTTTATAACGTTGTAAAAACAGGTTTCAATCAGCGAAGAAAAACCTTGCGAAACAGTTTAAAATCCTTTAATTTATCCGATGAATTAAAACAAGATGTTATCTTTGCACAACGTCCTGAACAATTATCAGTTACAGAATTTATTGAATTAACCGCTAAAATTGAACAAAATGGCATTTGAAATTAACAACCATTTTTTAAACGATTTTAAAGCTCTTATTGATGCAAACAATCATAAAGAAGTTTCCACAATATTAAAAGATCTTCATTATGCAGATATTGCAGATATTGTTGAAGACTTAGATTTTAACAGAGCACTTTTTGTATTAAATCTTTTAGATAGTGAAACTACCGCCGATATTTTAACGGAATTAGATGATGATACTCGTGAACGCGTTTTAAAAAGTTTATCTTCAAAAGAAATTGCTCAAAATATTGAAGAACTTGAAACCGATGATGCTGCCGATATTATTGGAGAACTTTCTGAAAAAAAGAAACAAGAAGTAATCAGTCATATTGAAGATGTTGAACACGCTAAAGATATTGTTGATTTATTGCGTTATGAAGAAGATACCGCAGGTGGTTTAATGGCAAAGGAATTTATAGAGGTTAATGAAAACTGGACCAACTTAAAATGCGTTAAAGAAATGCGCCGTCAGGCACAAGAACTAGAAAAAGTACACACTATTTATGTAGTTGATGATGATGATAAATTAAAAGGTATTTTATCACTTAAAAGCTTATTAACAACATCCGCAAAAACACCTGTAAAAGAAATTTTTGATCCCAAAGTTGAATCTGTTAAAGTAGATGATAAAGGAGAAGATATTGCTCAAATTATGCAAAAATACGATTTGGTTGTACTACCTGTTGTAGATGATTTAGGCGTTTTAGTTGGTCAAATTACTATTGATGATGTTGTAGATTTTATTACGGAAGAGGCGGAGAAAGATTACCAAATGGCAGCAGGTATTTCTGAAGATATAGATACCGATGACACCGTTTTTAAAATGACTCGTGCCCGTTTACCATGGCTACTTATTGGTATGATTAGCGGAACATTTGCCGCCACCATAATAGTTGATTTTCAAACCGTTATGAAAACGGCTCCAGCTTTAGTTATGTTTATTCCTCTTATTAATTCATCTGCGGGTAATGTTGGTGTGCAATCCTCTGCAATTGTGGTACAAAGTATCGCTAATAAATCTTTTAAAGGAAAACTAATAACACATATTCTAAAACAATTATTAGTAGGTTTATTAAATGGAGCTGTTTTGGCAAGTATCGTTTTCGGCTTAAGTCAGTTTATTTTCCATACCAATTTAAATATTTCTTTTACCATAGCAATTGCACTTACTACCGTAATTATAAATGCCGCAGTTATTGGCACCGTTGTTCCTATTGTTTTAAATAAATTTAAAATTGATCCAGCTGTTGCAACAGGACCTTTTGTTACTACAAGTAATGATATTTTTGGTATTCTAATCTACTTTATGGTAGCTAAAATGATGTTAGGATTTTAATTTTTTGGGCATTCCACTTCGTGTCAGGCTTTCCGCACTCGCTTTTTTAAGTATCCTTAAAAAGAGCTCAAACAATTGCTTCAATCCTTAATGCAACTTGCGTTCAGTATAAGAATACATAATCCGTTGTACATTTTGATAAAATTTTGTCAATTCGAGTGAATTTTAGCCTTTTTAGGCTTAAAATTAGTATCGAGAATAGGTTTTTTAGTTAAAAACAGCCGTTCTCGATACAATTTTTTATCAAAAATTACTCGAACGGACGTAACAGTAAGTTTAAAAAGTTAGAATGCACAACGGGTTACAGAAGTAATTGTAAATGAATTATTAATGCTTGGAGGAAAATAAGTTATGGAATTTTGCTATGATTAAAATAACTATCCCTGAATTCAAGAACTTAACGCAACAAATCATAATCTTAGATTTGTTGTATGAAAGTAAATAAATATGTACGATTAACGTTAAAAGAACGTGTTGTAATAGAAACATTATTACAAGAAAACAAGACC
>NZ_JAKIUR010000044.1 GCF_021647475.1 Lutibacter sp.
CATGTTTTAAAATGGTTTCACGAATATTTGTAACAAGTTTTGGTAATTTATTAGTTCCAATATGTGGATGAGCATCAATCAAAATTTGTTCAGTAGCACCGTGTAAGACCAAATTTTCAAAAATTCTTCTTACATCACCTCGTTTTAAACTTCTGGTATATAATTTTCCATCAGAATAGGTGCCAGCTCCGCCTTCGCCAAAGCAATAATTAGAATCTTCATTCACTTCATGAAACTGATTAATAGCACGTAAATCGCGTCTTCTTTCATTCACTTTTTTTCCACGTTCTAAAACAATAGGTTTATAACCCAATTCAATACAACGCAATGCGGCAAACATTCCTGCAGGTCCAAAACCAATAATATGGACTTCTTTGGCTGAAGAAACATCATTATAATTAAAAATATAAGCAGAAGATTTTTCAGGTTTTTCGTTGATATAAACGGCTACTTTGTAGTTAAAAATGATGATAGCTTTTCGAGCATCAATAGATTTTCTAAGTATTTTTATGGCAGAAATTTCAGTTTCATCAATATGTAACTGTAGTGCAGCTTTTTTAGTTAAAATGTTGGCTTGCTTTTCTTCATTTAAATTAATCCGTAATTGAATTTCCTGAATCATAAAGCAAAACTAGTTAAATTTTGAATAAGATACTATTTGTGTTTTTGAATTTACCGTTAGATTATATTTTTGGAGTTTAGATAGATTTACAAACTGTAGGTTTTGATATAATCCTTTTTTTTACCCATTTAAATGCGTTATTTTTACACTTTAATTTTTATTGAAATGAGAAAAATAAATTGGAAAATAGCCAAAAAATTTGAAGATATAACCTATAAAAAATGTAATGGAGTTGCTCGAATTGCATTTAACAGACCTAATGTTAGAAATGCGTTTAGACCAAAAACCACCAAAGAATTGTATGAGGCATTTTACGATGCTCAAGAAGATACCTCTATAGGTGTAGTGTTACTTTCTGCTGAAGGTCCTTCAACAAAGGATGGTGTGTATTCATTTTGTAGTGGGGGCGATCAAAAAGCACGTGGTAGCCAAGGTTATGTGGGTGAAGATGGTTATCATCGTTTAAATATTTTAGAAGTTCAACGTTTAATTCGCTTTATGCCAAAGGCTGTAATTGCGGTGGTTCCCGGCTGGGCTGTTGGTGGCGGACATAGTTTACACGTAATTTGTGATTTAACACTAGCAAGTGAAGAACATGCCATTTTTAAACAAACTGATGCGGATGTAACTAGTTTTGATGGTGGTTACGGTTCAGCTTATTTGGCAAAAATGGTTGGACAAAAAAAAGCACGTGAAATATTTTTCCTAGGGAAAAATTATTCAGCACAAGAAGCCTATGAAATGGGGATGGTAAATGCAGTAATTCCACACAATGAGTTGGAAGAGACCGCTTTTGAGTGGGCTCAAGAAATTTTAGCAAAATCACCAACATCTATAAAAATGTTGAAATTTGCAATGAATTTAACGGATGATGGTATGGTTGGTCAACAAGTCTTTGCAGGTGAAGCTACACGGTTAGCATATATGACCGATGAAGCTAAAGAAGGACGAAATGCTTTTTTAGAAAAACGAAAACCAAATTTTGTAAAAAAATGGATTCCATAGTACAAAATTAAAAGGCTGTCATTACGAGGAGTGAGCGACGAAGTAATCTGTTTATTAGATGATGATATTACCACTATTTTTTTAAAAAATATCGTGAAGTTATCCTTTTATTAATTTTTTCAAATTTTTAATTAACACATATGAAAATAATTTGCATTGGACGTAATTATGCTAAACATATTGAAGAATTAGCAAACGAAAGACCAAAAAATCCGGTAATATTTTTAAAACCAGATTCTGCAATTTTGGCTAAAAATCAACCGTTTTTTATTCCACCTTTTTCAGATGAAATTCATTATGAAGTTGAAATATTAGTTAAAATAAATAAAGTAGGAAAGTACATTGATGAAAAATTTGCACATAAATATTATAATGAAATTGGTTTAGGGATTGATTTTACAGCACGAGATGTTCAAGCAGATTGTAAAGAAAAGGGTTTGCCTTGGGAAAAAGCAAAAGCTTTTGATGGAAGTGCGGTGATTGGAAATTTTGTAGCTAAAGAAAATTTGGGAGATTTAAATAATATAAATTTCACTTTGCAAAAAAATAATGAGATTGTACAAAATGGAAATTCTAATGCTATGCTTTGGAAAATAGATGAATTAATAGCTTATATTTCTCAATATTTTACGTTAAAAAAAGGAGATATTATTTTTACTGGAACTCCAGCAGGTGTAGGTAAAGTTAAAGAAAATGATATTTTAATAGGAGCTATTGAAAATCAACAATTCTTTAAAGTTAAAATAAAATAGAATCTTAAAAAGTAAACAAAATAGGACGATTAATAAAACTAGGTTCTTCTTTTCTATGTTCTTTTAAAATGTCATAACCATAGTGAGTTTTTACTAAACTTTTAAAATTATAAAGCAGTCTAGGAAACTCTTTAAGCAACTTTTCAAAATCAGCTTTTTTATCTTTTTGCATAAAGAAATATAAAATTTCAGTATAAGCTTTGGTTAATGTTCTATTAAATTTATCGCTATGAAAAACAATTTGGAAATAATTTTCTTTAATTTCAATAGTTTTTTCAACAGCATCATCCGCACCATATTTCTTAATTAAAATCCAAGAAAGCCTTAACATTGTTTTATGTGTAAATGCTATGGGATTTAACGAACAATTTTCAATTTGTTCCAAAAGTTCGTTATCAGTTAAGTCAGTAGTTACGTCCATAGTCTTTATATTTTTTAATTTACTTTTTCTTCTTATAAATTAGATGTAATTTTTTTTAAAAGGTTGCGTGGTAATTTGTACATTTAGCCTAATTAATTGAAAAAAAAATGCAGGCTGAAATAATTACCATTGGAGATGAAATTTTAATAGGTCAAATTTTAGATTCCAATTCAAAATGGATTGCAGAAGAACTCAATAAAATAGGAATTTCTGCATATCAAATAATCTCAATTCAAGATAATAAAGAACATATTTTAAAAGCGTTAAAAGAAGCTCAAAATAATGTAGATATTGTAATTATTACAGGAGGTTTGGGTCCAACAAAAGATGATATTACAAAACATACTTTAACTGAATATTTTAAGGATACTTTAGTTTTAAATAAAGCTATAGTTGAACATATAAAAAAGATGTTCGCAAAAATTGACTATCCGTTTACAGAAGTTAATAAAAACCAAGCATTGCTTCCTAAAAAATGCATTCCTTTAAAAAATGAATTAGGAACTGCTGCAGGAATGTGGTTTTATCAAAATAAAAAAGTAGTAATTTCTTTGCCAGGCGTACCTTATGAAATGAAAGGATTAATGAAAAATAAAGTATTGCCTAAATTAAAAAAGACTTTCAAACTTAATTTTATCATTCATAAAACCATTCAAACTTATGGAATGGGTGAAAGCGTTTTGGCAGCTAAAATTGAAAAATGGGAAGATAATTTACCAAATAATATAAAATTAGCTTATTTACCATCTTTTGGAAGAGTTAGATTGCGATTATCAGCCAAAGGGGAAAATAAAAAAGAGTTAGAAAATCAAGTTGAAAACGAAGTTAAAAAATTACTTAAACTGATACCAGATATTGTAGTTGGTTTTGATGATTCGGAAACTATTGAAGTAGCAATTGGTAAATTATTGGCTAAAAATAAACAGACGATTGCAACCGCCGAAAGTTGTACTGGGGGAAATATTGCACATAAAATTACTTTAGTTCCAGGTTCATCTGCATATTTTATAGGTGCTATTGTTTCGTATAATGTTAGAATTAAAATAAATGAATTAAATATTGATAGCGAGTTAATTGAAAAATATTCTGTAGTTAGTAAAGAGGTTGCAACTGCAATGGCAAAAGCCATTCAGCAAAAGTTTAAAACCGATTATGCTATTGCTACCACTGGAAATGCAGGACCAACAACTGATAAAACAGATACCACAGTAGGAACAGTTTTTATTGCAATTGCTACGCCAAAAGGTGTTATTACAAAAGAATTTTATTTTGGTAAACCTCGTGAAAAAGTAATTGAAAGAACTTCAAATAAAGCACTAGAAATGCTGAAACAAGAAATTTTAAAAAAGGATTAAAATAAGTTTGTGTATTTAGAAGGATTATTCTAATTTTGCATCTCGTTTGAGATTACACTAATAAAGGTAAAGAAATATGTCAAGAGTTTGTGAACTTACTGGAAAAAAAGCAATGGTTGGAAACAATGTTTCTCACGCATTGAATAGAACAAAAAGAAAATTTGACGCTAATTTAATTAAAAAGCGTTTTTATATTCCTGAAGAAGATAAATGGATAACTTTAAAAGTTTCTACTTCTGCATTAAAGAATATTAATAAAAAAGGAATTTCTGCAGTTCTTAAAGAAGCAAGAGCAAAAGGATTTTTAAAAAAATAATTACACTAAGAAATGGCAAAAGGTAAAGGTAATAGAATTCAAGTAATTCTAGAGTGTACAGAGCATAAAGCAAGCGGTATGCCAGGTACTTCAAGATATATTACAACTAAAAATAAAAAGAACACTCCAGATAGAATGGAAATTAAAAAATTCAATCCTATCTTGAAAAAAATGACTGTTCACAAAGAAATTAAATAATTAGAGGTTTCTTAAAAGAAACGTTAAATAATACAAAAGGACATGGCAAAGAAATCAGTAGCATCATTGCAAACAGGATCAAAAAGATTAACTAAAGCTATAAAAATGGTAAAATCTCCTAAAACTGGAGCTTATACTTTTGTTGAAGCTATTATGGATCCTAAAAATGTAAAAGAATTTTTGAGCAAAAAATAACATTTGTTCTTAATATCATATAAAGCTACTTTCAAAACCATGAAAGTAGCTTTTCTTTTTTAAATTTATCACGTTAAATATCTGAAAATGAGTTTATTTAAAAAAATCTTTTCAAAAGAGAAAAAAGAAACACTTGATAAGGGATTAGAAAAAACCAAATCTTCTTTTTTTTCAAAATTATCTAAGGCCGTTGCCGGTAAATCTAAAGTTGACGATGATGTGTTGGATAATTTAGAAGAAATTTTAGTTTCTTCTGATGTTGGCGTAAATACAACACTCAAAATAATCGAAAGAATAGAAGCACGTGTTTCTAAAGATAAATATTTAGGAACGGATGAGTTAAACACTATTTTAAAAGAAGAAGTAGCGGGTTTATTAGCCGAAACCAATGTTGGTGATGAAACGGATTTTACAATTCCTGAAACTAAGAAACCGTATGTAATTATGGTGGTTGGCGTAAACGGAGTAGGTAAAACCACAACTATTGGAAAACTAGCCTCACAATTTAAAAAAGCTGGAAAAAAAGTAGTTTTAGGTGCCGCAGATACGTTTAGGGCTGCAGCCATTGATCAATTACAAATTTGGGCGGATAGAGTAGGCGTTTCAATGATACGTCAGGAAATGGGAAGTGATCCAGCTTCCGTTGCTTTCGATACGTTAAAATCTGGAGTTGCACAAAATGCTGATGTAATTATTATTGATACGGCTGGTAGATTGCATAATAAAGTGAATTTAATGAATGAATTAACCAAAATAAAACGCGTAATGCAAAAGGTAATTGACGATGCTCCGCATGATGTTTTATTAGTGTTGGATGGTTCAACAGGACAAAATGCTTTTGAACAGGCTAAACAATTTACCAAGGCAACCGAAGTTACTTCATTAGCCGTTACCAAATTAGATGGTACTGCAAAAGGTGGCGTGGTAATAGGTATTTCCGATCAATTTCAAATTCCCGTTAAATATATTGGCGTTGGAGAAGGAATTGACGATTTGCAAGTATTTAATAAAATTGAATTTGTAGATTCTTTTTTTAACTAAAAACAAAAATAATATTTTTAAAAATGTCACACTAAGCTTGTCGAAGTGTGATTTTTTATCTTTAATAATATGAGAACAAAATCAAAAAAAGAGAATAAAATAAATGTGGTTACTTTAGGATGTTCTAAAAATGTGTACGATAGCGAAGTGCTGATGGGACAATTAAAAGCTAATAACAAAAATGTGGTTCATGAAGATGAAAATGATGAAGGTAATATTGTGGTAATTAATACTTGTGGTTTTATTGGTGATGCTAAAGAAGAATCGATAAATACTATTTTAAAATATGTTGCTAAAAAGGAAGATGGAGAAGTTGATAAAGTGTATGTAACAGGTTGCTTAAGTGAACGTTATAAACCAGATTTGCAAAAAGAAATTCCGAATGTTGATGAGTTTTTTGGCACTCATGATTTACCTAATTTATTAAAAGTTTTAGAAGCAGATTATAAACATGAATTAGTAGGTGAGCGTTTAACAACTACACCAACTCATTATGCTTATTTAAAAATTGCAGAAGGTTGCGATAGACCTTGTTCGTTTTGTGCTATTCCTTTAATGAGAGGAAAACATATTTCTACTCCAATTGAAGAAATTGTAATTGAAGCTACTAAATTGGCGAAAAAAGGAATTAAAGAACTTATTTTAATTGCTCAGGATTTAACCTATTACGGATTAGATATTTATAAAAAAAGAGCATTAGCTGATTTGCTTAAAGAATTGGTAAAAATTGATGGAGTTGAATGGATTCGTTTGCATTATGCTTTTCCAACAGGATTTCCGTTAGATGTGTTAGAAGTAATTAAAAATGAACCAAAAGTTTGTAATTATTTAGATATTCCTTTACAACATATTAATGATGAACTTTTGAAATCGATGCGTAGAGGAACTTCACACGAAAAAACAACAAATTTAATTGCCGAATTTAGAGAATCAGTACCAGATATGGCAATTAGAACTACTTTAATTGTTGGTTATCCAGGAGAAACGGAAGAAGCTTTTCAAGAATTAAAAGATTGGGTTAAAGAAATGCGTTTTGAGCGTCTAGGAGCTTTTGCTTATTCTCACGAAGAAAATACGCATGCGTATAATTTAGTTGATAATGTTCCTGAAGAAGTGAAACAACAACGAGTTAATGAGATTATGGAACTTCAAAGTCAAATTTCATTTGAGTTAAACCAAGAAAAATTAGAAAAAACATTTAAAGTTTTAATTGATAGAAAAGATGGAAATTATTTTGTGGGGCGTACCGAATTTGATTCTCCAGATGTAGATAATGAAGTTTTAATTGATGCTACAAAGTATTATGTGCAAGTTGGAAAATTTGCTCAAATTAAAATAACTTCAGCTACTGAATTTGACTTATATGGTAAACCTATTTAAAATTAACATCATTTTATACCAATTCAAAAGTAAAATATAATTCATTTACGTATTTTGTCAGTCATTTAGAATATCTTAAATTGGAATTTCTAAATATTAAAATTTAACGAAGATTATAAAATGGAGCAGGAAACTCGAAAAAATCATTGGGATAATACTTATCAAAAAAATCCATTAACCAGTTTGGGTTGGTACGAAGAAAATTCGGAAAAAACCTTAAATCTAATTGAGGTCTGTAATTTACCTAAAGATGCTTTACTTTTTAATGCAGGAGCCGGTGCTACTACTTTAATTCAAGATTTATTGAAAAAGAATTTTACGAATATTATTGTAAATGATATTTCATCGGTTGCTTTATCGGAATTGCGAAAAAACTTGAGTATTCCTAAAAATGTAAACCTTAATTTTTTGGTGGATGATTTAACAAATCCAACGGAATTGTTGAAGCTAAAAAATGTGGATTTATGGAATGATAGGGCAGTGCTTCATTTTTTTACTTCAGAAGAAGAGCAGACTAATTATTTCAATTTATTAAAGGCTGTTGTAAAAAATGAAGGGTATGTAATTTTAGCTGAATTTAATACTGAAGGTGCAAAAAAATGTAGCGGATTAGATGTTTTTAATTATAATGAAATTATGTTGCAGGAACGTTTGGGTGAAGATTTTAAGTTGTTAAAGGCTTTTAATCACACCTATATTCAACCATCTGGAAATCCTAGGGAATTTGTTTATACGTTGTTTCAAAGAAAAGCTTAATTTAATATGGAAGTTAGTTGTATTTCCTATGAACAAACAAACTATTTTTCTAAAATAGTAGCGGATTATTTAGATAAAAATCCTGAATTAAAATCGTTTTACAATCATTTTCCTACTTTAGAAAGTTTTAAAAAGCAATTTGAAACTAAACAAAAACAATTTCAGCATTCAAATAGAAAAGTTTTAGTAAATTCTTTAGAAAAACAATATCAAAATACCAATAAAAGTGATTTACTAATTCAAAATATTGAACTGTTAAATCAAGAAAATACCTTTACAATAACTACAGGTCATCAATTAAATATTTTTACAGGTCCTTTATATTTTTTATATAAAATTGTTTCCGCAATAAATTTAGCTAAACAATTAAAAGCGGAATATCCAAACTATAATTTTATACCTGTGTATTGGATGGCAACTGAAGATCACGATTTTGAAGAAATAAATTATTTTAATTTTAAAGGAAGAAAAATTAAATGGGATAGAAATAGTAGTGGAGCAGTGGGAAGATTAAATACTACTGGAATGAAAGTTTTATTTGATATTTTTTCTAAAGAATTGGATAATTCAGAAAATGCAAATTATTTAAAAGAATTATTTAAAAACGCTTATTTAAATCATTCTAATTTAGCCGAAGCTACCAGATATTTAGTAAACGAACTTTTTGGAGCATACGGATTAGTTATTATTGATGGCGATGATGTAAACTTAAAAAGAGCATTTATTCCTAAAGTTGAGGATGAATTATTGCATCAAACTTCGTTTAAAGAAGTTTCTAAAACCAACGAGCAACTAAAGAAATTATCATATAAAATTCAAGTAAATTCACGTAAACTGAATTTATTTTATTTGAAAGATGAATTGCGTGAACGAATTATTTTTGAAAATAATCAATTTAAAATTAATAATACAAAACTTGTTTTTTCTAAGGATGAAATTCTAAAAGAATTGCGTCAACACCCAGAACGATTTAGCCCAAATGTTTTGTTACGTGGCTTGTATCAAGAAACCATTTTACCTAATTTGTGTTATATTGGTGGCGGTGGAGAATTAGCCTATTGGTTTCAATTAAAAAGTTATTTCGAAAAAGTAAATATTCCATTCCCAATTTTATTATTGCGAAATTCAGGATTGCTTATTTCTAAAAAGCAACAAGCTAAAATGCATAGATTAAATATTTCTGTTTTAGATTTATTTGAAAAGCAAGAAGTTTTAATAAACCAAAAAATAAAGGAAATTTCAAATTTAAAAATTGATTTTTCAAATCAAAAGGAATTTTTAAAACAACAGTTTATTCAATTAAAAGAAATTGCAAAACAAACCGATTATTCATTTTTAGGAGCGGTAAACGCTCAAGAAAAAAAACAGTTAAATGGACTTTCCAATTTAGAAAAACGCTTGTTAAAAGCTGAAAAAAGAAAATACAATGATATTGTAAATAGAATTACTTTATTACAAAATGAATTATTTCCTAATCAAAGTTTAGAAGAAAGAATTCGTAATTTTTCTGAAATATATCAAAAGGTAGGAAAAGATTTAATTCCAGAATTGATACAAAATTTAAACCCTTTAGATTTAGAATTTACGGTTCTGGAATATTGATATTATAAAATTCTAATTTTATTCAAAATTGCAATGTAAATTAGCAGTATGAAATTATTACTTGTAGAAGATGAACCAGAATTAGCAAAAAGTATTCAACAATATTTAAATGTAAATGAGTTCATCTGTGAATGGGCGGCTACTGTAACCTCTGCCCTAGATAAAATTTCAAATTATGAATATGATGCAATTTTATTAGATTTAATGTTACCAGATGGCGACGGTTTTGAGATATTAAATGAATTAAAAAAACAGTTCAAAACGGATGGTGTTATTATTATTTCTGCAAAAGAAACTCTAGAAACTCGTATTGAAGGATTTAATTTAGGAGCCGATGATTATCTAACTAAACCATTTCATTTATCTGAGTTATTGGTGCGAATTCAAGCCTTAATTAGACGTAAAAAATTTAATGGGAATAATACAATTGTATTTAATGAAATAGAAATAGATATTCTTTCTAAAACAGTAAAAGTAAATAACTTTAAAGTTGAACTTACTAAAAAAGAAATTGATTTATTGTTGTATTTTATTGGAAATCAGAATCGTGTATTGTCAAAAAGTGCTATTGCAGAATATCTTTCGGGTGATATGGCAGATATGTTAGATAATCATGATTTTGTATATGCTCATATTAAAAACTTAAAGAAAAAACTAAAAGTTGCTCAATGTGATGACTATATCAAAACGATTTACGGCTTAGGTTATAAATGGACAAATGAGTAACAAATTGTTACATAAAACACTACAAGTTTATCTTGTTTATTCGGTTATAATATTTATAATTGTAGCTCCTTTATTTTATTTTTTGGCGGATAAATTTTATATAAACAATATAGATGAAACTTTATTAAATACTAAAATAGAATTCGTTAAAATAACTTTACCTAAGTTAAAAAATACAGATATACCTCTTTGGAATAAATTCAATAAAAACATTAAAATAAAAGAATATAACGAAATAAATTCAGATACTTTATTTTATACCTCTTATTATGATATTGAAGAACAGGAAAAAGAACCTTACCGAGAATTAAATTCAACTATTATAATTGATGGAAAACGCTATACGTTTTCATTTAAAATTAATTTAATTGAATCTGAGGATTTGATGTTAAGTATTGCATTACTTTTTTTTGGATTAATTATTTTTATGCTGTTAGGACTATTTTTTATAACTAAAAAATTATCTATTCGCCTGTGGAAACCTTTTTATCAAACTCTAAATCAAATAGAACAATTTGAGATAGATAAAAATATGAAACCACAATTTTCAACTACCTCTATTGAAGAATTTAAACGATTAAATAAAAGCATTGAAAATCTGATTAAAAAAAATAGTATTATTTATGAAAATCAACGTGAGTTTGTGGAAAATGCAGCACATGAATTACAAACTCCTATAGCAATCTTTAAAGGTAAATTGGAGTTATTGATGCAACGTTCAGATATTACTAAAGGACAAGCAGATTTGCTAGAAGATTTAAATAAAAGTACAAATCGATTAACCAAATTGAACAAAAATTTATTGTTACTTTCTAAAATTGACAAAAATCAATTTGATGAAATATCTAGTTTTCAAATAAAAGGATTAATTGAAAAACAATTAGATTTTTTTAAGGAACAAGCAACTCTAAAAAATATTACAATTGAAATAAATTTAAAAGATGCTGTTCCTGTTAATACAAATATAACTTTAACAGAAGTTTTAGTGAGTAATCTTTTTTTAAACGCTATTAGGCATAATATTTTAAATGGTAAAATTATGTTGCAATTGGTGGGTCATAAATTGGTGATTAGTAATACAGGAAGTCCAATTGCAATTAATTCGAAATCACTTTTTAATAGGTTTTCAAAATCAAATTCTTCAAAAAAAGGAAATGGATTGGGATTAGCAATTGTTAAAAAAATAGCAGACCTAAATAATTGGGAAATTACCTATTCTTATTCCAATAGCCTTCATACATTTTCTGTAATATTTTAAAATTCAAATTTTCTTCAAAATTGAGTCAGAGTTTTATCCTATAAATTATAGGATAAAATGGATATTTCAATTATTATTGTTAACTATCGCAGCTGGAATTTACTTAAAAATTGCCTCTTATCATTACAAATAATAGAGCAAGATAAATTTACTTTTGAAGTAATTGTAGTCGATAATAGCATAAATAAAAAAACATTAAATAGTTTTAAACAACAATTCCTAAATGTTTATTTTTATCAAAATCAGGATAATAATGGGTTCTCACACGGAAATAATTTAGGCGTTAAAAAAGCTATTGGTAATTATTTCCTCTTTTTAAATCCAGACACAATTATTACAAAAAAAGTAATTTATAACCTTCATAATAAAGCTAAAAATAACAACGATTATGCTATAATTTCCTGCCAACAAATAAACAATAGAGGAAAAAAACAAGATATACGTAAATTTTTTCCTTCTCCTCTAACTCATTTTGGTATTTCACGTGCTGTTTATAGATTTATAAATAAGCAAACAATAACCTCTAAATTTAATAATTTAAAAGAAATAGTTTTTCCAGATTGGGTATCAGGTTCATTATTACTAATTTCTAAAACCTGGTTTACCCAAATAGGTGGTTGGGATGAGGATTTTTGGCTTTATTATGAAGATGTAGACATATGTAAAAAAGCAAGCAACTTAAATGGTAAAATAGCTCTTTTACAAAATATTTCTATTACACACTTACATGGGGGCTCTTCTAGGCTTAACCTTCAATTAAAAACTTTAACAAAAATGGAAGTTATTATTTCACAGCATGTTTATTTAAATAAACATTTTAGAGGGGTTGAACGTTATCTTTTTCATTTAATAATCATGTTATTCATATTATTTGAAAAATTTTTATTTGCAATTTTGGGTGCAATATTAATTTTTATTCCAAAATTTAGAATGCATATAATATTTTTCTTCAAACTTCTAAAATATTATATTCAAGTACCTCTTAACAGGAGTTGGTTAAGTTCAAGGTCTGTAAATTTTAAAAAACGCGGAAAATAATTTTAATTAATTTTTAAAATTCAAAATTTCTTCAAAATTAGAGTGTTTTTTTGATTAAATTTTTTAGAGATAAAGATGAAAATCCCAAAATTGTTTTTCGCAATAATAATATTCCTCAATTTATTTAGTGTAAATAGCCAATCATTAAATAACAACAAGGTAAATGACAGCATAAAAAGAGGCACTATTTTTAAAAAAAGCATACTACCTGCAACTTTAATAGGAATAGGTGTGCTTGTTAACAATAGCCACTTTGAAAAGAAATTTCAGATAGATTTACGAAATAAAGTAGGTAGCCGTTACGAATTACGTTTAGATGATTATTTACAATTTGCTCCAGTGGTAGAAATGTACGTGGCAGATGCTTTTAAAATTAAGTCTAAAAATCATTGGTTTGATCAAACAAAATATTTATTTATTTCCAATTTAATTTCTGCAACAATAACTTATAGTTTAAAAAGAATTACAAATAAAACAAGACCAAATGGTTCTCCTCATTCATTCCCGTCAGGGCATACTACTTTTGCTTTTACTAATGCTACTGTTTTATATAACGAGTTTCAAAAAACTTCACCTGTTTTAGCTTATAGTGGCTATGCTTTTGCTACTACAACTGCTGCATTTAGAATAATTAATAACAAACATTGGATGTCTGATGTGTTGGTTGGTGCAGGAGTAGGGATTTTAGTAACAGCGTTGGTATATCATTTTAAACTTTTAAAGAATTTTAATCCATTTAAAAAAACGAAAGGAATAGTTATGGTTCCTTTTATGGATAATAAACATTTTGGAGTATTTACACAAATTACATTTTAATTAAAATTTTATAAAAATGAATACTAATAAGAAAGTATTAACCACCACATTTTTTATTTTATTTACATCAATATTAACCATACAATTTACCTATAGTCAATTTTTAATTGGAGGTTCATACGGCATTCAAATTCCAGGAAGGCAAGATCTTAAATTTAAACAATATGATGCTAATGGAAATTTAACTCAGTATTTAAAAACAACCTATGTTTTTAGTAATATTTCTGCAATGAGAAATCTACATTTAACCTATTGGCAGGGTAAAAAAGGGTTGCGTTTAGAATACTTAAAATGGGAACACAACAGTACAGCAAAAACGTATTTAATAAATCAAAAACCAGAATTTAATACCACCGAAGAATCAAGAGGAGGTGTTTTTATAATGGGATTGTTGAGAAGCCGATTTCCTTTTAAAAAAACAAAGGATAATTCATTTAGTAATAAAAGTTATAGTTATTTTGGTGTTGGGTATGGTGTAGTGAAAACCGAAATAAATCATGGAAAACAAGGCGATATTAAATCGGGTTTACAAGCTACTTGTGGCATTACCATACCAATTACCAAAAAAATACGTGGATTAGTAGAAGCAAAATATATTTTAACACATGATGCAGATAATGTAAGTGCCCCAGTTGGCACAACAGTTATTGATACCTCGGGGCATTGGACTCTATTTAGGTTTGGACCACATTTAGATACCAAATATCATGCTATACAAATAGGAATTCAATGGGATATTTTTTAATGCTTAACCTTATAATTTGTGTAAATCAAAATTAATGCGAACTTAGTTTTTTAAAAAAATGAAAGAAAAAATAAGAGTAGGATATCTTACCGCAACTAATCCTTTAGACAAAAGAAGTTGGTCTGGAACTCATTTTAAAATGTATGAATCTCTTAAAAATGAATTTGAGGAAGTGTATGTGTTAGGACCAATAAAAAAGTCAATATTTTTAAATGCAACACTATTAACTTTTTCATTTATTCATTTTCTAGTATTTTTTAAAAAGTATAAAAAAAATCATAGTAAATTATTAAGTAAATATTATGCTTATAAAATTAATAAAAAACTTAAAAATAAAAATATTGATGTTATTTTTGCCCCAGCATCATCAACAGAGATTGCGTATTTAAAGACAGCTATTCCAATATGTTATTTATCGGATACTTCCTTTGGGCAAATAAGTAACTATTATAGTAGTTTTTCAAAAATTTCTAATTATTCTTTTAAAGAAGCCAATTTGATTGAGCAAAGAGCAATTGATAATTCGTTTACGCAAGTCTATCCATCAAATTGGGCTGCTGAATACGTGATAAATAATTATAAAGCAAAAAAAGATAATGTATTTATCGTAAAATTTGGGGCAAATATTGATTTTACACCTGAAAAGCCACTTTTAAAAATTTTTAAAAGCACCATTAATTTACTTTTCCTAGGTATTAATTGGAAAAGAAAAGGAGGCGATATTGTTTTAAAAACATTCAATATTTTAATAGAAAAAGGTTATGATGTAACTTTAACCATTTGCGGTTGTACTCCCAAAAATCTAATAACTAATCCTAAGATAAAAGTAATTCCTTTTTTAAATAAAAACAACAAAAAAGAAAATGAAATTTTCACCAAAATATTAAATAAAAGCCACATTTTATTTTTACCAACACGGGCAGAGTGTTACGGAATTGTTTTTTGTGAAGTAGCAGCCTACGGTATTCCTGTAATTACTACAGATACAGGAGGGGTAACATCTATTATAGAAAATGGCATAAATGGGTATGCTTTACCTTTTAAGTCAACTCCCAAAGATTATGTAACTAAAATTCAATTTCTTTTAGATTATCGGTTGGTATTAAGTAGTATGGCTATAAGTTCTCGCAAAAAATTTGAAAAGGAATTAAATTGGAATGTGTGGGGTAAGAAAATGAAAGAGATTCTTTTGTTAACCGCTCAAAGGAATATAGAACTTAACAGTACAGAGAAAAATTATGTTTCTGAAATAGGTAATTAAATAGTAAAAAATGAGGAGTTATTTTATAATTTTATATTTATTGCCTTTTATTGTTTTTTCTCAAACAAATAAAAAACCAAAAAATCAGATTTTTAATACTATCGCAATTCAAGCAGGATATCAAAATGGCTATGTTTTTGCAACTAATGATTTTATTAAAGGTGTTAATGGAGAAAATAATAGAATAAACGCATTTCAAGCATTTACATTAAAATTTTCTAAGCAAACTATTGGTAAAAATATATGGGAACAGCTGTTTAAATATCCTAACTACGGTATTGGAATTTATATTGCAGACTTTTATAATCCTGAAGAAATAGGAACTCCAATTGCATTATATGGATTTTTTAATGCACCTTTTAAAAGATGGAATAAGTTAACATTTAATTATGAACTTGGATTTGGAGCTACATTTAATTGGAAATCTTTTAATCCGATAACCAATCAATATAATATAGCAATTGGAGCAGGACAGTCTTTTTTAATAGATGTAGGTTTAAATTTACAATATAACTTAACAAGAAAAATAGATATTAAAGCTGGATTTTCACTAACACATTTTTCAAATGGAGCATTAAAAAAGCCAAATAAAGGAATAAATACTATTGGACCAAAAGTTAGTTTAAAATATAATTTTGATGATCGTCCTATTTTAAAAAAACAAGAAATTCCCGAATATGTAAAAGAATATGAATGGTTGATTTCAGCTTTTGGAGGTGTTAAAAATGTGATTTTTAAAGATGCGAATATTGATGTTATTGAAAAATATGAGGGGTTAAATTTTCCTGTGTTTGGGCTTTCAACATTAATTAATAGGCAAGTAAGCTATAAATCAAAAATTGGAATAGGAATGTCTATTTCATATAATGGTACTTTAGATGCACAAGTGGCAGTTGAAAACAATGAGCTTGAGCCAGTTGAAAGTCCATTTATCAATAAAATTCAAATTAGCATATATCCATCATACGAACTAATTATTAATAAAGTATCTATAATTTTGCAACCTGCATTTTATATTTATCGTAAAAAGCTAAAAAAACAAACCCCTGTTTTTCATCAAAGAATAGGAATAAAATATCATTTTTCTAATAATCTATTTGCAGGAATAACATTACGTGATTATAATTTTCATGTTTCTGATTTTATTGAATGGAACATTGGATATAGAATTAAATGGAGAAAAAGTCAATCAAAAAAACAATAATTAAACTTTTCGGAACAAATAAAATACTTACTTATTTCAAAAATCATAATTCAAAATTTCTTCAAAGTTCCGTTGCATCTTTGTGTAAATAATAATATAAAACATGAAAAAAATAACAATTCTAGCTATCGGAACAATTATGATATTGTTCCAAGCCTCAGCACAAACAAGTATAAAATCTAATTCTAATCCATATAATGAATTGGATAAAATATTGTCGCCATTTGAAGATATGACAGAATATGCTTTAGATAATAATTATGAAGGTGTACTTAAATCTCTAAACAAAGTTGAGGTATTACAAAAGCAATTAATTTTTGAAAAAAATAATTTAAGTGGAAGTATGGAAATGCTAAATCCTAAAATTAAACAACTTAACGATGCTGTAAAACAAAAAAAATATAAACAAATAGCATTAATTGCAACAGCTATTTTTGAGTTTAATATTACTAATTTTAAAGATGGCTATAAAATTAAAAACCAACTACAAATAGAACATATGGATTATATGGGTTTTGAAACACTAGCACTTCTAAATCAAGATAAAATAGATTGGAAAAAATTAGCATCTACAATACTAAAAGTTAAAAATAAATGGAAAATACTTAGTATAAAAGTTAATGACCCAAATTTAAAAGCTTCTTTTAGTTTTTTATTTCAAGGACTACTTCTTAGCACAAAAAACAAAGATATTAAAATGACTAAAATTTTGGCGTCTATGGATTTGAGTTTAGTGGATGTGTTAGAAAAAAGTATTTAAATTAAGTTTTGTTTTATAGCATTCCTAAAATTCAAAATTAATTCTAAATTGAGTGGCACATTTGTATTAAATAGTATTAATTAAAATTAATTATAATGAAAAAATTAACGTTTTTATTCGCTGGAGTAGTGCTAATATTCGCTCAAGCTTGTGCACAAACATCTACAAATGTACCTGCAAAAGTAAAAGCTGCATTTTACCAAAAATTTCCAAATGCTAAAAAAGCAAAATGGGATAAAGAAAATGCTACAGAATGGGAAGTAGAATTTAAATTAAATGGAAAAGAATATTCTGCCAATTTTACATCAGTAGGAGTTTGGAAAGAAACAGAACATGAAATCTCAAAATCTAAATTACCAGACGCTGTTAAAACTACCTTAAATAATGAGTTTAAGGATTATGATATAGATGAGAGTGAAGTTTCTGAAACTCCTAAAGAAGTTGTCTATGAATTTGCTCTAGAAAATGACGGAAAAGATTTTGAAGTTGCCATTTTACCTAATGGGAAAGTGATAAAAAAAGAGGCAAAAAAAGAAAATGATGAAGAAAATGATAACGATTAATAATAAATAGCAATTTTAAGAAGTCGAATTTTTAATTCGGCTTTTTTTATTTGAATTTAAATAAAAAACAAATTATTATTAAATTGAGTAGTAGATAAAACTAAATGAAAAAACATGTATTAGCAGTTATTGTTCTTTGGAGTTTAAGCTATTCTTTAAATGCTCAAACTCTTAATTTAAAGCATTTTATAGAAAAAGCCTTAATAAATAGCCCTTTATTACAAAAACAGAGAAATAATAATAAAATAATTGTTCTAAATTTAAAACAATTTAATGCTATTTATAAATCACCAAAAATTAGTATAAATAGTACTATTTTATTTGCTCCTATTATTTCAAAAGATGGATTGAATAACAAATTAGAGCTAACTTCTAAAGGCAGTACCAATTATGTTGGCTACGATTTGGGTATAAGTAACGGAGGTCAATATCAGGTAATCACGTCTGTTACTCAGCCATTATTTACTGCAAAACAATACAACGTCCAAAAAAACAAGGTTTTGCTTACTAAATCAAAAAATGAAAATATAGTAGCATTAACTCAAGCTGAATTAAAACAATTGGTAACCCATCAATATATTCTTTGTATTAAGGCTCAAGAACAAAGTGATAATACACAAAGAATAATTAAGGTAATTCAAACACAACTTGCACAAATGAAACCTTTAGTAAAATTAGGTATTTATAAATTTTCTGATTTAAAGTTACTTGAAATAGAATTGCAGAATTGGCAAATAGCCTATAAGCGTTCAAATACAGATTATCTTACAAATTTTAATGCTTTAAATTTGTTGTCTGGAATTGAGGATACTAAACTTTTCACTCTTGAAAATCTTCAATTATCTTTAAATTTATCTCCTAAAAAAACCTCTATTTTTTTTAAGCAATATTCGTTAGGTAGTTTATCCATTAATACAGCACAAAAAATTTCAGAATTAAAATATCTACCGCAAATTAGTGCTTTTGGTGATGCAGGTCTTAATGCAACTTATACACCATCTTTTGATAGATTAGGCTTTAGCATTGGGCTTTCATTAAATTGGAATTTGTTTGATGGTCATCAAAAGCAACTTAAAAGAGCACAAAATAAAATTAGGTTAGCTAATATTATAATCGATAAAAAATATTTTAAGAATCAAAATTCCATTAGAAAAAATAATATTTTGAGTGAAATAGAGAGTTTAAATGGTCAAATGTTACTATTAGATAGCCAACTAAAAAAATATAATGATTTACTTAATTTATACAAAGTTGAAATAAAGCATAGTCTAATTTCAGTATTAGAATTAAAGACTGTTATAAATGATATTGCTATAAAAAAACAAGAAAAAACAAATACTTTAATGCTTAAAGAAATTTTAATTAACTCTTATAATTATTGGAATAATTAAGTTAAATAATATGAAAAATTCAATTCACATCTTTTTAATTTTAGTGCTATTTTTAGGACAATCTTGTAAAAATAAAGATTCAAAGGTTATAAATAAATTGCCAATTCCAACAGTTACTGTTGTACATCCAACATTAGAGAAAATTCATGATAAAGTTCAAATTAACGGACAAGTAGTTTATTTGAATAAAACTAACATTAAGGCTCCAATCTCAGGATATGTAACTCGTGTAAACACAAAATTGGGCAATTGGGTTAAAAAAGGAAGTATTCTATTTAAAATTCAAACTAAAGAAAGTAAAGCATTGCAAGATTCAAATTTAGCCATAGATGAAAATTTTGGAATAATACCTATATATGCAACCATCTCTGGTTATGTAAATTTAATAAATATTACCGATTCAGGTGTTTTTATTAATGAAGGCAATCCTTTGGCTACTATTGTTAAAAGTAACGATTTAGTAATTCAAGTTAATACACCTTTTCAATATTATGATTTGCTTAAAGTGAATAAAAAGATCGAAATTAGTTTATCAAATAAGAAAATTGTATTTGCGAACTTTTATAAAGCATTACCTATAATTGATCCTGTTTCGCAAACGCAGCAGGTTTATTTTAAATTAATAAAGCATAAAGAATTGCCAGAGAATTTAAACGTAATTGTAAATCTACAAACCAAACAAAAACCAGCAGTAATTACCTTGCCAAAAGATGCTGTTTTAACTAACGAAACACAAAATGAATTTTGGATTATGGAAATAAATAAAGATTCATTAGCCGTAAAAATTATGATACAAAAAGGACTTGAAAATAATGGAAAAGTAGAAATTGTTTCTCCTAAATTAGAATTACAAAGCCTTATTATTAAAAAAGGAGCCTACGGTTTGCCAGATAGCACTAAAGTGAAAATAAACTAGTTATGGATAAAATATTTGTAAAATATAAAAGTCCGATAGCGGTAATTTTATTTCTTATTTTAGTTTTGGGTGCTTTTTCTTATAAAAATTTAAGTACTTCTCTTTTCCCAAATGTTACTTTTCCCAAAATAAAAATCATTGCAGATAACGGGCAACAACCTGTTGACAAAATGATGGTTACTGTAACAAAACCGTTAGAAAATGCTATTAAACGAGTAGAAAATCTGCGATTAATTAGGAGCATAACCAGTATGGGAAGTTGTGAAATTTCAGCTTTTATGGATTGGGGTTCTGATATAAATGTGGATAAACAACGTTTAGAATCAAGAATAGCACAAATTAAAAATGATTTACCGCCAAATGTTCAAATAACAGTTGAAAAAATGAATCCATCCATATTACCAGTAATGGGTTACTCTTTACAATCTAAAGTAAAAAATCAAGTAGAGCTTAAAATGATTGGTGAATATATTGTAAAACCTTATTTATCAAGAGTTGAAGGTGTAGCAGCGGTGGAAGTTATTGGAGGCAAAACTAAAGAATATCAAATTCTTTTAAACCAAAAAAAACTAAGTCTTTTAAAATTAAGTCCTCAACAAATAATTGATGCCATACAGCAAACAGGGTTTATAAAATCTAATGGCTATGTAGTGGATTACAAACGCTTATATTTAACGGTAACCGATGCTACAATTAAGAATAAAGAAGCCCTAGAGAATTTAGTAATTTTTAATAATGCTAAACGAAAAATTGAAGTTAAAGACATATCAAAAGTTCAAATTTCTGAAAAAACAGAATTTATTAAAATAAAAGCTGATGGTGAAAATGTACCTTTAATAGCCATTTTAAAACAGCCGAATAGTAACCTCATTAATGTAGCCAGTCAAGTAACAAAAAAAATCGTAAAGCTTAATAAAATTTTACCTAAAGGAGTTCAACTTAAACAATATTACAATCAAGCTTCTTTTGTTGGAGACAGTTTAAAAAGCATTATTGATGTGCTTTGGATAGGATTAGTTTTGGCCATTGTAATCGTAATATTTTTCTTAAAATCTTTTAAAGCCAGCAGTGTAATGTTAATTACTATTCCAATTACTTTGGGACTAACTTTTATATTGATGGAAGCCTTAGGTTTTGATTTAAACATTATGACCATAGGAGCTATTGCTGCAGCTATCGGGTTAATAATTGATGATGCCGTTATTGTTATAGAGCAAATTCACAAAACACATGAAGAGTTTCCTGAAGAATCACCTAAAAATTTAGTTGGTAAAGCAATTAAATTCTTATTTCCAGCAATGGTAAGTTCCTCGTTAAGTACCATAGTAATTTTTTTACCATTTATTTTAATGACAGGCGTTGCAGGTGCTTATTTTAAAGTATTAACCGAGACTATGATTCTTATGCTATCCGTTTCATTTATAGTAACTTGGTTAGGGCTTCCTGTAATTTATTTACTTTTTTCAAAAAACAAAAATACCATTTCAAAAGCTCATATAATACGAGAGCGTAAGTGGGTTGATTTTTTTCTTAAACGATCCTATATAAGTATTGCTTTTAGTACATTATTAATCTTAAGCATATTAGTGATTTTACCAAAACTAGCAACTGGATTCTTACCAAAAATGGATGAAGGTTCAATAATCTTAGATTATAGTAGTCCTTCTGGTTCTTCGTTAAATGAAACCGATAGAATGCTAAATGAAGTAGATAAAATATTAGATAATACACCAGAAGTGAAAGCATATTCAAGAAGAATAGGTACACAAATGGGCTTTTTTATCACTGAACCAAATAAAGGCGATTATTTAATAGAGTTGCGTAAAAAAAGACATAAAACAACCGAAGAAGTTACAGATATTATCAGAAAAAAAGTAGAAACTGCAGTACCAGCATTAACTGCAGATTTTGGTCAAGTAATTACAGATATGTTGGGCGATTTAATGAGTAGTGTACAGCCTATTGAAATTAAAATATTTGGTACTGACCATAAAAAACTAAAAGAATTATCCCAATTAGTTGCAAAAAAAATTGAAAATGTAAAAGGTACAGCCGATGTTTTTGATGGAATTATTATAGCAGGTCCAATGTTTAAAATTCATCCAAAAGAAGCGATATTAAAACAATATGGTCTTACAGATGTAGCTTTACAAATCCAAGTACAAACCTATTTAGAAGGTACAGTAGCTGGCTCAATTCTTGAAAAAGAACAGTTAACAAATATTCGCGTTTTACATCCTGAAAATTATAAAACCCCATTAGAAAAGTTAAAAAATGCTGAAATTAGTACAGCTACAGGTGAATATTTACCCTTATCAACTTTTGCAGAATTTTCAATAGAACCTGGTGTGTCTGAAATTGATAGAGAAAATCTACAAACTATGGGTGTGGTAACTGCACGTTTAAATAATAGGGATTTAGGAAGTGTAATGAAGGACATCAAAAAGGAGTTGTCTAAAATAAGCTTACCATCTTCATATCAAATTGAATATGGAGGATGGAGTGTCTACCTTTGATGTGACAATTTTAATAAGCCCATAAATAATATATATTTGAATTATGGCAAGAACAAAGTATGACAATGAGTTTAAGGTTATGATAGTTGAACTATTAAAATCAGGGATT
>NZ_JAKIUR010000006.1 GCF_021647475.1 Lutibacter sp.
AATCCCTGATTTTAATAGTTCAACTATCATAACCTTAAACTCATTGTCATACTTTGTTCTTGCCATAATTCAAATATATATTATTTATGGGCTTATTAAAATTGTCACATCAAAGGTAGACACTCCAATGTGTTTGTGGTTCAGATTCGATTTATTTTAGGATAAATAAAAATGATAAAATTGTAGAAATTATGACAATAATTGGACGACAAGATTTAAAAAATATACTTTAAAAATTACAGTTGCCAACAATGGCTAAATTATACTAAAAAGAAAAATTAAAGTAACTTTATAACTTAATAGTAAACATCAAAAAAGCACGATTTATCAATCGTAACTTTTCCTCTCCTAATCCATTGAAACTTACACAATTTGTGATATACTACTAAATAAAGTATCATTCAAATACCATTTCATCAAATAACTCATCCATTGAAATAGTTGCAAATGTAGATGCATAATCTGATATGGCATAAGGTATTATTAATTCATTATTTAAAATAATTGAACCACAGGAATATACAATATTAGGTACATAACCATCCCTTTCATCTTCATTTGGCATAAGTAAAGGTTCTTCTAATCTAGCAATTACCTTTGAAGGATCTTCTAAATCAAGAAGTATTGCACCTAAACTATATCTTCTCATCGGTCCAACACTATGCGTTATTAATAACCAACCTTTTTCTGTTTCAAGAGGTGAACCTGCATTACCAATCTTTGTAAATTCCCAAGGAAAAGTGGGTTCTTGTATTTTTTTTGCGGTTTGCCAAACATTTAAATTATCAGAAAACATAATATAATTAGCATAACCATCATAACGTGAAATCATGGCATATTTTCCATTAATTTTTCTAGGGAAAAGTGCCAACCCTTTGTTTATAGCGTATTTACCATTAAGAGGTTCTATTTTAAAATTATAAAAATCTTTTGTTTCTAATAAAGTAGATAATATAGCACGGCCATTATAGGCTGTATAAGTTGCATAATAGGTTATTTTGCCATCATCATTAGTAAATTTTACAAACCTAGCATCTTCAATTCCATTAGTTTCAGAATAGGAAACTGGAAAAATCACACGTTCAGATAAAGCAGTATCTAAGGAATAGGTTGTTTCATAATGCGAGGTTGCAAACCATTTTATTCTATTTATTTCACCTTTATCAAATTCAGACAACTTTCCATCTTTTAATACTTCTACAATGCTACCCATAAGCTCGCCATAAATAAACTTATCGTTAAGCCTATCTAAAATTTTATTAAGTATAGCTCCATCATGTTCAATTTCCTCAAATTTATGTTTAAATCTTTTTTTATCATAAACATAACGTTTTATGGTTTCAGGTACATCAACAAGATATCCTGGTTCAATAACCGATATGTTATTGTCTTTATCAATTATGGCACTTCTAAAAACTATAGAAGAAATATGTCCTTCTCCTGTAGCTCTAAAACTAATAATTACTCTGTTTTGACCTTCCTCTAAATTAAATTGATCAGGATCTAATACAATTGATGGATTAAAAAAAGCAGCAGATTCAATAGAATATTCCTGTGTAAAATAAGCTCCAATAAGTAGTTTTTTCTTTTTAGAAACGGTTTTATGATTAACCCTTAGCCTTTTAACTATTTCTTTAATTTCATTATAATTTTTCTCTAGAACTTTAGAGATATTCCGATGGCGTTTAGAAAAGTTTTTTAATGTTTGATCTAATACTAAATAGGTTTCTTCTTCCGAAAGATTTAAAATGTTTTTAATTATCATTTCAACTCTTTCATCACTACTAGGTCTGTAAAAGCGAGTGATAATTCTTTTAGGGTCAGGATAAAAACGAAATTTATTTCGTTTAACAGTTAATGACATAATTTTGAGGTGAATAAATGAATTCGGACAAAGGTATTTATTAAATTTTATTTATGTCTATAATTAAAAATATTTTTTTGAAAAATTTCACCTATTTATCTAAGGTTTTATAAATCATTTTCGAAAAGTTTCGAAAAGATATTTCTCCTTTATTTATACTAGTTACAAGGCTTTTAGTTACTGTTTTAATTAAAAAGAAGGAGTCTAAAATTTCATATTATAATAGTTTCACCTTTTTTCCACCATCTAAAAACATTATTTTTACAACAATAGAATTATTGAATTGATTAATATTAGACAAACCATTATGAAAACTATTTTTATCTCTTTATTTGCTTTATTTATGCTAAATACATATGCACAAAATAAAACCAATTTAGGTTGGAAAATAACAGCAAAAACACATGATCCTTATGTTGGAATTACTTTAGCTAATGGTAGGATTGGATTATTGCCTTCGGCAGAATTATTTAAAGTAAAATCTATTATCTTAAACAATGTTTTTGATCGTGGAGAGTCTGGTGGAGTTAGTAGGGTATTGGAAGGAATCAATTTTGCTAATTTAAATTTAGAAATAGATGGTGATAAACTAGATTTAACAAAGGTTACTAACTGGCAACAAACCTTAAATATGAAAGAAGCCAACTTTACCACTTCTTTTGATTATAAAAACAAAGCCCATATAAGTTATACTATTTACGCCTTAAGACAATTGGCATTTACAGGAATGATAACGGTAAATATAAAAGCTCTTAAACCTATTTCTATAAAAGCTACAGGTATAGTAGCAACACCCCATGATTATAAAGACGTTAAACAAACCTATACAGTTTTACACGATGCAGAAATAGAAATGCCCATTATGCAAACAACAGCAAAAAGCAGATTTGGAAGACAAGAGGTTGCAGTATCGGCCAATTTTTTATTTAAAGAAGAAATTCCAAAGGTAACTCATAAAATTATGGATAACAATCACCAAAGTTTGAGCTTTGACACCTCGTTAAAGGCAAACACATCTTATAATTTTGCCTGGTTTGGAGCTGAATGTACTACGCAAGATTTTGTTTATCCCGATAACGAATCGGCTCGTATGCTTATTTTAGCAGAACGAAGTAATTGGCAAGTACTAATTGACCAACATAAAGCGGCTTGGGCAAAATTATGGCAAGGAGACATTGAAATTGAAGGAGATTTAGCTTCACAATTGGATGTGCGTTTGGCTTTGTATCATTTGTATGCATTTTCCAGAGCCGATTCAAATTTAAGTTTATCGCCAATGGGTCTTTCTTCTCAAGGTTATAACGGTCACGTTTTTTGGGATACAGAAATTTGGATGTTCCCACCACTTCTAATGTTTAATCAAGATATTGCCAAATCTCTATTAAATTATCGGTCAGACCGTCTTGAAAAAGCTAAGGAAAAAGCCCGTAATTTTGGTTATAAAGGAGCAATGTTTCCTTGGGAATCAGATGATACTGGCGAAGAAGCAACTCCTGTTTGGGCTTTAACGGGTACTTTTGAGCAACATATTACTGCCGATGTGGGTATTGCTTTTTACAATTATTATAAAGTAACTCAAGATAGAAATTGGCTTAAAAATACAGGCTATCCAATGCTCAAAGAAGTGGCCGACTTTTGGGTAAGTCGCAGTACGCAAAATGCCGATGGTACTTTTAGCATAAACAATGTAGTTGGGGCTAATGAATTTGCACAAAATATTGACGACAATGCTTTTACAAATGGATCGGCCATTACCGTTTTAAATGATGCTCTCAATACCGCCAAAATTTTAGGGATACTAGGGAAGAAAGATTGGAAAACGGTAGCAGACGGACTAGTTATTCATAAATTTAAAAGTGGTATTACAAAAGAAAACAGTACTTATCACGGTCAAATTATAAAACAAGCAGACGTTAATTTATTGGCTTATCCTTTACAAATTATTACAGATAAAAAACAAATTTTAAAGGACTTAAATTATTATGAACCCCGTTTTGCTAAAGATGGTCCAGCTATGGCTCATTCAATTTTAGCTATTTTATATGCTCGTTTAGGAAATACAGATAAAGCTTTTGAATTATTTAAAAGCTCTTATGAACCAAACAAACGACCTCCGTTTGGAGCATTATCAGAATCAGCTACCAGTAATAATCCTTATTTTGCAACAGGTGCAGGTGGATTGTTACAAATTGTTTTAGTTGGCTTTGGCGGATTACATATCAGCGAAAATGGAATTATTCAGAAAAACCCTATTTTACCAAAACAATGGAAATCATTGACTTTAAAAGGGGTTGGTCCAAATAAGAAGACTTATATCATAAAACATTAAAAGGTTTTTAAAAAAAACAAAAAAAGGAGATTTGATAAATTTCAAACCTCCTTTTTTATATTAAACCTTAGTTAATAGTTTGTGATTTATCAGTTGAAACATTTAATCGCATTGCCAAAATAGCTGAAATGGCAAAGAAAACACCACCAAAAATAATTGCATTTGTGGCTCTATTATTAAGTAAGTGCTTAATAATTGACCCAAAAGTTATGGTTTGTATAAACATTGGTATAACTATCATCATATTAACGATACCCATATAAACTCCTCTTTTACCTTGTGGTACAATTTTAGATACCATAGCATATGGAATACCCATCATAGCTGCCCATCCAATACCTAGAAAAAGCATAGGTAAAAATATGAGTATTTGGTTTTTTATAAAAGGCAAACTAATCATTGCAATGGCTGAAAGAAATAAACTTATTACATATGCTTTTTTATTGCTAAATTTTTTAGCAATAGGTACCAGTGCTAAAGCTACAATCATAGTGATAAAATTATAAGAGCCATTCATTAAAGCTGCTTTACCCAATGCAACTCCTTCATTTATGTTAAGACTTTCTCTTAACATTGGTGCAATAAACTGCCAGTAACAAAACAGGGCATACCATTGAAAAAGATAAACAGCTGCTAAACGCCACATGAATTTTGACATCCCACTAATAGCATCAATTATTTCTTTTATAGGTTCAAATATTCTATCCCAAAAGGGGTCTTTTTTACTTAATTCAATAGTTTCTAATTCTTTAGCTGATGGTGGTGTTTCAGGCGTTTTTAAAACAGACCAAAGTATGGTAGTAATAGAAGCGATGGCTCCTATAAAAAAGGAATAGTATAACCAAGTTGGAATTGAAGTTGCGGTTTCACTTGCACTTCCAGAACCTCCAAACCAATCTTGAAAAAGAAATATAGACAAATTTGCTAAAACTATACCAGCTCCTACAAACAAACTTTGCATTTGAAAACCAAATGTTAGCTGCTTTTCTGGTAGTTTATCTCCTATAAAAGCTCTGTAAGGTTCCATAGCTGTATTATTACCAACATCTAAAATCCACAATAAACCTACGGCAAACCATAACTCTGGGCTAAACGGAAAGGCAAACAAACACAAACTTCCTATTATAGCACCAATTAAAAAAAAGGGTTTTCGCCTTCCCCATCTAGGCGACCATGTTTTATCAGATATAGCACCTATAAGCGGTTGAATTAATAAACCTGTTATAGGTCCCGCCAAGTTTAATAATGGTAATTGATCATTTGTAGCACCTAAAAATGAAAAAATAGGATTTACGGCTGTTTGTTGTAATCCAAAACTAAATTGAATCCCAAGAAATCCAATATTCATATTCCATATTTGCCAAAAGGTAAGTCTGGGTTTAAAAGTCATTTTTTTTTTACTTTTTAATTATACTTATTGCTGTTCCGCCTCCAGGAGCTAAATGTAAGGTTAATTTAGCAGTATTATCAAGCGTTATTTTGCGAATACTAACAGCTGTGGGATTATTTTTCCAATCGGCATTTTTGCCATCTTCATAGACGGTGGCAATATAATTAGTGTTTGGTTCTAGAAAATCAAAATTAATTTTTATATCTCTTTTATTTTCATCAGTAATACTGCCTAAAAACCAGTTTCCTGTTTTTCGCTCTTGTCGTGCTATGGTTACAAAATCACCTATTTCTCCATTTAATATTTCAGTTTTTTGCCAATCAACACCTACATCTCTTATAAATTGAAATGCTGGATTGCCTTCATAATTTTGAGGTAAATCTGCAGCCATTTGAATGGGACTATATATTACAACATATAAAGCCAATTGTTTTGCTAAAGTAGTTTCAACCTGATTATTAGGTTTATAAGGATTTAATTTTAAATTAAAAATACCAGGTGTAAAATCAATGGGACCTGCTAACATTCGTGTAAATGGGACAATAGTGGTGTGTTCTGGTCCGTTACCACCCTCAACTGACCAAGCATTAAATTCTTGTCCGCGTAAACCTTCTCTAGAAACCCAATTTGGATAAGTTCTTCTCATCCCTGTTGCTTTAATAGGTTCATGAGTGTCAATAGCAAGTTGATATTTAGCTGCTTTTATTACGGCATTGTTGTAATGATTTACCATCCATTGACCATGATGGTGTTCTCCTTTTGGAATAATAGGGCCAACATAACCTGATTTTATTGTGTGTAAATCTAAAGACTTATAAAGTGCATAAGCTGTATCCATTTGTTTTTCGTAAGTTCTTGGTGCTGCCGAAGTTTCGTTATGCATAATTAATTGAACTCCTTTAGATTTGCCATAACGCACTACTTCTTTTAAATTATAATCAGGATATGGGGTGATAAAATCAAAAACTCCTTCTCTATCTGGAAATCCAATCCAATGTTTCCAACCCGTATTCCAACCTTCAACTAATATCCCGTGCAAATTATTTTTTGCAGCAAAATCTATATACCGTTTTGCATTTTGGGTAGTTGCACCATGATGCCCTTTTTTCTTTTTAACTTTTGTGAAAGTATTCATGTCTTGTGTAGATTCATAATCCCAAGTTGAAATTCCGAGATGCATTTCCCACCAAATACCAACATATTTCATTGGTTTAAACCAAGAAACATCACCTATTTTATTAGGGTCATTAAGATTTAAAATCATTTTTGAGGCGATTAAATCTCCTGCTTTATCTGCTATTTGAATGGTTCGCCAAGGTGTGTTAAAAGGTAATTTTCTTTTCACTTTGTATTTTGTTAAATCAGAACCCACCAAATTACTTTTTAATTTAAAATTTGTGGTATCAACTTTTAAGGTCATACCGGCATAATCTATTAAAGCAGCTTCGTGAAAACTTAAATAAAGACCTTTTGCAGTTTTCATGGTTACGGGTGTATTTACAGCATTATCAGGAATATAAGAGGAATTTAAATTAGGATGATGACGTTTAATGATTGCATTTATTTTTGAAACTTTAGTTGTATTATACAAATGCTCATAACTATCCCAATCGCCCGGAATCCACCAAACTTTATGATCTCCAGTAAGGTTAAATTCTGTATTTTCTTCTTTTATTTTGGCAACTTCAAAACCTTCTTGTTTTGGAAATTCATATCTAAAACCTATACCATTATTAAAAACACGAAAAACGACATTTATTTTTCGGTTTGGTATTTTGGCTTCTTGTAAATTTACCTTTAACTCATTGTAATTATTTTTTACGGAATCTTGCTCGCCCCAAGGCATTTTCCAAGTTGTATTAGAAGTTAATCTGGTTGTCTTTAAAATTTTAAAATATTTTTTTAGTGAAGGAGCATCAACAAAATCAAACCCTAAAAATGAAGTATCAATAACTTTTGAATTTTTATAATTGATTTCATAACCAAATTGACCATCTTTTGAAAGAAACAGATTAACGGCAATGGCTTTATCTGGTGATTCTACTTTTATCAATTTATTTTCTTTTTGACAAGAAAGCAAACTAAATAAAGTAACAAACGTAATAAATAGATTTACTTTTTTCATTTTATCTTAATTTTTTAGTGGCATAAATACATCCGCTTTCCAATGGAGTTCATTAGCATCAGTATGTGGATCATTATAATATATTTCTAAAATAGATTTTTCAACTTTAAAGTTATGATTTTTTGCATAATTATCAAGTGCAAACCATGCCCTATCTGAATAACGATAATTACCATGAAAAACGGCCTTTAAGACAGGAATAGCTTTTAAATTTCGTTTTATTTTTACCAAGGAATCATTAGGATACTGACTTAAATTTTCTATAGGAAAACAGAATTCGGCATTTATCCTATTTTTTTGTTGATCCCAATGGATCACATTTACAAACGGATTACCTATTTTTTTAATCTGATTTTTTGCCAAATATTGCATTAAGTAAAAAATGTTTTGGTTCATTTTTTCAGCTTTATGTGGTAAAGTAGAATTAAAGGAAACATAAATAATAGATTTATAAGCAGGTCTTTCCGATTTTCCAATAATTTTAACCTTAAATTTTTTAAGATGTTTATTTAAGGCTTGATTAAAATCAGTAACAAATAAAATGGACTTATTAATGAATTGTGATTTCCCAATTAAAAAAAGTAAACGTTGTTTAAAGCTGTGGTTTAGATCTTTTACAAACACTTTTACTTTTGTAAGACTATCATTTACTGGATTTAATTCCCAGTGAAGTTTATAAATAGAATCTTTAAGTTGTACGTGCTGATCAATAGTTTTAAAAGCATTTGAGTGAACTATTTTGATGGTTTTTTCAAGTTTAGTTGTGTTCCAGCTTTCGAGCTGAGTAATTCTGCTATATACAGTACCTGGAGAAGTTTTTGTTGAAAAATTAATTTGATAATCGTATTTTTTAAAAAATAGAAACCAAATGAGGCTTAAAATAATAAGGCTTAAAAAAGTTAAAATTAATTTTTTTTTCATTTTTTATTAGTGTTAATAATTCTATAAATTTGAGTGTTGTTGTTGTTTATTGCCACAATTAAATAGTTTCGTGTTCCAATTGTTGTCATTTTAATTTCTTTAATTTGAACATTTCCAAAATTTAAACCCAACTCTAAACCGTTTGTTATTTTATTTCCTTCTTGTAATAGGTAACCCAAATTTCCATCTAATTTTCCTTGATATGGTGGTACTCCAAAAATATTACCCGCTACTAATACTTCATTTAGTCCATCTCCATTAAAATCATCTTTTAGAAAACTAGTAATGGGTGCTAATTGTAATTGTTCTTCAAAAGGTTTAAAAATAAATTTTCCGTTATTATTTTCTAAATAACCCGATGCTAAATTTGTTACCGTTTTAAGCTTTACGTTATTTTGCAATTCTTTATCAATAATTTCATCAAAGGTTTTACCAGCAAAATTTTTATAGGTTTTAAATTTTTTAACAAATTTATCTCCCAAAACGTGGACAAGTTCGTCTTTGTTATTGACACTGTAATATTTGTCGTTTTTTGCAAAACTTACCAAAGTAACCCAATTTCCATTTTTTAAAATGTCGCCAACATACATTTTAAGAGGAAAATCATTTGATGCTTTAAATTTGGTGTTTAAACCCCAATTTCCTAATAGATAATCCGTATCCCCATCGCCATCAATATCAAAAGGCTGAATGGCTTGCCATAATCCACTGTTATTTTTATTAGAAATTGATTTGGTAATCTCTATGAATTTTCCTTTTTCATTTTCAAAGAACCTAGGTGTCATCCACTCGCCAACTATAATTAAATCGTCATAACCATCATGATTAAAATCTGTAAAAACGGCATCGGTTAACATCCCAATATTTTGTGATAAGGTACTTTTAGAAATGCTAAATTTTCCGTGACCGTTATTCAAAAGTAAATAGGATTTTGGTGATTTTCCAAAGGCATTTGCCACAGCTCTACTGCCAACAAATAAGTCTAAATCACCATCTTTATCAATGTCGTTTACACGAACAAAAGAACCATTTTCAAAATAATCTGGTAAAGAAGATTCTGCTTTCACAAAATAATTTTGTCCATCATTAAAATATAAACGGTCTTTTAAAACTTTCGATTTCTTTGAGAATTCATTACCGCCTGTTACCACAAACAAATCTTTATCACCATCATTATCTGCATCAAAAAATAACGCATCAATATCTTCGGAATTAATATCTTTATCAAAAACTGATGATTCTTTTTTATGAATGCCCAAACTGTCTAAAATAAAAAATTGAGAATTATGGTGCGTTGCACCACCTACAAAAAGCAATTTGCTTTGTGATTGTATGCCGTTCATAATATCAAAAGCGGGTCCTTGAGTTGATAATTTATAAGGTAATAAGGGGTTCATTGAAAATTCCGAAAATCTATTTTCAACATGTTTAATTGTTGTAAAACTTGAATCGATTATTGTTTTAAACAAAGGCTTTGGTTTTTTAAAAAATAGCCTATAATCTATAAGTTTGTCTCTTTGGCTAGGCGAAAGGACTAAATTCTGATTTGTTTTAACATTAATCAATATTTGGGTGGTATTATTTGGCCAAATAATACGTAAGGAATCCACTTTTTTTGCAGTATCAAAACCAAAATATAAAACAGGTTCAACTGAAGATTGAAATCCGTGAGTACTTTGTAAGGCTCTATATTGTAATTGTCCGTTGTTATACGCAAACACCTTTGTTCCTAACGCAAATTTATTTTTAGAAGTTGTTTTAAAACTAAGTTTTAAGTAAGTTTTATTTTTAGAATTATTTTTTAAAATACTTGGCTTAGTGTTATAATTATTGATAACTAAATCTAAATCGCCATCATTATCTAAATCTGCGTAAGTGCTACCACTGGATACTGTTGGTGTTTTAGGAAACCAAACTCCTGATTTATCTTCAAATTTTAAGTGATTAGTTCCTTTAAAAATATAGTTGTGAACTGCTGCTTTTGGCATTATTTCTAACGCTTTTTCATCATATAATCTTGAAGTGCTAATATTTCGTTTTGTGGCTTTATCTGTAAAAATTTTAAGATAATCTAAATCGTTTAAGCGTCTATAAATGCCATTGCTTACAAATAAATCTAATTCTCCATCTAAGTTGAAATCGGCTAATAAAGGTGTCCAACTCCAATCGGTTGCAGCAACACCTGCAAATAAAGCTACATCAGTAAAATATTGTCCTTGGTGATTAATTTGCAACATATTGCGTGAAAACTGAGGCTTATACCCAAGTTTTTCTCTTATTTTATGATACTGAGCATCAACATCAGTCAAACTAGATTTAAGATACTTCTCTTGTTCTGGCATCATATCTAAAGTCATAATATCTGGGAAGCCATCATGATTTATATCTGCAACATCATTTCCCATTGAAAACCTACTTGTTTTACCAAAATGGTTTTTAAGTTGTTCTGTAAATGTCCCATTTTTATTATTGATGTAATAATAATCGTCTTCGTGAAAATCATTACTAATATATAAATCATCCCAACCATCATTATTAAAATCGGCTACAGCTACGCCCAATCCATAACTATTTGGGCCACTATAAATACCTGCTTGTTGGCTTACATTTACAAATTTACCGTTGTCATTTCTGTACAATCTATCTCCGTTTTCTGTACTAATTTTTAATCGATTTGAAGCAGGTCCAAAAGATAAAGCACTGTGTTTCCCTTCATTCAATAAATACATATCTAAATCACCATCGTGGTCATAATCAAAAAATGCCACATTGTTGGCTTGGGTTTTGGCATCTAAATTATAATCTGCTGATTGTTCTTTAAAAGTGTTATCGCCTTGATTGATAAATAACTCATTATGACCTTTAAAACCATAAATACCAACCACAGCACACACATAAATATCTAATAAGCCATCGCCATTTACATCTGCCATAACAGTCCCAGTATTCCAATCTGATTTACCAGCAACACCTGCTTTATCAGTAATGTCTTCAAATACAAAATTACCTTTGTTGATATATAATTTGTTAGGTGCTTTGTTTGCCGTAAAATAAATATCGGGCAAACCATCGTTATTAATATCGCCCACAGAAACGCCACCGCCATCATAAAAATACATGTAATCCAATGCATTTAAGGTTTTGGAATCGGTTAAGCTATTTTCAAAAGTGATATTAGAATGTTCACTAGAAATTGGCGTAAATAAATTCTTTTCAGAGTCTGTTTTACAGGACGCAAACATTAAAATAACTAGAAAATAAACAAATTTATTCATTAAATTTAAATAATTGAGGCACATCATTATTTGGACCTACCAAAATATATTTTTGCTTTTTATTTTGATTCAATTTAACCATTGTATTTATTTGACCTTTTACAAAAAAGCCGGTTTTTTGTGGTGGTTGCCACATGAAATTACCCTTTCCATCTCCAAAATAAACATCACCATAACTGGCATCTTGACGCGTATATTGGGTTTTGTAATTATAATTATTTCCCGTAGTAATTAAATCTAAATTACCATCTTTATTAAGATCTAAAACCATAATATTTTTAATGGTTGACATTTGAGCCCTTATTGGTAATGGTTTTACGGTGAATTTATTATGATTATTTAAAAGTACTACAGATTTAAACGTATTAATTTTTTTAATTAATGACTTGTTTAAAATTTCTTTTGAAAACAAATCATTAATTGACATTTTAGCATAATTAGCAAACGTATAATGTTTGTTTTTTATTGAAGTAATTTGAGCTTTTATTTCTTTTAATAAATGAACTGGAACATCTTTATTATTAATAGTTCTTGTAAAAACTTGTTCTATAGTACCATTATTATCAAAATCATTAACAAACATTTTAGCAACATGTGTGCTATCTGCTTTATAAAAAGAATTGTCACCACGATTTCCTAAAATGATATCTAGATCTCCATCATTATCTACATCTGCAACTTTTACACAGTTAAAATCACCTGAAATTTTATATAAATCGGTTTTCATTTCTGTTAATTTAGAACCATCATTTTTAAAAATGTAAGGCGACATCCATTTCCCAACTATTACTAAATCTTTAATTCCATCACTATCCATATCTTTCCAAATAGCATCGGTAATCATACCTAGATTTTTAATTTTTGGTGCTTTTGAAGTGGTAATATTTTTAAAATTACCGTGACCATCATTTTCAAGAAGTAAACTTTCAGGGTTCATTCCGTAAATTTCAGGAATACTTAAACTACCAATAAATAAGTCAACATCGCCATCTGAATCAAAATCATAAGGTTTTATAACTGCTATATTTGCATGAACGTGTGCTATAATTTTATAATCTCCAAAATGACCTTTGCCATCATTAATGTAAGCTCTTACACCAGTTCTTGCATTTTTAAAATTTCCACCTGAGCCTACCAATAAATCTAGATCCTTATCCTTATCAATATCCACAAAAACGGCATACGTATCTTCAAAAAAAGTTTCGGTGGAAAATTTCGATAATTTAAAATTACCTGTTTTATCTTGCAAATACAAATGTCCTAATTGCTCATAAGCACCCCCCATATAAATATCGTCTAAACCATCATTATTAACATCGCCAACAGCTATAGCAGGTCCTTGTTTTGAAAGTTGTTCAGGTGCTAGTCCTTCAAATTCAAAATCATTATAAATATCTTCTTTATGTGCTAAAAAAGGATGTTTATTTACTTTTTGAAATAAAGTTTTTTGAACAGATTTAATTTCTGGAATATAATTAGAAACGGCATCAGCTGCATTTAAGATTAAACTTTGATTGGCAGCAACATTTTTTAGAATTTGTGTTTTTTTATTTGGCCATATTACTTGTAATGAATCTAGCTGGGTAATTTTCCCAAGTCCAAAATTGAGTACATAATCTACAGAAGATTGAAATCCACGGGCAGGCATACATTCTTGATCAAAAATTTGATTTTTATAAAAAAGTTTAACTCTTGTGCCTATGGCAAAACGATTTTTAGCTGTTCCATTTAATTTCGTTTTTAAAAAATTGTTTTTCAACTTTTTATTGGTTGTGTTTTCATAAACCAACGTTTTTTGATTTACATTATTTATAATAATATCTAAATCGCCATCATTATCCAAATCAGCATAAGCAGCACCATTTGAAAAGGTTTTTTTACCAAAGCCCCACTTATTTGCCATATTAGTAAAGGTTAAATCATGGTTATTTTTAAACGCATAATTTACAATAGGTGTACTTGGCATTTTATTGATAATGAAATCAATTTCTTCTTTTTTGCCAGTAAGTGCCATTTTTTGAATAATGCTATTGGCAAAATAATTTAAAAAGTCTTGATTAGTTAAATCATGATAAAGCCCATTGGTAACTAAAATATCTTTATAACCATCATTATCCATATCAAAGATAAGGGCTGACCAACTCCAGTCAGTTTGAGCTACACCACTTAAAAAAGCGGTTTCAGAAAAAGTATTATTACCATTATTTATCTGCAAGGTGTTTTGCATATATTGATAATAAAAATCACGTTTTAATTTAAGTTGATGTACGCTATAACTTTCAAAATCAGATAGGTTTTTTAAACGTTCATCACCTTCTTGTAGCATATCATTTACATAAATATCTTGATGGCCATCATTATTAATATCAGCAATATCTGCTCCCATGGAAGACATGGTTAAGTGTTGAAACTCCTTTTCAATATCCTCTTTAAAAGTGCCATCTCCTTGATTGATATACATATAATCATGTTCATAAAAATCATTACAAACATAAATATCTGGTAATAAATCATTATTGAAATCGCCAATATTAATGCCGAGACCAAAGCCTATTAAGCTTCCGTAAATACCGGCTTCTTTACTAACATCAATAAACTTTCCATTATCATTTCTTAAAAGTTTATCACCACCACCTTTAAATAATTTTGGCAAAGGCCAGTCTTTATCTCTTAAATTTCTTTTATTAACATAGTTTAAACTATTAACAGGTATAAAGCTGTTATTTAAAATATAAGCATCTAAATCTCCATCGCCATCATAATCAAAAAAGGCAGTTTGTGTTGTAAAACCATCATCATCTAGTCCGTATTTGGCAGCATTTTCAGTAAAAGTTAAATCTTTGTTGTTTATAAAAAGTTCATTACGTCTATTATCACCTTTTTTATTTCCTGCATTACTTACATAAATATCTAAATAACCATCGTTATTAATATCCACCATAACCACACCCGTTGACCAAGCATGTCCGCCTTGAGTACCTGACGATACTGTAATATCTTTAAATTTAAAGTTTCCTTCATTTAAAAATAATTTATTTTCTTCTAAATTTGAAATAAGATAGACATCGGGTAAACCATCATTATTAAGATCTCCAATACCAACGCCAGCACCATTATAAAAATTACGATAAGAAAAGATATTCATCATTTTAGTATCCAAAATTTTATTTTCAAAATTGATTCCGGTTTCACTTTCGTTAAGGCTTTTAAAAAGGGTGTCTTTAGAATTAGAAGTTTGTTGATTGCTATTGCAAGCAAAAAAGAGTGGTAAAACGCTTAATAACAGAATTTTTTTAATCATACCTCTAAAAATCTAAAAATTAACTAAATCGATTTATTTAGTTATTTAATTAAGTTTTCAAAAATAGTTAATTATTATTGATTTTTTATTCAATTGAGCTATTTATGAATATAATTTGAATAATTTTTTTTTATAAGAATATAGTTATTTTGGTTGCATAAAAACATTATCAATTTTATATCTTTGTGGTTGAAACACTTTTTGTGGAGTTCGTTTACAATTAAAAATCAAATGATTTATGAAATTTAAAAATCTATATCTTATTTTAGGTTTAAGCCTTCTAATAAGTTGCCAATCTAAGCAAAAGGAAGATTCTAAAAATGCTGAACCAATTCAAAAACTCACTGAAATAGATGCTTTAACCATGGTTTCAGAAATTTATGATACGTATCAAAATTCAGAAGAATTCCTGATAAAAGGTATTTATTATCCCGCTAATTTTTTAAGCCAAGATTTTAATCTTTGGGGTAAAGAAGGGCAATATTTTAAATCTTTTAACATTCCTGCTTCTTATAAGAATAGTAATAATTATTGGAATTTATCTTATGATGGAATTTATAAGGTGAATAAAGCCTTGATTTTATTAGATAAAATGGCGAAAGATAAAATTATTACGAAAAAATTGGCTACTAGATTAAAAGCTGAATGTTATTTTAATAGAGGACTAATCTATTATTATTTGGCCAGTAATTTTGGAAATGTTCCAATAGTTAAAGGTGAAACTTTAGCAGAAAATAAAGAACCTAACGCAAGTCAGGATACAGTTTTTAATTATGTTGTTAAAGATTTTACCAAAGCAAAAAATAATTTACCTTTTACCTATTCAGAAAAAAAAGATTTAGGTCGTGTTACCAAAGGAGCTGCTTTAGCATATTTAGGTGAATCATATATGTGGTTGCATCAATATAAAAAAGCCATAACATCATTTGACAAACTAAAAGGACACTACGAATTAATGTCAAATTATTTAGATATTAACGCATTTAAACATCAAAACAATAAAGAATCTATTTTAGAAATTCAATTTAATGGAAATGACAATTTAGGTTGGGGAAGAGATAATTACTCTACGTTTATTCAATCTTTTACTTTGCCAACAGAAGTTGGAGGTGCTGGTTTGGCTTTTGCAAACCCCAAATATGCGAAAAGTTTCGAACGAAATGATCGAAGAGCTAAAGCTACGGTAATTGGACCAAATCAAAAACATCCCGATGCTAGCATAAATATTTCAAGCTATAATAGTGTTCAAGAAAAATTTAAAGGAATAAATACTTTAGGGACGAGGAAAAACCCTTGGTTAGGAGATGATGGTAAACGTTCTGGTTATTATAGTGTAAAGTCATGGCGAGCACCGGATCCTAATGCAACTGCTTCAGCCGTATTTAGTAAAGCGAATGTTATTTTAATGCGTTATGGTCAAATTTTACTTGATTTAGCTGAATGTAAACTAAAAACTGGAGATGTAAAAGGAGCTCAAAGTTTAATTAACAAAGTCCGCAAAAGAGCGGGATTAAAACCTGTATTTAAAAACGACATGATGCCAGTGTTATTAAATGAGTATCGTCATGAATTAGCAGGTGAATTTTCGCTTTGGTATGTTTTAAGGCGTACAGGAAATCAAATTGAATATATTAAATCAAACTTTAATATTGATATACCAAAGGGTCATGACTTATTACCAATTCCTTCTGAACAATTGCACCTAAATAAGTCACTTAAACAAAATTTTGGATACTAATTTTTTAAGAATTCAATTGTTGTTGTTTGATTAAAATATTGAAGATTAGGAATATGTTTCTTTTTTAATTTAACAAACATTAATGAAATGTTAACAGGAACTTAACGAAAGATTAAAAAGCCTTTATTAGAAAGGAATAGCAAGGTTTTATCGAGTAATTTTAATTAAATTTGTGCCTAAAATTAATTATAAATGAGCGTAGTGAAACCGGTAGGAATTCTATTAATTTTATTTTCTTTTTTTGTAGCCTGTAACTCTTCGGAACCTTCAAGTAAAAGGACCTTGTTTGTCTCTGAACTTCCTGAACAAACAGGAGTCGATTTTACCAATATTGTTACGGAATCCGATAGCTTAAATTATTTTAAATTTCCATATATCTACATGGGTGGTGGAGTGTCTATTGGTGATATAAATAATGACGGACTTCAAGACATTTTCTTTACCTCAAATCAAAATACAAACAAACTCTATCTTAACAAAGGTCATTTAAAATTTGAGGATATTACTGCTAAAGCAAACTTAGCTGGAAATAAATTATGGAATACAGGAGTAACCATGATTGATATTAATAATGATGGTTTTTTGGATATATATGTCAGTGTTTCTGGATTAACTCAAAACAGAAAAAATCAATTATACATTAATAATGGAGATTTAACTTTTACTGAAGAAGCAGAAAAATATGGAATTGCCGATAATGGAAATTCTACACAAGCAAGTTTTATAGATTATGACCACGATGGAGATTTAGATCTTTATGTGGCAAATTATCCACCAAATAAAACTAGTGCACCTATTGTGTTTTATAAGAGGAAAATGGATAATCCCACCTTAGAAGAATCTGATCATTTATATCGAAATAATGGTAATAATACCTTTACAGATGTTACCAAAGAAGCGGGGATTTTAAATTTTGGATTAGCCTTAAGTGTTAGTATTGGCGATTTTAACCAAGATGGTTGGCCTGATATTTATGTTTCCAATGATTTTACTTCACCCGATTACTTTTATATAAACACAAAAGATGGTCATTTTAAGGAAATGGCGAAAGAAAGTTTTAAACATATTACCTTATACGGAATGGGCTCTGATGTTGGCGATTATAATAATGATGGCTGGTTAGATATGGTTCAACTAGATATGACTGCTGCAGATAACAGAAGATTAAAAGCAAATATGTCTGGGATGAATTTAGAATCTTTTTGGGAAATTGTAAACGATGGCATGCACTATCAATATATGCAAAATAGCCTTCAGTTAAATAGAGGATTAGATGCTAAAGGGAATTTAATGTTTAGTGAAACCTCTAGAATTGCAGGTATTTCGTCAACAGATTGGAGTTGGTCTGCCTTATTTGCTGATTTAGATAATGATGGTTGGAAAGATATATATGTAACCAATGGTTCACGTCGTGATGTTAATAATACCGATTATTTTAAGCAACTTCAAAAAAAGAGCCGTTTCTTAAAATTATCTATGGATGATATCAAAAATATTCCTTCTGAAAAAATTGAAAATTATGCTTTTAAAAATAATAGAGACTTAACATTTACAGATGTTTCCAAAAAATGGGGACTTAATTTAAAAGGCTTTTCAAATGGAATGGCTTATGGCGATTTAGATAATGATGGCGATTTAGATATTGTTATTAATAATATTGATTCTATTGCTACCATTTATAAGAATAGAGATAATGAAACCAATAAAAATCATTATTTAAGATTTAAGTTAAATGGTCCAAAATCAAATTTAAATGGATTAGGCACTAAAATTAAAATTCAAAATAAAAGTAAAATACAGTTTCAAGAATTGTATTTAACTCGTGGATTTCAATCTTCTGTAGAACCTTTCATTCATTTTGGATTAGGAAATTTAGAAAAAGTAGATAGTGTAAGTGTTGTTTGGCCTGATGGAAAATCGCAATTATTGACGAATCTTAAAACCGATAAAGTTTATATTTTAAATTATAAAGAGGCTGTTGAAAATCAGTCAAAAGCCACTAAAAAAACAACAAAATTATTTAGAAACATCACTGCAGAAAATCTAATTTCTTTTACCCATCAAGAAGTTAAATCAGATGATTATCTTAAACAACCATTATTACCTTATAGTTTTTCAAATTTAGGACCAAAAATGGCAAAAGCCGATGTAAATAATGATGGATTAGATGATATTTTTATTGGAAATGGTTCAGGTTTTGCAAGTGCTTTATTTTTACAACAAACCAATGGTACTTTTAAATTAGCGATAAATAAAGCGTTTGATGAAGATAAAAAATTCGAAGATATGGGTGCCGCCTTTTTTGATGCAGATGGTGATGGTGATCAAGATTTATATGTGGTAAGCGGCAGCTATGAATTTAATATAAACTCACCTTATTTACAAGATAGATTGTATTTAAATAACGGCAAAGGGACTTTTACAAAAAGCAATAATCTACCAATTGTAAATACTAGTGGCTCAGTGGTTAAACCTGCTGATTTTGATAATGATGGCGATGTAGATTTATTTGTGGGTGGTAGAGTTGTTCCAGGAAAATATCCATTACCAGCCAAGAGTTATATTTTACAAAATAATGGAAAAGGTATTTTTACAGATGTAACAGAAAAAGTTGCTCCTCAATATACAAAGTTGGGAATGGTAACAGATGCTATTTGGACCGATTATAACAATGATAAAAAACTCGATTTAATTGTAATTGGAGACTGGATGCCTATTTCAATATTTGAAAACAACGGCAATAAATTTGTGAATAAAACCAAAGAAGCTAATTTGCAAAATTCAACTGGCTGGTGGTCAAGTATCGCTCAAGGCGATTTTGATAAAGATGGTGATATGGATTATATTGTTGGAAACCTTGGTTTAAATTATAAATCTAAAGCTACTATAAAAGAACCTTTTGAAGTATATGCAAAAGATTTCGACAACAACGGTTCTCTTGATATTGTTTTAAGTTATTACAACGAAGGTAAATTATATCCGGTAAGAGGTCGTTCTTGCTCATCACAACAAAATTCTGAAGTTGCTAAGAAATTCCCTAGCTATAATCAATTTTCGGTTGCTGATGTTACCGAAGTTTACGGCAAAGACGAATTAAAAAACGCCTTGCATTATCAAGCCAAAAATTTTGCTAGTGGCTACTTAGAAAATTTAGGAAATGGTAAATTTAAATTTAAAAAGCTGCCTAACTTAGCCCAATTATCATCCATAAATAAAACGTTAGTAAATGATTATGATGGTGATGGAAATCTTGATTGTGTTATCGCAGGAAATCTTTACGAATCTGAAATAGAAACTCCACGAAATGACTCCAGTATTGGTTTGTTTTTAAAAGGAGATGGCAAAGGTCATTTTAAAGCTATTTCTAGAGAAAAAAGCGGTTTTTATGCACCAGGTGATGTAAAAGATATGATTTCTATAAAAACAAAAGACAACAAAAAATATATTATAACATCCTCTAATAGAGGTAGTTTAAATGTAATTAAATCATTTTCAAAAAAGTAACAGATATTTAAAATAATTCATATTAAGATATAAATTCAATAAAAATGAAGTACCTAGTTCTCGTTTACAAGAATGCTTCAAACAATTTAAAAAAACTCAAATATTTTGCCTTTCTTTTTGTTGTATTGGGGATAATTTCAGGATGTCAATCTAATAACAAATCTGCTTCTAAATCAAAACAACTGTCAGTTGCAAAAATACCTAAAGCTAATAATGATTACTTCCAAAACATTGGTCAACAAATTGGGTTAAATGCAGCACACTCCATTGGTGATGATGATATAAATAATATAGTTGAATCTGTTGGCGGTGGTGCGGCATTTTTAGATTATGATCAAGATGGTTATATGGATTTATTTACTTGTAGTGGCACTTGGATAAAAGGCTTTAGTAAAAGTAAAAAACCATCAAAATTACCTCATAATCATTTATACCACAATTTAAAAAATGGGACTTTTGAAGAGGTTACAGAAAAATCTGGGCTCGATTTTCCTTTTTATAGCATGGGTATTACAGTTGGAGACTTCAATAATGATGGTTATCCAGATATCTACATAAGTAATTATGGTCCAAATGTGCTTTATAAAAACAATGGTGATGGTACTTTTACAAATATCACTAAAAAAGCGAATGTTGGAGGAGGTAAAGATTGCAGTGTGGGCACTGTATGGTTAGATTATGACAATGACGGTCTACTTGATCTTTATGTTGGAAATTATTTGAATTTTGATCCAAATTACAAATATTATTATGCACCAGATGGTTTCCCAGGTCCACTAGCTTATGACAGTCAAGCTGATGTGTTATATCACAATAATGGCGATGGTACTTTTGAAAATGTTACCAAAAAAATGGGTATTGTTGATATTGATGGAAGAGCCATGGGCGTTGGCGCAGCAGATTATGACGATGATGGTTTTGTGGATATTTATGTTGCTAATGATCATACCGTAAATTATTTATGGCATAACGATGGTGGCAAAAAATTTACCAATAGGGGAACCATGTCGGGTACAGGATTTAGTCAAGCTGGTGAAGCCACTATAAGTATGTCAGTTGATTTTGCCGATTATAATGCAGATGGATTGCTAGATATGTTTGTATCAGATGATAATTATTGCTCACTTTATGAGAATTTAGGAAATGGTCTTTTTAGTGATAAATCGTATTCCTCCGGAATTTCTGTAGCCTCTGGTCAATTTGTAGGATGGTCCTCATCTTTTATTGATTATGACAATGATGGTGACCCAGATATTTTTAAAACAAATGGTGAGTTAAAGCATGCTTACGGGCAGGAAGATCAATTATATGAAAATCAAGGTAATGGAAAATTTAAAGATGTTTCAGTAGATAGAGGTGCTTATTTTAAAGAAGAATATGTTGGTCGTGGTGCTTGTGCTGGAGATTATGATAATGATGGTGATATTGATATTTATATAGAAAATTTAGATAGTATCGGTGTGTTTTTAAGAAATAATAAAGGCAATAAAAATAATTGGATTGAGCTGAATTTGATTGGGCAAAAAAGCAATAGAGATGGTGTTGGAGCAAGAATTAAACTTTTTGCTGGTGGAATTGTCCAAACTGCTCAGAAAAAAAGTACAACAGGTTATTTATCTCAAAATGATCCAAGGCTACATTTCGGACTTTTAAAAAGTGATAAGGTAGATAGCATAGAAATAAAATGGCCTTCAGGAAAATTTCAAGTTTTAAAGAATCTTAAAGCCAATCAAATACTGAATGTAACCGAACCAAAATAAGTTTTTAATGAAAAGAAAAATACTAAATAAAGTTTTCTTAGCTATTCTAGTCATTATTTTCTCTAGCTTCTTTTTTACATCCTGTAAAGAAACTACAATGGAAGGCATGATAGTAGCAACTCAAGTTCCTAAAAACTTGCAAAATGCTAATTATTATAATGGAAATTCTTGGCGATATTTCTCTAAATCAAAAATTGTATTATTAAATCCTAATAGGGTCAACAAGCCCGTAAAAGTACTTACCAATAATTTTTATGCTGCTTGTACTCCTCAAATTTCATTTGATGGTAAATCAATGCTTTTCACTGCACAAAAATCTAAAAATGACTTGTGGCAAATTTGGGAAATGAATTTAGAAAATTTAAAAGCACATCAAATAACAACTTCTTCAAAAAATTGTATAGATCCTACTTATTTACCTGAAAACCGGTTTGTGTTTAGTGAAATTGATTCAGATAGTATTTCAAAAAAGGGTATTCCGCTATTTACTGGCAATCTTGATGGAACTAATATTAGTCAAATCACATATAATCCAACAATAAATTTTGCATCAACAGTGTTGAAAGATGGTAGAATTTTAACAATTAGTAGCGAAATTTATCCAAAGGAAAAAGAGGCTATGTTTATGGTTTTACGACCAGATGGCACTAAAGAAGAGCTGTTTTATAAAGGTGCAAAAGGAAGTGTTATTAAAAGTCGTGGCTTTGAAACTACCAAAGGAAAAGTTGTTTTTATAGAGTCTAGTTCCAATAAGAAAACAGGTGATATTATGTCTATTAAATATAATCGTCCTTTACATAGTAGCGTTAATTTAACCCAAGAGATTAAAGGTGATTTTTATACTGTTTCTCAATTAAAAGGTGATACTTTACTTGTATCTTATCGTGAGTCAAAAAGCAATGCTTATGCTCTTTATGAATTTAATTCAAAAACTAAAAAGCTTGGGAAACTTATTTATAAAAATGACACTTTAAATTTACTTGATGCTATTTTAATTAAAAAACATAACAGACCAAGAAATTTACCTAGTGAAGTGAATTTAAAATCAAAAACTGGATTGATTGTTTGTCAGAATATTAATTTTTTAGATTCACCAGATAAAATTTCAAAAGCGGTTAAAATAGAAATTTTAGGGATGGATGCTTCACTTGGAAAAGTTACTGTTGAAAAAGATGGTTCTTTTTATTTAAAAGTGCCAGCAAATACGCCTTTCCAAATTCAAACAATTGATAATAAAGAGCAAGTGGTAAATGGTCCAAGTAGTTGGTTGTATTTACGCCCAAGCGAAAGAAGAGGTTGCATTGGATGTCATGAAAACAGAGAACAGGTTCCTGAAAACAGGCAACCTTTATCCGTTAGAAGAGCACCTATACTTTTGCCAGAACAGATAAAAGAAGTTAATAAAAAAAGGATGCATTAAATAAAGATATGAAGGCTACTAAATTATTAGTGATTATTGGGACATTGCTTGTTTTAGGATTAATTATTTATTTTCCTGGACGCAAATTAGCAAGAGAACACGTTAATTATGAAACTGCTGTTCAAAACCATCCACTATCTTGTATTTCATGTCATTATTACACGCAACGAACCGGATTTATTTCAAAATTGATAAACGAAGATTATTTATCTCCATTTAATTTAACGGTATCAAAAGATGGACGTCGTTTATTTGTAATTGCACAAGATGCTAATGAGTTGCTAGTAGTTGACGCTGATAAAAAAAATGTATTGCATAAAATAAAAGTTGGCATTCATCCACATAGTGTTATTCTTAGTGAAAATGGAAAAATTGCCTATGTAAGTAACCAATGGTCCGATAATGTATCAGTTATTGATTTGGCATCTTCCAAAGTTGTAGACAGTTTAAAAACCGGAAATGGCCCCGCTGGACTTGCGCTTAGTGCTGATGGGAATTTTTTGTATGCAGTAAATGCTTTTGGGTCAAACTTATCTGTAATCAATCTTAAAACTAAAGAAGAAATAAATAGATTTTCCACAGGGAATAATCCAACAGGAATAGCACTTTCTAAGGTTAGTAAAGAACTATATGTTACGAGCAGAAGACAAAATCCCGTTGCCTATGGAGAACCTTTGGTTAGTGATTTTACAGTAGTTAATGATAGTACTCAAAAACTTAAAAAGTACATAAGTATGAATAATGCATACTTGATGGAAAACGTTGCTTTTACACCATCAGGAGACCTTGCGTTAACAGCATTAACCAGACCTAAAAACTTAGTTCCAGCCATACAAGTTGAACGTGGATGGATGATGAACGATGGCATTGGCATTATAGAACAAAAACCCAATGGTAAAGTGGTACAATTATTAATTGATGAACCTAATTCATATTATTCTTCTTTATTTGATGTTGTTATTTCTCCCAATGGCAAAAAGGCATTTCTTTCAAGTTCTGGGGTAGATTATATTTCTGTTGTTAATCTTGATTCTATAAGAAATATAATAGCAAATACTTCGCCTCAAATGCTTAAAAGGTTAGCTAACAATCTTGGAACTAGTAGCCGTTTTGTAACTAAAAGAATTAAAACAGGAGCAGTTCCAAAAGGTCTTGCACTTTCACCAAATGGCAAATTGCTTTATGTTGCAGAAATGCTAGATGATAAAATAGGCGTAATAAATACCGAAACGCTTGAGAAAATATATACTATTGATCTCGGTGGACCCAAACGAATAACCATAGCCAGAAAAGGACGAAGACTTTTTAATAACGCTGCACATACATTCCAAAACCAATATGCCTGTTATACCTGTCACCCAGATAATCATGAAGATGGACTTGAATATAACTTTGCATCGATGGGGAGAAATATTGTAAATGTAATTTCACTTAGAGAAATTGCGGATACACCTCCATATAAATGGAGTGGGAAAAATCAGTCTGTTTATAAACAAGATGGAATGCGCTTTTCCAAATTTCTAACAAGAACTGAATCTTTTAATTATGAAGACCTTGATGCATTAGTTGCCTATATTAAAACGGGTATAAAATTACCTCCGAATTTAATGTATAATAAGGATGGAAAGTTAACGGAATCTCAACTTCGAGGCAAAGAAATATTTAATCGCTCGGTGGATAATTTAGGAAAAGTTATTCCAAAAAAAAGTCGCTGTGTAACGTGTCATCCAAGTCCATATTATACCAATTTAAAATTAGAAGATGTAGGTACTTTATCAAAAACAGATGACTCCATTTTATTTGACACACCAAACCTAAATAATATTTATGCTTCAGCCCCATATTTGCACGATGGTCGGGCAAAAACATTAGAAGAAATATGGACCGTTTATGGTGGAGATGATAATCATGGAAGGGTTAATGATTTATCTAAAATTGAATTAAATGATTTGGTTAATTATTTAAAATCACTTAGAGGCTCTAATTATGAAAAGTCAAGTTTAAAAACACAACACGCTTCATTTTAAAATTTCAGTATGAAAAAAACAGACATTATAAAACAAACAAAATTAACAGCAATGATAATTGTTGTTTTTATAATTGGAACATTAAGCTATAATTTAAGTGCCCAAAATAAAAAACCCAACCAAAATAAAATGCCCATTTATGGGCATTGGAAAAATTTTACCTCAAACGATGGTTTGCCAAGCAATAAAACTTATTGTGTTAGAATAGACGGTAAACGTGTTTTGGTTGGAACAAATAAAGGACTTGCAGTTTATGAAAACGGAAAGTGGAAAACCTATACCATAAAAGACGGGCTTGCTCATAATGGCGTTTTAGCCATTGATGTAAGTAAATTAACAGGAGATGTTTGGTTAGGTACTATGGGTGGATTAACACGATGGTCCGCTGGTAAATTTGAAAACTTTACACAATTAAATAGTGGTATGCCTAACAATCTCATTTATGCTGTTATTTGTGACGCTAAAGATGTTTGGGTAGCCACAGGAGGAGGTGCTGGGAAATACGATACTTATACGAAACAATGGGAAATATTTACCCAACAAAATGCCCCAATGCATGAACCTTGGACTTATGGTGTTTGTGAAGGAGACGGTAAAATATTTATTGCAGCTTGGGGAGGTGGCGTTGTAGAATATACAAAAAAAACCAAAAAATTTAGAGATTACACAGATCCCGATGGTAAAATGGAAATAGATTTATTTCCTGATGATGGTCTAGTTCATGATATAACTACAGGTACCTCATGGGCAAATGGATATTTATGGGTTGCTACCTACTTTGGATTAAGCCGATATGATGGTGTGCATTGGAAAGGTTATTTTGACCATGATAGTGGATTAACAAGTAACTTTATCAATTATGTTAGAGCCGTAGGGTCAATAGCATACCTATGTACAGATAAAGGGCTTAGTACTACAGATGGTAAAAACTGGGTAAACTATACAACTAACAATAGTTCTAAAAACGGGAAAGCCACTATAATAGTAGGAACCAAAAAAACAGAATTAGCAATGATTCCATCCATCTCGCATAATTTTGTTCTCGGAGTGGATGTTAGTAATCACACTATTTGGCTAGCCACATCAAGAGGAGTTAGTAGAGGTGAATTATTAAAATAAAAGTTAATACAAATTAAATATATCTTAAAAGATAACATAAATAGATAAAATTATGGAAACCATAGATAATGAAAAACTATTAATAGACTTGTCAAAGCTTACTGAAGGAGAACAGGTTGAAATGAAAAAACTGGGAATTTTATCGGAGGATAATAAAATTATAGAATCCATCTATCCTTCCATTCATAATGAAAGACCACCAATAGAAAAATTTGTAACTCACGCTCCCAATACTATAAATGAAGCCTATAATTATGAAAAACCTTCTTCATTTTCAAGAGCTTTGCGTCTTGATTTAGGAGATTATAAAGTATTATTAATTTCAGGTACTGCTAGTGTAAATGAAGAAGGAAAACCAGAACATATAGGTGATTTTAACGCACAACTTTGGCGTACCTATGTGAATATTACCAATCTTTTAGAAGCAGAAGGAATGTCTTGGCATGATGTGGTTAGAACAACTAATTATCTTAGAGATATTGAAAGAGATTATGCCGAGTTTAATAAAATTCGTACCAGCTTTTATAAGTGGTTAAAACTTGATCCATTACCTGCAAGTACAGGAATACAAGTTAGACTTTGTTGGGAAACGCTTCTTGTTGAAATAGAAGTTTGGGCTATTTGTAAAAAAAAGTAAAAAATTATGATACGTAATTATAGGTTATTGGTAATGTTTTTGTTGTTACTATTATTTCAGCATACAAATGTTAAAGGGCAAGAAAAAAAATTAATGTATGGCAAAACGCCAAATAAAATTTTTCCTTATAATAATTTTCAAAAAGCCTATAAGTACTTTTTTCTTGAATCGGTTCCGTTTTTAGGAGCTGGTAGAGAAAAATTACCACCTAAAGGTCTTAAAGAAGTAAGAATAGGATTTCTTGGCCCTTTAGAAGGATCTGATTTGGTATCTCTTGGAAAGCAAATGTTAAATGGAGCTAATTTGGCAATAAAAGAAGCCAATGATAAAGGCGGTTATAAGGGAATTCCATTTAAATTAATGGTACATAATGATGTTGGTTTATGGGGAGCTGCTGCAAATGAAGTTGTAAAAATGAATGATGAAAAAGATTGGGTTTGGTTAGGCTCTATTAATGATGTTGTTTCCCACGTGGCTTTAAGAGCAACTTTAAAAATGGAGATGATGATGGTAAATACAGGCGATCCCGATCCAACTTTTACAGAAACTAATATCCCTTGGTTAATTAGGGTGATTAGTGATGATCGCCAAAGTAGTTATGCATTAGCGTCCTACATTTATGAAAAGATGGGTCATAAACGTATAGCAGTTATTAGAACGAACAGTAGATACGGTAGGGTTGGCATTATGGAGTATATGAATGTTGCAGTTAGATTAGGACATCCTGTAATGATAGAAGAACGCTTTGACGATGGAGATACCGATTTTAAAATGCAACTAGATAATATAAAAAGAATAGCTCCAGATGGTATTCTTATTTGGGGAAATGCAAAAGAATCTGCCCTTATTTTAAATCAAATTAGAAAATTAGGGATGATACAACCCGTTTATGCTTCCGATAGAGTGGTTTCTCCCGAATTTATTAAAATTGCTGGTAAAAATGCTGAAGGAATTGTGAGTACAAGTCCATATAATCCAAATGCAAATAATTCGAAATTAAAATCGTTTCAAAAAAATTATTTCAAAAATTTTGGTGAAGCACCAGATGTTTTTGCCGCTCATGCTTACGATGGAATGAGTTTAATTATTAAAGCTATTCAAAAAGTGGGTCTCAATAGAGTTTTGATACGAGATATTCTCATGGATTTAAAAACATTTCAAGGATATCAGGGAGTTACGGGTAAAATTATTCTAGACCAAAGTGGCAACGATATTGGAGATATTTTTATGTCAAAATTAGAAAATGGAAAATTTAAGTTTTCCCCTGTTCCAAAATTTTGATAGAAAAAAACAATAAATTAAAAAGGAAACTTATTAATTATAATATTAAGGCAAAATGGAAACTATTTCATGTAATAAATTAGAAGATGTTAAAATTACTATTCCAAAACAAGTAGGTAAATTAGAAAATCAAAAAACAACCATTGTTAATGTTAGTGGAATTGAAGTAGGCGGAAAAGAAGTAGTGATTTTCGCAGGCCCTTGTGCTGTAGAAAACAAGGAGCAACTATTTGAAACTGCTAAATCGGTAAAAGCTAGTGGTGCTAAAATATTAAGAGGAGGTGCATTTAAACCACGCTCATCTCCTTATAGTTTTCAAGGTCTAGGTAAAGAAGGACTAGAATTACTTAGTCAAGTTAATAAAGCATTAGATATACCAATAGTAACTGAGGTAATGGATACTAGGCAAGTTGAACTAGTATCAGAATATGCCGATTTAATACAAGTAGGCTCACGTAATATGCAAAATTTTCCACTTTTAAAAGAAGTCGGTAAAAGTAAAAAACCTGTTTTGCTTAAAAGAGGTATGATGGCAACTATTGAAGAGTTTTTAAATGCGGCAGAATATATTCTTAGCCAAGGTAACAATCAAGTAATACTTTGTGAAAGAGGCATACGTACTTTTGAAACTTCAACAAGAAATACACTCGATTTAAGTGCTGTGCCCATGTTAAAACATCTTACTCATCTTCCGGTTATTGTAGATCCAAGTCATGGAACAGGTTTAAGATGGATGGTACCTATTATGGCAAAAGCGGCTGTTGCTGCTGGTGCTGATGGCCTTATTATGGAAGTACATTATAAACCAGAAATAGCATTATGTGATGGAAATCAATCGCTTCGACTTAACGAATTTTCAGAGCTTATGGTTGATTTGGGAAAAATTGCCAAGGCTGTCGGCAGAACTATTTTATGAACAAAACCTTTTTCATAGTAAGTTTAAGTTTATTAGTATTTGTTCAGGATGTATTTTCTCAACAAGAAAAATTAACCTCTAATAAACTCATTAAAATAGGACTTTTAATTCCAAATAGTAAAGCTACTGAAGCTAAGTTCGGAGCAGAAATGGCAATTAATAAAGCAAATAAAGAACACAGTAAAAAAGGGCTATCATTTCAATTAATCATTCGTTCTTTAAAAGGTTCTTGGGGAACAGGATCTAGTAAAGCGGTAGCCTTAATTTTTAAGGATAATGTTTGGGCAATAATGGGGGCTCATGATGGAAGAAATGCTCATTTAGTGGAACAGGTAATATCCAAAACTCATGTGGTTTATTTATCTTCTTGGGCAACGGATCCTACACTTTCACAAGCTTTTATTCCTTGGTATTTTAGCTGTGTACCAAATGATAATCAACAAGTAAAAGCTTTAGTTGAAGAAATTTATAAAAAAAGAAAGTTGACTAAAATTGCTATAGTTTCTAGCGAAAGTTTTGATGCTAATGATACTTTTAAAACATTTTTAAAAGAAACTCAAGCAATGGGTCAACCAGAACCTATGCAGTTTATTTATAATAGTTCAAGTTTAAATTTTAATAGTTTAATAACAAAAATTAATAATGCTGAAATTCAATCCATTGTGTTTTTAGATAATCCTTCTTCTTCTCTAAATTTAATTCAAAATTTCAAAAAAAATATTTCTATTTTTGGAACATTAGCGTTTTTCAGAGAAAATGCTTTTGATAAGGTAAAATTATCGCAATACAACCATACTATTTTAGTGTCAACAGGAAATTGGCTTGATTCAAAAAACTCTATATTTAACAATAAATTCCGACAAAAATATGGCAAAGCCCCAAGTGCTGTTGCTGCTTATGCCTATGATGGTATAAATTTGCTTATTAATGCTATTAAACGTTCTTGGCCCAATCGTACAAAAGTTAAAGAAGAACTTTCAAACATTAATTACAAAGGTGTTACAGGATTAATTCAATTTGATGATAAAGGAAATCGAAAAAACGCTGCTGGCTTAATAGAAATTGAAAATGGGAATCCTATTATTATTAAAAAATGAATTTAAATAGTTATTCTTTTTATTTCTTAATTTTGAATGTATGAAAAATATTTTAATTTATGTTTTAGTCACAATTTTTTCAATTACACTATTTAGCTGTAAGGAGTCTGAAAAAGAGAGGAAACAAAAATCTATTGATTTGATGAGTTCAAGAACTTTGGGTTTAGGATATCTTGAAGATTTTAAACTTGAAAAGGCAGAAAAAGAATTCCTTAAGTTTATAAAGTTGGCACCAAAAGAAAAGCTGGGATACGCTAATTTAGGATTAACCTATTTAAGAATGGGGAAGTATGTTGATGCTGAAAAACAACTTTTTAAAGCTATTAAAATCGACCCAAAGGATGCCAATGTAAAATTATTATTAGCAACCGTTTATCAGATGAATGATGAACGTAAAAAAGCCATTTCAGTACTTGTTGATGCACTAAAATTAGATCCAGATCATTTAAAAATACTGTATAAACTTTCTGAATTATATGCTGTAGATGCTAATGTTGAATCAAAAAAACAAAGAAAAAAATACATTCTTCATCTTGTTGAAAAGGCACCAGGAAATTTAGTCCCACTGCTTAATTTGATTGATATATATATCCGCGAAGGGAATAATGATAAAGCAATAGAAAAATTAGAAATTGCACGAAAACAATTTCCAGCGTTTCCAAAAGAGGCTATTCCTTTCTTTAGTAAAACACTTTCCTTACTAAAAAAACAGGATTCAAAAGCAGCAGTCATACCATTTACAATTTTTAACAATTATTTAAAACTAAGCTTTCCTTATCAAGAAGGAATGAAAAAATTAAAAGGTCCCGGTGGTGCATTGGTAGGTTTTCCTCTAATCACTTTTGATCAACAATCCGAAACGCATACTTTAAAAAATAGTGATATTCTTGATGCAATTAAATTTACAGAAATAACTTCATCTGCGGGATTAGATATTGTTCCAAAATTAATAGATAATACAAACAATAAATTTCAAAATTCAACGCATGTTGTGGCAGCTGATTATAATGGAGATGGGAATACGGATCTTTATATAAGTACTTACGATGCTACTTCATCAACCTACAAGCATTATTTATTTAATAACGATGGGGTTAATTTTAAGGATGTTGCTAAAAATGTAGGTATCAAAAAATGTGGTAAAGAGGCATCTGCAACCTTTGCAGATTTTGATAATGATGGATTCTTAGATTTATATATTGTTAGTAATGATGGGGATAAATTATATCGAAATTTTGGAAAAGGAATTTTTAAAGATATAACTGATACGTCTAAAATTGGAAGTCAAAAAGATGGTAATAAAGGATTGTTTTTTGATATTGACCATGACGGAGATCTCGATTTATTTGAAGCAACTGAAAAGTCCAACTTAGTATTCAGAAATAATGGCGATGGTACATTTTTAGAACAAGCAAAAAAAATGGGTGTAGCTGGTGAGGATAATGAAAACACTTCAGATGCGGCTTTTGGCGATTTTGACGACGACGGAGACATAGATCTTATTGTTGTAAATAAAAATGCTAATAATAGATTATACAGTAACCAAAGACAAGGTATTTTTAAGGATATAACTAAAATAAGCGGACTTAAAAATAATGATAATTCTACTTCTGTAGCCGTTGGAGACTATAATAACGACGGCTTTTTGGATATGTTTATAACTTCACTTAACGGAGAAAATAGTACATTGTATCGCAATTTAGGTCATGGAAGTTTTGAAGCTGTAAAAACAAAAAACATGTTTTCAGCACTTAATAATATCCATGCTTTCGACGTTAAATTTTTTGATTTTGATAATGATGGTTTTCTAGATATTATAATTGCTGGAAAATCAAAACAAAAGGATAGTCGTGGTGTATTGCTCTATCATAATAATGGAAATGGAAAATTCAAAGATGTTTCAAATTTATTGCCAGCATCTATAAAAGACGGAAATGAAATAGCACTTTTTGATTATAATAATGACGGAGATATTGATGTAGTTATTGCTAGAATAAATGGAGGAGTTTCTTTATTAAGAAATGATGGTGGTAATATTAATCACTATGTAAATATGAAATTGGTTGGCTTACGTGCTGGAAGTGCAAAAAATAATTATTTTGGAATTGGTGCAAAAGTTGAAATGCGTTCAGGAAACCTTTATCAAACTTCGGTAGTTACTAATCAAAATGTTCATTTTGGTTTAGGAAATCGTTCAAAAGCAGATATCATTAGAATTACTTGGACTAATGGCGTTCCTCAAAACATTTTTCTTCCAGGTGCTGATCAAGCACTTATTGAAGCTCAAACTCTAAAAGGCTCTTGTCCGTTTTTATATACTTGGAATGGTAAAAAATATGTGTTTGCAAAAGATATAATTTGGAGGAGTGCATTAGGTATGCCACTTGGCATTATGGGAGGAAATATGAAACGAGCTTTCCCTAATGCATCGGATGATTATATTAAAATAAATGGCAATTTGTTAAAACCAAAAAATGGTAAATATTCCATTCAAGTAACTTCTGAACTTTGGGAAACTATTTATATTGATAAAATACAGCTGCTAGCAGTTGATCATCCTGATTCTATAGCTATTTATGTTCCAGAACAATTTTCTCCACCACCATTTCCTGGATTAAAAATATATCAGGTTCAAAAAAAATATTTTCCTGTTTCAGTTACAGATTCTAAAGGAAGCGATTTGCTACCTTTTATTGTAAAAAAAGATAATAAATATGTACACAATTTTGAATCCGGAAAATATCAAGGGGTAACAACAATGCATGATTTAATTCTAGATCCTGGTAAAGCAGGTTATAAGGATAAATTATTTATTTTTCTAAACGGTTGGATTTTTCCAACGGATGCTAGTATAAATGTTGCGCTTTCACAATCGGATAAACTAAAGAGTTCACTGCCTATAATCCAAGTAATTAATAAAAAAGGACAATGGCAAACCGTAATTAATAATTTAGGTTTTCCAATGGGGAAAAATAAAACGGTAATTGCAGATTTAACAGGGAAATTCCTTTCATCGGATCATAGAGTTCGTATTTTAACCAATATGGAAATATATTGGGATCAAATATTCTTTTCCAATGAAAATGTAAAGGGTTCTTTAAACACAACAGCTTTAAATATTGATTCGGCTGATATTCATTATAGAGGATTTTCTAAAAGTTATAGAAAAGGAGGAAGATACGGACCTCATTGGTTTGATTATTACACTGTAGATAAAAATACAAAATGGCGAGATTTATCAGGAAATTACACCCGTTATGGCGATGTAAAACCGCTATTAACGGAATCAGATAATCAATATATTATTTCTAATGCAGGTGATGAAACCTCTATTACATTTGATACTAAAAACTTACCAAAATTAAAAAAAGGATGGAAAAGAGATTTTTTAATTCATAGCGTTGGTTGGGTAAAAGATGGTGATATAAATACGGCACTTGGAAATAAAGTGTTGCCACTTCCTTTTCACGGTATGTCAAGCTATCCGCCTTCTAAAAAAGATGTATATCCAAATAATCCAGAACTTATAAAGTATCAAAACAAGTATAATACTAGAGTTGTAAATACTGATAATTTTAAAAATTCAATTAAAAAAGTAAACTAATGTCAAAAGTTAATTTTAAAAATTCATTTTATGTTTTGTTATTTTTTTGTATTCCTACTTTATTGATTGCTCAAAAAACTAAAATACAATTTACAGATGTAACCCATAAAGCAGGGATAGATTTCAACTACACTTTTGGCGATGATTCCTATGTAAATATTCTAGAAAGTAGTGGTTCTGGCGTAACTGTTTTTGACTATAATAATGATGGTTTTATGGATTTGTATTTGCTAAACGGAAAATATCTTGAAGGCATTTCAGATGCGGATGGCAAAAAGTATCAGAACTACCATAATGAATTATACAAAAATAATGGAAATGGTACTTTTACTAAAGTTACTCAAAAATCAGGGTTAGCAGGAAACAATTGGGGAGAGGCAGCCGGAGCCATTGATTTAGACCATGATGGTTTTCAAGATTTGTATGTGTTAAATTATGGACCAAATGTTTTTTATCATAATAACGGGAATGGCACTTTTACTGATATCACTTCAAAGTTAGGTTTACAAGGACCAGATAAATTGAATGGTTTTACAAAATGGAGTATTGGTGTTTCATTTTTCGATTATAATTTAGATGGAAGATTAGATGCTATGGTTGGTAATTTTTTAGCGTTTGACCCAAAATATATTTCTACGCAAACTCCTGGAATGATGCCACATCCATCAGAATATAAAGGTCAAGCATCTATGTTATACGAACAGCAAAAGGATGGTAAATTTGTGGATGTTACTAAAAAAGAGGGCTTGTATTACCCTGATTCAAAATGTATGGGATTAACGGTTTATGATTATGATAATGATGGTGATTTGGATATTTTTCAAGCCAATGACCATCAGTTAAATTTTTTATTTAAGAATGAAAATGGGACATTTAAAAATGTTGGCGTAGCAAGTGGTGTAGCCGCAAATAGCCAAGGTGACCCAACAGGTTCTATGCATGCAACTATTGGCGATGTTGATGGTGACGGATTGATTGATATACTTGTTGCAGATTTAAGGTATGGAGCTCTATATAAAAACCTTGGCAACGGTTTATTCAAAGATATTACTCAAGAAAGTGGCGTGGCACAAGCGATATCAGGTAAAGGAAGCTGGGGAACTGCATTTGTTGATTTTGACAACGATGGAGATTTGGATATAGTTGCCACCAATGGAACTGCTGAAGTGCTTAAATTACAATATCCCCTATTACTAGAAAATGATGGGAAAGGACATTTTAGAAATGTTGGTGCAGAATATGGCTCCTACTTTTCAACCAAACGGTCTGGTCGTGGATTAGCAGTTTGGGATTTTGATAATGATGGTGATATGGACATCATTATTTCTCATCTTGATAAAATAGCAACGCCATCACTTTTAAGAAATGATGGTGGAAATAAAAACCATTGGCTTGGGTTAATTCTGAAGGGAAAAGAGGGTCAGGCTTCTACTATTGCAGCAAAAGTTATTGTTAGCACAGAAAATAAAAAGCAAGTACTAATTAATCAATGGACAACAGGTTACCTTTCTAATAGCGACCCACGATTGCATATTGGATTAGGCAAACAGAATCAAATTGATACACTTGAAATTAATTGGTCTGATGGCACAAAAGAAGTTTATAAAAATATTGTAGCCAATCATTACATTACCATACTTCAGGGTAAAGGAATTATAAAAAATTAAAAAATATTGATTAATAAAAGCAAGGAATATGAATAGTATGTATGTTAGTAAAGTCGTGGATTTAACAAATCCTAAAAAAAATGTCATCTATAATATGACGCATGATGAAGCTGTTAACGTTGTTAAATCAGGCGATGTTGAAGCTGTTCGGAAAATAGATGGGCAATTTGCCCTGGTTTCTGTGGAAGGTAAAACCATTAGAATGGCAAGGTCAATTGGAAGACCATTGCGTTATTTTATTGCAAAAAGAGCTGCTGGACCACAATTAGTGTTGGCAGAACGTATTGACACCATTTTTGAATATCTTAAAAAAGAAGGTATGGATAATCAGTTTCATCCTTCATACACTCGTTTGGTACCTGCACATTATATTACAAAAATTGAATTATTAGGTTGTCCAGATCCTAATCCTGTTTACAGCCGATTTTTCACACCACAACGCAACAAATTTAAACCTGAAAATATTGAGCAAATAGCAACTGACTACATCGGTTCTGTTTATAATGAAATTAAAAAATGGTTACAATTTAGAGCTAAAACCGGACCAATTGGCGTTACTTTTTCTGCTGGAATTGATAGCGGTTCCATTTTCTTATTAACTTATTATGCGTTGAAGGAATTAGGTGAAAGCCCATCAAGATTAAAAGCTTTTACACTTTCTATTGATGGAGATGGAGCAGATTTAATTCAGGCTCGAAAATTTTTATCAGATTTAAATTTAGAATTATTTTTAGAACCAGTTGAATTAAAATATGAAGACTTAAATTGGAAAGAAGCCATAAATGTGGTTGAAGATTATAAACCACTAGACATACAATCAGCTACCATGAATTTATCACTTTTACAGGGAATTAGATCTCGTTATCCAGATTGGAAATATATGATTGATGGCGATGGTGGTGATGAAAATCTTAAAGATTATCCAATTGAAGAAAATCCAGAACTAACCATACGAAGCGTACTTAATAATTTAATGTTATATCACGAAGGCTGGGGTGTAGAATCCATCAAACATTCTTTAACGTATTCAGGTGGATTGAGCCGCGGTTATATGCGTACATTTTCACCTTCAGATTCACTGAATTTTGAAGGATTTAGTCCTTATACCTTGCCAAATGTTATTGATATTTCTGAGGGAATCCCTTATATTGAAATGACTAATTGGGATCACGAAAAATTATATGAGTTAAAAGGTAAAATTGTAGCTATGGGAGTAAAAGCCATAACAGGTATGGATATGCCTGTGTTCCCAAAAAGACGTTTTCAACACGGAACAGTTTCTCTATCAGATTTTAACAGACAATTTCCTGAAAAAGAGATAGATTACAGGAAAGCGTTTCTATCTAAGTATGAATGAAATTAATGATATTAAAATAAATACCAAGTGGATTGTTTCAAAACGTGGTAAAAAAAATCTTGTTGATCCTCAAAAACCGTATGCTTGGCTTATCGAAAAAGAACGCACTTCTTCTGGAAATATAGAAGATATAGGAATTATCTTTTTAACCAATAAGGAGTGCCCTTTTCATTGTTTAATGTGCGATTTATGGAAAAACACAACGGATAAATCTGTTCCTATTGGAGCCATTCCAAATCAAATTAAATGGGCTTTAGCAAAAATACCAAAGGTTAAGCATTTAAAGTTGTATAACAGTGGTAGTTTTTTTGATAAAAAGGCAATTCCTGAAGAAGATTATGAAAAAATTGCTTCACTATTAAGTAATTTTGAAACTGTGATTGTTGAAAGTCATCCAAAATTCATCAATAAAAGATGTTTACATTTTAATGATTTACTTGATGCTAAATTGGAAGTAGCAATTGGTTTAGAAACTGTTCATCCTGAAGTTATCAAAAAATTAAATAAACAAATGACTTTGGATGATTTTAAGAATTCTGTTGCGTTTCTTTCAAAAAACAATATAAAATCTAGAGCCTTTATATTGCTGAGGCCTCCTTTTCTTTCAGAAAATGAAGGCGTTTATTGGGCAAAAAAATCTATAGATTTCGCTTTTGAAACAGGAATTGAAAGTTGTACTATTATTCCTATTAGAGCAGGAAATGGTGCTATGGATTTTTTACAGAAAAAAGGTGATTTTAGCGTACCTACTATTCAATCTTTAGAAAATGTTTTAGAATATGGTGTCAATCAAAATAAAGGAAATGTTTTTGCGGATGTTTGGGATTTACAATTATTTTCAAACTGCGATACATGTTTAAATGAAAGAATAGAACGAATAACAAATATCAACATAAATCAAAGAGTAATTGAAAAAGTTACATGCTCTTGTAGTAATTAATTTATTTGATGTTCAATAATTTCAGAATGTCTGATTTCTCCTCCAAAATTTGCAGCTTTAGCAAAAAAAGCAAATGTCACTATTGAAAAAAGTAAGGTAACTACTAAAAGTTGTTTTGCAAAAACTAATTGTTTTTTTATTGCAACTAAATTAATAATGGATAACAGTAATAAAATACTTGTCAAAAAAGTGGTTTTTATTGCAATGGCTTCATGACTTTTAATAAAGTCATCAGAAATCCCTGGAAGTTTTTCGACGATTAATTTTGACCATTCTCCTGTAAAATAAATAGGAATTGTAAAGATACCTGAAATTATAAATAGGGTTAATGCTACTTTTTTAACACTATCATTTTTTATAGACATTCCATAAATTAGGATTCCTATTCCTATAAGTATTCCCACAATTGGAAAATGGGTTAGCATTAAATGTAAATGAGTTGCATACATAGTTTTAGTATTTAAGTTCAGTTTTTTATAATCCTAAAATTAGCTATTTAAACTTAGTAATTTTTTTTAGCATTTGTAAACTATCATTATTTATTCCTATCATGTAATAGGAAGATTGGTTAATTTTTATCTTTTTAATACTGCGTACAGGTCCAGAAATATTAAAACTTTTATTAATATCAATAGAGGTTTTAAAGTTTCCTTTTTTATCATTTAAAAGCAATACGCCGTGTGAAGCATCTAAACGGCTAAATTGTGTGTTCACCTCGTATAAATTTCCCGCAGTTAGTACATCGGGGTAACCATCATTATTAAAATCATCTACCAAAAGTGTTTGAATACTTGACCATTGAGCCATGTTTGGCAAACGGCAAACTTTAAATTTTCCATTTCCTAAATTTTCTATATAAGAACTTGAAAGATTATAAAGTTGTTGTTTTTTAGCTTTTTGAAGTTGTGATTTACTGAAAATGGTTTTGAAATCAGCCATAGCAAAATTGGTATATGTTTTAAATCTTTCACTCAAATTGGGCATTTGTTTAAACAAAGCATCATGTGTTGCTAATAATGTTTCTTTATTTTTATAATGATAGGTTATCAATGGTTCCAAAACGCCATCATTATCAAAATCCGAAACATATAAATTAACAGGTTGCCTATTTGAAGCTTTTAACAAAGTATTTTCTCCCCAATTGCCAATTACAAAATCCATATCGCCATCATTATCAAAATCTGCTTTAGCAATGCAATTCCATAGCCCATTTGTAAATTTTAGACCATTATTTTTTTGAATATGAAATGATTTCCCTTTATTGTTTATTAGTATAGTTATTGGCATCCAATGTCCTACCAAAATTAAATCCTCAAAACCATCATTATTTATATCTTGCCAAGTAGCATCCTGCACCATACCTATATTTAAAAGTGCTTTAGCTGAAGTATTTGTAATATCAATAAAATGGTTGTTGCCATCGTTTTTGAAAAGATAACTTTTTGGAACAATACCATAATGTTGAGGTTTTGAATTGCTTCCAATAAACAAATCTATAAAACCATCATTATCAAAATCCGTTGCTTTAACTGTTGAAGCATTCACAAAAATAGTTTTAAAAGCATCTTCTTTTTTTATAAATTTCCCTTTGGTATTGAGATATAAACGAGGTTCTAAGTTTTCACCAGAAATAAATTCATCACCACCGCTAACTACAATTAAATCTTTATCCCCATCATTATCAACATCTACAAAAATATTATCGGTATCTTCTTTATGATAATCTATATCTAAATCTGGTTGAATGCTTTTGGTGAAATGCCCACTACTATCTTGAAAGTATAAACTTGACTTTTTTTGTTTTGCCCCACCAATAAAAACATCTTCAAATCCGTTTTTATCTACATCAGCAATTGAGATATGTGGACCTAAATTAGATTGCATAAAAGGGATTAAAGGTTCTCGTGCAAAACCATAGGAGGGGAAATCGGAATCCTTGTATTTTAGTATGGATGGAATATTTTTTAAATATTCAGCATGTTGTTTTTTAATAGTAAAAGTTGAATTTGGTTTAGATTCTTGTTCATTTAAGATTAACGTTTGGTTGGTTTTTACCTTTTTTAAGATTTGTATTTTTTGGTTTGGCCAAATAACTTTAAGTGAATCTATTTGTTTAATTGAATCAAATCCGAAATGTAATTCAGGAGGAACAGAGGATAAATAACCACGAGTAGTAAAGTTTTCAGCATATTGTAATTTACCTTTGTTATAACAGGTTACTTTTGCTCCAATACCTTTTGTGTTTTTAGATAAACCGTGGAAACGTATTTTTAAATAAGATTTACTTTTGCTTGTGTTTTTATAAATCGAACTAGGTTCATTTAAATTATTAACCACCAAATCTAAATCCCCATCATTATCTAAATCTGCGTAAATTGCACCATTACTGAAGGTTGATTTTGTTGTAAGCCATTGGCCATTCATTTTTTTAAAACCTAAATTTCTAGTATTTTTAAAAATATAATTTGGTGTACTTATCTTTGGAATTTTATTAATTAATCCCATGTCTTTAGTGGTCATTCCATTATTAATCAATCTTTGATTTTCTTTAGTAGAAATAAAATTTATAAAATCCATATTGTTTGTAGCTCCGTAAATTCCATTGCTAATAAAAATATCTTTAAATCCATCGTTGTCAAAATCGGCAAATAAAGGAGCCCAACTCCACTCGGTGTTAGTAATTCCAGCATAAAAACCGATTTCACTAAAATTGCCATTTTCCAAATTTAAATGGAGGTTATTATGCATATATTGTGGAGCATATCCATTTTTTAAAAACCGATTGTAGTGTTCATATTCATATTCTGTACCAGAAGCAGTATAGGTAGAACGATCTTCTGGTAGCATATCCACTGATAAAATATCCGTAAAACCATCATTATTAAAATCTGCTACATCATTACCCATAGAAAAATGAGTGGTATGTCCTAATTTTGTAAAATCCTTTGAAATTTGTTCGGAAAAAGTACCGTTTTTTTGGTTTAGATACATATAATCATTTTCAAAAAAATCATTACCTACATAAATATCTGGCCAACCATCTTGATTAAAATCTGAAATTGCTAAACCTAATCCATAACCTGTTAAACTACTAAATATACCTGCTTGTTTAGTTACTTCAGTAAAATGTCCGTTGTCATTTCTAAATAATTTATCACCAGCTGGAGCATCGCTGATATGTCTTTTAAAACGACCGAAGGTGGCACTTGGATGAACCGATTGGTTTTTCATTAAAAATAGGTCTAAATCTCCATCTAAATCAAAATCAAAAAAAGTTGCTTGATTAGAATAGGAGGAAATAGCTAATCCATATTGTTTGGCTTCATCTTTAAAAAAAGGAATTCCATTTTTGTTTAATCCTTGATTGATATATAATTGATTAGCTCCATCAAACCATTTTTTATCAGCTACTTGACACACGTAAAGGTCTAACCAACCATCGCCATTAACATCCGCAACTGTTACTCCTGATGACCAACCTTGTTGTCCCTTTAAATTAGCTTGTAAAGTAGCATCTTTAAATTTTAAATTTCCTTGATTTAAGAAAAATTTATTGGAAACCTGATTACCAATAAAATACAGATCAACAAGCCCATCATTATTAAAATCGCCTGCTGCCACACCAGCACCGTTATAATAATACAAATAAGTTAATATATTTAGTTTTGGAGTATCGTGAAGCTTGTTTTCAAAATTAATGCCAGTTTGTGTTGCACTTAATTCTTGTAATAAATATTTTTTGGAAGATGTTTTTTGACAGGAAAACAATAAAAAACTCAATAATAATGTAGGTAAAACAAATTTCATTTGCACTTATTAATTCGCTAGTAATTTACAAAAAAAAAGCCCTTCGTAAAAAGGGCTTTTTAAACTTAATTTTAATTATTAATATCCGGGATTTTGAGTTAAATTAGGATTAGATAATAATGCAGTAGATGGTATTGGGAATAATGCTCTATAAGCATCATCAGCATCTTTTAATCCCCAAGCATCAGCAAATTTACCAAATCGAATTAAATCATTTCTTCTCCAAAATTCTTTGTACAATTCTCTACCTCTTTCATCTAACATGGTTTGCTCTGTTACAGCAGCAAGTGGAGTTGCAGAACGAATAGTTCTAAGATTATTAACCATATCTAAAGCAGTTTCTGAAGAAGTACCACCACGCATAATAGCTTCGGCTTTCATTAAATAAGCATCAGCATATCTAAAGAATATTTCAAAATTAGTAAAAGCACCATCTTCAGGATGGTATTTAATTACTCTTATACCAGTTCTTTCATTATTACCAATTAATCCAGGGAAATCTTTAGTAAATACTAAATCATTACCAGCACGGTCTTTTAATTTAGCACCAGTTGCATCATATTGTTGACCTACTAAGAAACCAAATCCAATACCATAATGTGATCCGTCAGTTGGAACAAAGCCACGTCTTTCTTCTTGACCATTTCCAGGTTCATTAGAAGTAGCACTACCTTCAAATTTATCATAGAAATCGGCTAAAGTTGAGAAACCATTCCAACCTCCACCTTCATTGTCAGGAACACCTTGGTTATAATGTAAACCATCCCAAATTCTATTACCAGTTCCTGTAACTGCCCACCAAATAGTTTCAGAATTGGCTAATTTTGGACCACCATTATCTTTATCTCCTCTAAAAATATCAAAATAATTAGACATTAAACTATAACCGTCAGCGGTAATAGCATCTACATATTGAATTACTTTATTCATATCACCAGCGTCTGCAGTGGCATTTCCTGAATAAATATTTTTATTTAAATAAATTTTAGCTAATAAAAAGTTAGCAGCTGCTTTGGAAGCCCTTTGGTTTCCTCCATTTGGTCCTTGAGTAGCTAAATCAGGTAGTGCTTCTGTTAAATCTTTAATCATAAAATCTACAGCTTCGACTCTAGTCATTACTGTTGGATTTACCTCTGGACCTTCGTCTGGAGTTCTAAAAGGAACTTGACCATACATGTCATTTACCCAAAACATAGCAAAAGCTCTTAAAAATTTAGCTTGTGCAACAACTGGAGCACTAGCAGAACTTCTATCATCTATGATTAAACCAGCGTTAAAAATAGTTTGATTTAAACCATTCCAAGTATCTTTAACTTGAGAGTGAATTGGTGACCAAGTATGGGCATGTAAAGTTCTCCAAACTCCATTATCACCCCAATCCGTACCTCTTGTAGGTACAACAAATTCATCAGTAGTTACTTCATTTAAGGCAAATAAGTTTGCTTGATTTCCAATTTGACCGTAAAGACCGTTATATAAGTCGTCTAAGGAGGATTCAGGGTTGGTAACTCCTGTAAACCCGCCTGTTGAACTGTCTGCAAATACAGAATCTGTTTGTTTAATTTTTAGATCAGTACAAGATACAGCAGTTAACACCGCAGCGATTACTACGAATGAAAAGTGTATTTTTAATTTATGTATTTTCATAATTTATATTTTTAAAATGATACAATTAAACCAAAAGTAAATGTTCTAGGAGTAGGGTATGAGGTATAATCTACACCTAATGAAGGAACATTATTTAATGTGTTAGAAGTGTTTACTTCAGGATCTAAACCACTATAAGGTGTAATAACAAATAAGTTTTGACCAGTTACTGACAATCTAACAGATTTTAAAGCACTTGATTCTTTTAATTTAAAGTTATAACCAATGGTTAAATTTTGTAGCCTTAAGAAATCACCACTTTCTAAAAATCTTGTAGAAACATCAGGAGCATTATTACTAGCTTCACCACTTGTTAAAACATTATAAGTAACATTTCTAGCATTTCCAATACTACCCGCAGTAAAGAAGGCATTTGCGGTATTGTTATAAATATATCCACCATATTGTCCTGTTAAAGAAACTGATGCATCCCAATTTTTATATTTAAAGGAGGAAGATATACCTAAATTAATATCAGGTAAAGCACTTTTGCCTACAAATTTTTGAACATCCCCAATTTGTTGACCGTTTGCGTCATATCCTTGGAAATCTCTTAAATAAAATGAGAATAATGGTTGACCTTCAGCTAACAATTGAGCATAAGCACCAGATAATCCTTGCCCAAATATTTGACCAAAGGGTATTTGTCCATCAAAATTCTTAACCATATTATCATTATAAGCAATATTAAAACCAACATTCCAGGTAATATCATCTTGTTGAATTACATCATAATTTAAGGATAATTCTACTCCTTGATTTATAATATCTGCATTAACATTGGTAAAAAAGAAAGGTTGAGGTGAAGGTTGAGCGGCTTCATTTTGTAATAAAAAATTATTAGTATCTTTATAATAATAATCAATAGTACCGTTTAAACGATCGTTATTAAAACCAAAGTCAACACCAATATTTATTTGATCTGTTTGCTCCCATTTTAAATCTGGATTAGCAAATGCAACGGTGTTTGTTCCTGGAGGATTTATGTTCCCGCCATTATCAATACTAATACCACCAAATCTTTCTCTACGGATAAAGTTACCATATCCTACACCATCTTGGTTACCAGTAATACCCCAACCTAAACGTAATTTCAAAGTAGAAATATTATCTGAAATAAAATCTTCATCTGATATATTCCAAGCGAATGCTGCAGATGGGAAATAACCATATTGATTGTTTCCTCCAAATTTTGAAGAACCATCAGCCCTTAATGTTGCAGTAAATAAATATTTATCTTTAATAGAATAATTTACTCTTCCAAAGAAAGATTGTAATTCATCTGTATTTTTATAGGTGTCAGCAGCAATTGCATTAACATTTAAACCGCTTGGAGCAGCCATATTATCTGTTGTAACAGTTGGGAATAACCGTGTAATAAATAATCCATCAGTGTCATATCCAAATTGCTGGAAGCTTCCTGTTATACTATTTCGAATGGCGTCAGAAGAAGAACTTAAGTCAGAAACCATATCATCAAGATTGTTAGTTCCAAATCCCCAACCAGAAATATTTGTTCCTTTGCTATTAAATTCTTGATATGAATAACCTACTAAAGCTGTTAGTTTTGAGTTTGCGAATTCTTTTTTGTAATTTAAAGTGGCTTCCATTAATTGATTATTTAAATCAACATCATTGATTGATCCACGACCATTACCACCAGTACCGTTGGTAAATCCAGTTATTAAACCTGAAACGGCAGAACCTCTAGTAGAAAGTGAATTGTCATTACCCAAAGTTACTTTAGCATTTAAATCATCCGTAATAGCGTAGATAACAGAAAAATTAGCTAACACCCTATTGGTTTCTGTTTTACTTTGAATCCAAGCTAACATTTGAGAAGGACTTAAATTTGACCCACCAGGATTAAAATCAAGATGAGTAGGCCAAGTTGGGTTTGCAGCATAGGCAGCACCTAATAAATCGCCTTGAAAACCTGCGTTATCACTAATCCCAGGAGCTTCATTGTTTACTTTTGAAACCGTCAATTGTAAGTTTAATTTTAATTTATCTTTAAATAGACGATGGTTTATATTTAATCTTCCTGTAAGCCTTTCTAAATTAGATTTTTCAAGAACACCTTGAATATTGCCATAACCAACAGATGCTCTTAAAGCACCATTTTTATAGCTTTTAGAGTAGGATAAGTTTTGATCTGTTGATACAGCGTTTCGTGTTACTACATCTTGCCAATCGGTATAATGATTTTCCGGATTGGTGTCAACTAATTGCCACAAAGGAGTATCACTAAAATCTTGAGCGGAAGCATCTCCACCAAATTGTGTAACTGCTGCTAAAAAATCAGGGCCATTTAATAAGTCGTAACTATTAGCTGCTGTTGCAAAACTAAGATTAGATGAAAATTCAAATTGATTTCCAATTTTCCCTTTACCATCTTTAGTAGTAATAATGATAACTCCATTTGCACCTCTAGAACCATAAATAGCAGTTGCAGAAGCATCCTTTAAAATACTGATACTTTTAATATCATTAGGGTTTAAAAAATCAAGCGGATTTTTAGCTGCACTACTACCAAAACCTATATCTGCACCTCTAGCGGAAGATCCACCTCCTGGTAATGGTACACCATCAACTACAAAAAGAGGATTGTTATTAGACCTAACAGAAGATGTACCACGAATTCTGATATTAATACCAGCACCTGGTTCACCACTTGACTGAGTTACTTGCACCCCGGCAGACTTTCCTTGAAGCAATTGTTCAGGAGAAACCATTGATCCCTTGTTGAAGTCTTTAGCACTAACGGCATCAACCGCACCAGTAGCATCTTTTTTAGTAGTGCTACCATAACCAATAATTACAACTTCTTGTAAAGATTGTGAATCAGGTTGAAGTACTACGTTAATAGTAGCTTGACCTGTGTATTTAATTTCTTGCGTTTTAAAGCTTAAATAGCTAAAAACAAGAATAGCGTCAGAACTGATATTATCAATGGTGTATTTACCATCAAAATCAGTTGTTGCACCTTGTGTTGTGCCTTTTACGGATACATTTACTCCTGGTAGCGGACCATTGGCTTCTGAAACTATACCAGTAACAGATTGAGCCATCATAACACTTCCAGAAAGTATAAATACTAAAAATAATAATTTTTTAAGTACCATATTTTTCATGTTTTAAAATTTAGTAAAATATTAAATTTGGTTAACGTTTTTACATAAAAAAACAATTATTAATAAGTGTTTCTTATATGTTAAGAACAAATGTATGTAAATATATAAAAAAAACTAAAACGTTTTCTTAATTATTAATAAAAAGTTAATGGTATGTTAATAAACTATAAATTTATTTAACGCTTCACATTGTAAATGCACTGAATATAAGATAGTTAAGTGATTTTTTTAATTTGTTTAAATTACGAAATCGGTTTCGTAAATAAACATATTAAGAAGACCAAATTAAGTATTAATAACCTGAGTTCGATGTAAGAAAATAAATACTGGGTTGAAAATCAACAAGCTACGTAATTTCGATGAATGAAGCAAAGCGAAATGAGGAAGCAATCTCATTTTTATGAAAAGATTACTTCAAATTATGGCACTACATTTATAATTTTCGTAATGACATTTTGATTTTCAGTTATTTAAAGTAAATCCTTAGGTCGAACTCAGGTTAATAGGGTTAATTTTTAAAATAATAATAATTGGAAAATCATTTTATAAATTGCAACTAATAATTAAATTTATTGATTGTCCGTAATTAATCATAAAATGTTCGTCACCCTGAACTTGTTTCAGGGTCTAATCAATATAAATCGGTGATTAGTAAAAACTATGAGATACTGAAACAAGCCCGCCTGTTGCTGGCAGGTTCAGCATGACGTTGTTCTTTATTATTACTAATTATGGATAATCAAGTTCAATTTTAATCGTCTGGGATAATCAATATAAATCCTTGGGTATGAATATTTTCAATTTTAATGGAAGCATCTTTAGCTAAATATTTTCTTAATCGCGTAATAAAAACATTTAAACTTTTTTGATTGAAATAATCATTTTTCCCCCAAATGGTTTGCAAGATGTCTTTATGTAAACAGATTTGATTTTTATTTTTTAACAAATAAAACAGCAATTCACTTTCTCTGGCAGTTAAATGTCTGCTTTCGTTATTAAATTTTAATTCGTAAGTTAAAGGAAAGTAATGATATTTGCCTATAACATGATAATCTTGAATTTTATCTTTTTTTTCATTCAAAATACCTAATAATCGATTTAATCGTATCACTAATTCTTCTTCATCAATTGGTTTTCTAATATAATCGACTGCTCCTAAAGAAAAACCTTTTAATGCATCAATTTTTAAAGACCTAGCTGTTAAGAAAAGAAAAGGAATGGTTATTTTTTTTTGATTGATTTTTTCTGCAAGCTGAAATCCATCCATCTCAGGCATCATAACATCTAATATGCATAAGTCAAATTTATCATTAGATAATTTAGTTAAAGCTTTATTACCACTATTTACCCATTCAATTATAAAGTTATTCATTTTAAGGTATTCCGTAAGTAAATACCCTAATGAGGTGTCATCCTCTACTAAAAGAAGTTTATATTTTTCCATTTATTAATTAATTAGGGGTAAAATTAGAGTTATTTTGGTTTCTTGATTCAATTTACTTTTCATCTCAATTTTTCCTTTGTGTAATTTAATAATTTTTTTTACATAATATAAACCTAAACCATATCCTTTTACCGTATATAAATCTCCAGAAGAAATGCGATAATGTTTTTTGAATATAATTTTTTGATTTTTTTTATCAATTCCAATACCATTATCAAGTATTGTTATGCATAATTTTTTAGATTTTATTTCAGAAATTAAATGAATTTTAATAGGTTTTGAATTATACTTTTTAGCATTATCTAACAAATTGTTAATGGCGTTGGTAAGGTGAGTAGGATTACATTTTAATAAGTAAACACCTTCTTTAATTTCAAAATTAAAATCAACGTATTCCATTTTAGAGACCAATTTGAAATCGGAACATAATTTTTGGAGATAAGGGCGAAAATTAGTTTCTTCTAATTCTAAACTTTTATTTTTTTTATCAAAATTTGCTAACTGTAATACATTTTCTATTTGTTCTTTAAGTCGTTCATTTTCATTTTTAATAATATCTAAAAAGGGTTTGCTTTTTTTATCTTCATTTTTCTTAAGCATTTTGGTTGCCAAACCAATTGAAAAAACGGGAGTTTTAAGCTCATGAGTTAGATTATTGATAAAATCATTTGTTTTAGTAATAATATTTTGTTGCCAATAAAATGATTTTAAAACCCAAATAACAATAATTATAATGGCTAATAAAAAAATAAAACTTGGAACAGTAAGTCCGTTAAGTTGAGCTAAAAAATAATTATTAATTTTATTAAAACGAATTTCTAAAATAACATTATTATGCACTAAATTTGGTAAATAACCTTTAAGTTGAATTGGGTACTTTATATCTTTTTTATTTTGATTAACAAAGTTTTTGGATGTAATAAATAGCGTGGTGTCTTTCACAAAAAGTTTATAGGAAAAATCAGTTTTAATTCCATTTTCTAAGAGTTTATAATCTATAAAATCATTTAGAAAATAACTTGCAGCCTCTCTGGTGCTGTCTAATTCTGTTTTAAAATAAGTAGCATCATTTGTAATGGCTTTTCCAAGTAAAAAGGTAAGTTTATTATTATAACTTAAATCGGTTTGAACGGTTTGAACAGTTTTACCCATGTTTTGATTAAAACGAACATTTGCCAAGTTTAAACCAATCCTCAAGTATTGATATTGTGTAATTACTAATCCGATTACTGAAATTATAAAAACTAGAACATAAATATTTCTTTTTTTCAAACTTTTAAATTAAAAGATAAATGCTGTTCAAAGGTAACTAAAGAAATTAGTTTTATAAAAATAAATTGAGAATTGCATCGGTTTTAATAATTATAATTTTTTAATGATTATCAAATTCATTTTATTAAATAAGTAACCGATAAAAATCTATCGAAACCGTTTTCGGAATAGATAATCCCTTTATTTATATGAATAATTTAAAAGTTAGAAGGCATTAAATAAATATAAGATAAAATTAAAAGGAGTTCTATTTTTAAAAGGACTTTAAATTAGTAATTTTAGTTACATTTGTTTTTCAATTGTGTTAAAATAAGCGTTTAATAAATGTCAACTAACTTATTATGAGAAATTTAGGCGTAAAAGTATCCATGTATTTAAATTATTTTGTTTTTGCTATTTTACTAAATAGCGTAGGCATTGTAATTTTAAAATCACAAAACATTTATGGGGTTAATGAAGTTACAGCAAGTACGCTTGAACTATTTAAGGATATACCAATTGCTATTGTTTCATTTTTAATAGCTTCATTTTTACCTAGAATAGGATATAAAAAATCCATGTTAATAGGATTGTTTCTAGTTACTTTAGGCTGTGTTCAAATGTATTTTTCAAATTCCTTTATGGGTGCTCGAATTTTATTTGCAACGGTTGGAGTTTCTTTTGCCTTAATAAAAATTTCGGTTTATTCAATGATTGGCTTGGTAGTGAATAACCAACATGAACACAATAGTATGATGAGTTCTATTGAAGGTGTTTTTATGATTGGCATTGCCTTAGCTTATTTTTTATTTCCTGCTTTTAATAATGAATCTGAGCCAAATTCTTGGTTAAACGTATATTGGTTGTTAGCAGCAATATCTGCAATTTCCTTTATTATATTATTGAATATAAAGTTTGATGAAGGGCATGAAATTCCTGGTGTAAATTTAGCAGATGATGCCAAGCAAATGATGCTTTTAATGGCTAAATTATTAGTATTAGTATTTATAGTAAGTACATTTTTTTATGTAATGGTGGAACAAGGCATTATGAGTTGGTTGCCTACATTTAATTCAAGGGTTTTAAAATTGCCAGAAAATGTTGGTATTATGATGGCGAGTATTTTAGCTATTTCATTGGCAATTGGACGATTGGCAGCAGGAGTAATCACTAAACATTTTTCATGGTTTTATGTGGTTTCATTTAGTATGTTAATAGCCATGGCAATTGTAGTTTTTGTTTTACCAAAAACAGTTAATATAAAACCTGTTGAAATAAATAGTTTAGCAGACATTCCTTTAATCGGTTATGTATTTCCTGTAATTGGATTGTTTATTGCACCTATTTATCCATTATTAAGCTCTGCTATTTTAAGTGTTTTGCCAAAAAAATTGCACAGTCCAATGACGGGTTTAATCGTTATATTTTCAGCTTTAGGAGGTACTTTAGGATCAAGAATTATTGGTTGGTTGTTTAAAAATATGGGAGCTGGTAAAGCTTTTTATTTTTTGTTAATTCCAATGGGATTATTAATAATTTCATTCTTTATTTTAAAGAATTTAACAGCAAAAGCAGCTAGAACTGCTGAAATTAAAGTATAAAATCTGTTCTATTAAGAACAATTAAATAAAATAAATCTATATCAAAAATGAATAATTGGAGTTTAACAGACGCAGATTTTAAAGAATCCTATCAGTTAAAAGAAACCCTTTTTAGTACAGCAAATGGGTATTTAGGAGTGCGTGGTAGTTTTGAAGAAGATGTAATAAAAAATGTGCCAAGCGTAAGAGGTATTTATATTAACGGCTTTTATGAATCTGAAGAAATTGTGTATGGCGAAAAACTTCATGGATTTCCAGATCGAAGTCAAAGTATTTTAAATGTAATTGATACACAAAGAATTAATTTAAAAATTAATGGTGAAAATTTTTCACTTTTTTCAGGAGAAGTCTTGTTTTATGAACGAACTTTAAATGCTAAAACAGGAATTTCTACAAGAACCATTCATTGGAAATCTCCTAAAGGAGATGAAGTGAAATTAATTTTTAAAAGATTGGCTTCCTTTTTTCAAAGAGAGTTGTTTTTAATTAATTTTAGTATTGAGTCTCTAAATTTTACAGGTGAAATTGAAATGATTTCAACTATAAATGGCAATGTTTCTAATATTGTTGCTACAGATGATCCAAGGGTGGGAACTGCTAATGCACAAGCGTTATCGGTTGTAAATTTACTCTCTAAAAATAATCAATCCTATATTGAGGCAAAAACCAAACATTCTAATTTAAAAGTGGTTGCGGGTATTGTACATCAAATTCCTAAATCTTTTTCAGAAAAAACGCTAAAAGAAGATAAACAAATAATACATTTAATTAACGGAACAATTCAAAAAGGAGAAACCCTCAATTTTACAAAATTTGCCGTTTATACCGATACTAATCGACACAAAAATGAATTAGAACAAAATAAGGCCATTCTTAATGATGTAATTAGCAATAACTATGGATATTATGCTGATTTGCAAAAAAAATATTTAAATGATTTTTGGAAATTAGCCGATGTTAAAATTGAAGGAGATGAAAAAATGCAGCAAGGATTGCGATTTAATTTATTTCATTTAGTGCAATCCGTAGGTAAAGATAGATGGAGTAATATTTCAGCTAAAGGATTATCTGGTGAAGGTTATGAAGGGCATTATTTTTGGGATACCGAAATTTATATTTTTCCATTCTTTTTATTTACTAATCCTGATTTAGCTAAAAACCTATTAAATTATCGATTTAATATTTTAGATTTTGCACGAAAAAGAGCATGTCAAATGGGTCATAATATTGGTGCATTATACCCTTGGAGAACCATTGCCGGTGACGAATGCTCACCATTTTTCCCAGCAGGTACCGCTCAGTATCATATAAATGTTGATATTGCTTATTCCATCATTCAGTATTATAGTGTAACTGACGATATTGCATTTATGGTAGATAAAGGCTTAGAAATGCTGATTGAAATTGCTAGGTTAATGTATCATATTGGGCATTTTAGAGAAAGTGATGGTAAGTTTTGTATTGATTCGGTTACAGGGCCTGATGAATATACATGTATTGTAAATAACAATTACTATACCAACGTATTAACTAAAAATTTATTTGTACAAATAGGTGATATTTGGAATGAAGTTTTTAATTCAAATAATTCGAAATTAAGTGAGTTGGTTAAAAAACTTAAATTTAAAAATCAAGAATTAAAGGATTTTTCTACTGCAGGAAAAGCAATGTTTTTACCGTTTGATAAAAAAAGAAAGTTACACCCTCAAGACGATAGTTTCTTTAACAAAAAAGTTTGGGATTTTGAAAATACACCTAAAGAAAATTATCCGCTTTTGTTAAATTATCATCCATTAACTTTATATCGTCATCAAGTTTGTAAACAAGCAGATACTATTTTGGGACACTTTTTATTAGAAAACGAAAGTAGTTTAGAAGCCATTGAAAACGATTATAATTATTACGAAAAAATAACAACCCACGATTCTTCTTTATCTACTTGTATATTTAGTATTATGGCAAATCGTATTGGAGAATATGATAAAGCTTATAATTATTTTATGAATACCGCACGTTTAGATATTGATAATTTGCATCACAACACTAAAGATGGTATTCATACGGCTTGTATGGGTGGTTCTTGGATGTCCATAGTTTTTGGTTTTGCTGGTATGCGAGTGGTTAATAGCGAGCTAAATTTTCATCCTCATTTACCAAAAAAATGGAAATATTTACAATTTAAAATAAAATTTAAAAATAGGGTTTTAGATTGTTTATTATCGCAAGATGGCATTCAAATAACCTTAGAAAAAGGAGCTCCGTTAAATGTAAATATTGATGATAAAATAATGAAAATCAGTTAAGTATAATTTATAAATAATAGTATTCTTGAAAAATAAAATTCAATTAATAACGTATATTAACCGAATTGGATGTAAAAACACTAATGAATTAAAATCTCTTTTAACAACTGAATTAAAAGGACTTTTTGGAGGTGTTCATCTCCTTCCTTTTTTTTATCCATTTGATGGAGAAGATGCAGGGTTTGATCCAATTGACCATCAGCAAGTTGATAAAAGATTAGGTACTTGGAATGACATAAAAGAATTAAGTTCTGAAGTAGCTATTATGGCCGATTTAATTGTAAATCATGTATCAGCAAAATCAATAGCCTTTAAAGATTATCTTGAAAAAGGGGGAAATTCTGCATATAAGTCGTTATTTTTAACTTATGATAAGGTGTTTCCAAAAGGTGCTTCGGAGCAAGATTTGTTAATGGTTTATAGACCGCGACCAGGATTTCCTTTTACTTCATTTGACTTTGCTGACGGATCAAAAAAATTAATTTGGACTACTTTTACTACTAATCAAATTGATATTGATGTTTATAGTAAATTAGGAACTAGTTATTTAGATAATATTCTAATTACATTTCAGAAAGCAGGTATTTCCATGATTCGTTTGGATGCTGCAGGCTATGCTATTAAAAAACAAGGAACTTCTTGTTTTATGATTGATGAAACTTTTGAGTTTATTGGCAATTTAACCAAAAAAGCTAAAAGTAAAAATATTGAAGTGTTAGTTGAAGTGCATTCGCATTATAAAACTCAAATTGAAATTGCTAAACAGGTAGATTATGTTTATGATTTTGCATTGCCTTTATTGGTTTTAGATACCATTTTTAATAAAAATTCGAACAACTTAAAAAAATGGTTAAAAATTAGCCCTAAAAATGTAATTACAGTTTTGGATACTCATGATGGAATTGGTATTGTTGATGTGGCTTCTGAAAATGGAATTCCAGGATTAATAGATGATGTTACGGTAGATAAAATTGTAAATAAAATACATAATAATAGTAAAAAAAGTAGTTTAAAAGCAACAGGTGTAGCCGCATCTAATTTAGATTTATATCAAGTAAATTGCACTTTTTTTGAAGCTCTAGCAAAAAATGAAAATGATTATTTAATAGCACGTGCCATTCAGTTTTTTGTTCCTGGAATTCCACAAGTGTATTATGTGGGTTTATTCGCAGGCGAAAATGACTTGGAATTACTTCAAAAAACAAATGTAGGACGAGATATTAATCGACATTATTTTACAAAAAGTGAAATTAATCAAAAAATAATAGCTACTTATTTTATAAAATTAAAAGAATTGATGTTGTTGAGAAATAATCATATTGCTTTTAATGGAGAATTTCAGTTATTAGAAACTAAAGAAAACATCTTACATATAAAATGGATTTTAAATGAAGATTGGGCTGAACTTAAGGTAGATTTAATTTTAATGAAAATGCAAATTAATTATTCAAAATAGAAAATATAAGTAATGGAAAATTCAGTATTTAACGTTATTGGAATTGGAGAGTTACTTTGGGATATACTACCAGAAGGAAAAGAGTTGGGTGGTGCTCCAGCAAATTTTGTTTACCACACAAAATATTTTGGAGCAAAGTCCTTTATAATCAGTGCCATTGGGAATGATAATCTTGGTGAAGAAATTATAGCTGTTTTAAATAAGAGGAATATTAATTGTTCAGTTAATAAAGTTAACTATCCAACAGGAACAGTTTCTGTAGCACTTAAAAGCGGAATACCATCCTATATAATTCATGAAAATGTAGCTTGGGATTTTATTAAATTGCAAAAAGAAGCTATTCCTATAATAGAAAATGCAGATGCTATTTGTTTTGGTACGCTGTCACAACGATCAATAACTTCTTTAAAAACCATCAAAAAAGTGCTGAGTTTAGTACCAGAACATGCTTTGAAAGTATTTGACATAAACTTAAGAGCTTTGTACTATTCCAAAGAAATAATTGAAAGTTCTTTAAAAGCAGCGAATGTTTTAAAATTAAATGATGAAGAACTAATTGTTTTAACTAAAATGTTCAATTTAAAAGGAAATCAGGAAGAATGTTGCAAACAACTTTTAAATAAATATAACCTAAAGTATTTAGCATTAACTAATGGTTCAAAAGGAAGTTTAATATTTCATAAAGATAAAATTTCAAAATTGGCTGTTCCAAAAATAAAAGTTATAGATACTATTGGAGCTGGAGATTCATTTACAGCAGCAATGGTAATGGGAATATTAAATAAAAACACTTTAATAAAAATTCATAAAGATGCTGTAATGCATGCGGCGAAAGTCTGTGCTAATAAAGGTGCAACTCCAACTAATATTTAGTTTATTTCTATAGCTATTAAGCGTAAATTAATTTAAAATAAGTATATAAAAGACCTTGTTGTTACAATCCTCTATTCAATAACTTAACACAACTGATAGAAATTTGAACAATTTTTTAAAGATAATGATTGGAAAAACTACTGATTACAAAACCAATTACTAAATTTAAATACAAGTGTACCTGCAATTCTTAATTTAAAAACCCATTGGTTTAAATATATTATTTATCCAATGGGTTTTTAAATTAAGAAAAATTATATAAATTTAAGTTAGTTATCCTTCTTTGATGTAGCCATTTTTGATAGAATTGACTTTGTCTGTTTTAATTCTTTTCCAAAACCTTCCAAATTGCCCTTTTCTAAAAAGCTAAATGCTTTATTATAATGCTCAAGTGCTTTTTGTGCATCAATAGAAATAACAGAGCTTCCATTAATTTGTGTTGACAAAGGCTGATTTGGCAAAATTGTTTGGGTAGTTTGAATATTAAAAATAGCTTTTAGTGCCTCATCAAGCGTTTTTCTCATTTCAATTTTATCTTTATAAGCAACAATAACTCTTTTCAATTCAGGAATTTGACCGCTTTCTGAGAACAGATATATTGGTTCTACATATATAAATGAATTTTTTATAGGAATAACCAATTGATTGCCTTTAATTACTTGCGAGCCTTTCTGACCCCAGAGTGTTAGTTCGGAAGAAATATCTGGTTTTTGGTTAATTCTAGCTTCAATTTGCATAGGTCCATAAATTAATTTTTCTTTTGGTAGTGTATAAACAATTAATTCACCATAATTAGGGGCATCAGATCTGGCACATAACCATGCAATCATATTATCTTTTTTAGAAGGTGTTAATGGTAACATCAAAATAAATTCTTCATTTTTTGTTTTTGGTAATCGCATAATTATATAATAAGGAAACATTTTTTGGATTTCATTACTATATATTTCGTTTGGTGTTTCCCAATAATCTTCTTGATTATAAAACACCTTAGGATCAGTCATATGGTAAACATTATACATTTTAATCTGAGCATTAAACAAATCAGTAGGATAACGGATATGTGATTTCAAAAAACTAGGCATATCACTAAAAGGTTTATAAAGTTTAGGATATATTTTTTGAAAAGTTTGAATTAATGGATCTTTAGTGTCAATTACGTAAAATGAAACATTTCCGTTGTAGGCATTAATTACAATTTTTACAGAATTTTTGATATAATTAAATCCTTCTATAAAAGAATTTTGAGAAACAGGTTCTGAATATGGAAACATGGTGCTGGTAGTATATGCATCTTGAATCCAATATAAATTACCATCAGTACCAACAACCATGTAAGGTTGTCTGTCTAAAGAAAGGTAAGGGGCAAGTGTTTGAACACGTTGTTTAATATTTCGGTTAAACATAATTCTACTTTGGTTGCTAAGGTATCCTGTAAAAAGAATGTTAATATCAGAGAATTTCCAAGCAAATATTAAGCGTTTGAATAATGAAGAAATTTGTACGCCTCCTTTACCCGCATAGTTAGTATATTTATTGTCATTTCCCTTGGGGTAGTCAAATTCTTTAGCTTTTGTATTTACCAAAACAAACTGGTCTGTTTCTTGACCATAATATATAGCTGGCTGTTTAACTTGTAAGTTTACAGAAGATTCTGGAGGAATATTTTTCACAATAAGTTTTGGCAATCCGTTTGGAGTAACTTCATTAACAGGATTCATTACAATACCATATCCGTGTGTGTATATTAAATGGTTGTTTACCCAAGTTTGTGCTCGTTCAGGAATTTGTGATTCTGGCAGTTCTCTTGATCCCACGGCAACTTCAGTATATTTATCAAAATGATAACGGTCAACCTGAACGTTATTAAAATTATAATACAATCTAATTTCTTGTAATTGTTTATAGGTTTGTATTAAAGGTCTTCTATCCCATAAACGAATATTTTTAATGGTATTATGATTGTCTAAAATATCTTTATAAGTTAAATCTTGAGTTACAGGGAAATCTTTAACCTTAATTTTATCCAAGCCAAAGGCTATTTGTGTAAATTTTATATTATTTAAAATATAAGGAGTCTCTTTTTTTAGTTCGTTAGGCTTTACAATGTATTGTTCAATTACCGTAGGGTAAATCCAAACAAATCCTACCCATACTAAAACCCATAATCCTAAAGCAGAAAAAATAATTTTTCTTTTTTTGTAAAGAGGATATAAAAATAAAAGAATAGTAATAATTAAACTAACACCAAAAATAGCCCAGTAAGCGGGAATTTGAGCATGTATATCCATATAAGAAGGTCCATAAGCTACTCCATTAGATGAATATAAGATATTAAATAATTTAATAAGATAAAGTGCTGAAAACCCCAACGCAAAAAATGCAGCCAATTGGGTTAAATGGGTTTTTACCTTTTTAGTAATATTAAAATTACCATCTGTAACATTAAAAGCATTATCAATAAAGTAAGAGAATAAAACAGCGATAGAAGTTATAACTACCATAAAAATATACCAACTCACAATAAATTGATAAACAGGAAGTTTAAATATGTAAAAACCTGCATCTATACCAAAAATTGGTTCTTTTAAATTAAAAGAAGAGGAATGGAAAAACTTTAAAAATTCATTCCAGTAACCTGATGCAAAAGAACCCATTGTAACTGCAAAGAAAAATATTATAACAGCCCAAAGCCATACAATTTTTTTACTTTGATATAACGATAAAATTAGTTGTCTTGGATCGTCTTTTGGAATTGAATAATTATTTCTGCTACTACTTCCTCTATGATATGCAAGGCGAATATGAAAGCTAGAAAACAAAACAAAAATTATAAAAAACACAAAGAATGATACAATTTGAGTTGTTACAATTGTGTCAAATACAGAATTGTAACCCATGTTTTTGAACCAAAGCCAAGTGCCATAATAGTCAATAAACAAGCCGAGTAAATAAGTAATAAAAATTAATAATATTACTGTAAAAAGTATATTTTTATATTTTTTCATAATTTTTGTTTTTTTGATATAATTAATAAAAACGGGTTAAAGTAAAATACCTTTGCAGTACCTTAAATCAATAATTTGAATTTTATTCTGAAGCAATAAAAATTATCAACTGGTAAAGTTAAGTATAAAATACTTATCACAAAAACAATAGATCTTTAAACTTTAAATATTATTGTTTATACATCATTTTGAAATATTACGGTGGCATTTTTAAAAGTTTTTTAATATTTGACCTAATATTAAATTGGTTAGAGGTCAGTAGTTAGTTACATAACTAAAAATAATAATTAAACTCGTTGTGCCATTTTGACTCTTTAAACTTACTGTTACGTCAATTCGAGGATTGAGACCAAAATTTTCTCAAGTGGCTGTAATGACATTACGAATTTTAAATAAGTCTGTCATTCCTGCCTACGCAGGAATGACAATTCTAAAAAAAATCATAATCTAACTTAGATTATGATTTTTAATTAGTTAAATAAGATGTCAATGGTAGCCTGCCTGACGGCAAGGCAGGTAATTTTTTATCAAAAATTGTATCGAGAATGGCTGTTTTTAAATAAAAAACCTATTCTCGATACTAATTTTAAGCCTAAAAAGGCTAAAATTCACTCGAATTGACGAAATTTTATCAAAATGCACAACGGGTTAATTAATTATCTCATTATCATTAGATTACAAAACTAAAAAAAGTCTGTTCGAGCAGAGTCGAGAACTATTGGTACACTAATTAGGTCTCGACTCCGCTCGACCTGACACTATTATTGGAATTAAAACTTACATAGTATATTTAACTACTGACCTCAAAAATTAGTTTCTTCTTCATAAAGATTTATAACATTTTGAATTATCAATTCTACTCTTTTAGAATTAGGATAAAGTGAATTGAATTTCTTATAACTTTTAATAGCTTGATGTATTTTATGAGATGTAATAAAAAAAAATAACAAACAAATGTCTGTATTAAATTTTATCAATAATAAGAATACTATTTTGAAATAAGTTAGAAAAAAAGATAAAGTTCTTAAGGTTACATAACAAAGAATTATAACGTGTTATTCTAAATTTATCTTATAAAACTAGTTATCTTTGTTCAAGATTTCAAATAGAAAATATTATGAGTAATTCTAAAAAGCGAAGCGAAGCTTTAAACTATCACGAATTCCCTACTCCTGGAAAAATTGAAGTAATCCCAACTAAAAAACATGCAACTCAAAAAGACTTATCACTTGCCTATTCACCAGGGGTTGCAGAACCTTGTTTGGAAATTGAAAAAAATCCAGATGATGTATATAAATATACGGCTAAAGGAAATTTAGTAGCTGTGATTTCAAATGGAACAGCTGTGTTAGGTTTAGGAGATATTGGTGCTATGGCAGGTAAACCTGTTATGGAAGGTAAAGGATTACTTTTTAAAATATTTGCCGATATTGATGTGTTTGATATTGAAGTTGATACTCATGATATTGATAAATTTATTGAAACAGTAAAAAATATTGCTCCAACATTTGGAGGAATTAATTTAGAAGATATTAAAGCTCCTGAAGCTTTTGAAATAGAAAGAAGGTTAAAAGAAGAGTTGGATATTCCAATTATGCATGATGACCAGCACGGAACAGCTATTATTTCTTCGGCAGCTTTAATTAACGTTTTAGAGCTTACCAATAAAAAAATAGAGGAGGCAAAAGTAGTAGTTAGTGGTGCAGGTGCAGCCGCAATCTCTTGCTCTAGATTATATAAAAAATTAGGTATTAAACCTAAAAATATTGTAATGTGCGATAGCAAAGGTGTTATTAGAAATGATAGATCAAATTTATCAACACAAAAACAAGAATTTGCAACAGCAAGAGATTTACATACTTTAGAAGAAGCTATGGTTGGTGCTGATGTATTTTTAGGCTTATCAAAAGGTGGTTTAGTAACTCCTGAAATGTTAAAAACAATGGCACATGATCCTGTTGTTTTTGCATTGGCAAATCCTGATCCTGAAATAGAATACGAAGTAGCAATTAAAGCTAGAGAAGATATTATTATGGCTACTGGAAGGTCAGATTATCCTAATCAAGTAAATAATATTTTAGGGTTTCCTTATATTTTTAGAGGAGCACTAGATGTAAGAGCAACAGGTATTAATGAAGAAATGAAATTGGCTGCGGTTTATGCTTTAGCAGAATTGACAAAACAACCTGTTCCAGAACAAGTTATAAAAACTTATAATGTAAAAAATATTGAATTTGGAAAAGATTACATCATTCCAAAACCATTTGATCACCGTTTAATTACTGAAATTCCACCTGCTGTTGCTAAAGCAGCGATGGAATCAGGAATTGCAAAAAAACCAATTAAAGATTGGGAAGCTTATAAAGATTCATTGGCACAACGTTTAGGAACAGGTAGTAAATTTATGAGAATGCTAATGGGTAGAGCTAAATCTGATCCAAAAACTATAATATTTGCTGAAGCAGATCAATTAAATGTTTTAAAAGCCGCTCAAATTGTTTATGACGATGGAATTGGAAAACCTATTTTAATGGGTGATAAACAAACAATCCTTGAGTTAAAAGAAGAAATAAAATTTGATGCAGATTTACCAATAATTGATCCAAAATCAGAAGAAGAAAAAGAAAGAAGAAATCGTTATGCTGATATTTTTTGGAAAAAAAGACAACGAAAAGGTATTACTTATATTGATGCTCAAAAATGGATGAGAGAACGAAACTATTTTGCCGCAATGATGATTAATGAAGGAGAAGCAGAATCATTAATAACAGGTTATTCAAGGGCATACCCAACGGTAGTAAAACCTATGATTGAATTAATAGGGAAAGATAAAGGGGTTAGGCGAATTGCTGCAACCAATATAATGTTGACTAAACGAGGTCCAATATTTTTCTCTGACACGGCTATAAACATTGATCCAAATGCTGAAGAATTGGCAAATATTGGTTATATGACTAGCTTGGTGATGAAAATGTTTGGATTTGATCCAGTTTTAGCAATGCTTTCATTTTCTAATTTTGGCTCTACAAACACACCGTTAACTGCTAAAATTACAAAAGCTGTTGAACTTATGCATCGCAAATTTCCATCCATAAAAGTAGATGGAGAAGTACAAGCAGATTTTGCGTTAAATCCAGCAATGTTAAAAGAAAAATTTCCTTTTTCTAAATTAAACGGAGAAAAAGTAAACGGATTAATATTCCCAAATTTAGAAGCAGCTAATATTGGTTATAAATTAATGAAAGAATTTAATCAAATTGATTCTATTGGACCAATAATTATGGGATTAAAAAAACCAGTACACATTATTCAATTAGGTGCAAGTGTTGATGAAATTGTTAATATTGCAAGTGTTGCAATTGTTCATGCTCAAGACATGGATAAAAACAAATAATTTATTTACATTTGAACATTTATTGTTAAATGTACTATGATAACTCATATTAGAGGAAAACTCATCGAAAAAAATCCAACTTATGCCATTGTTGAAACCAATGGCATAGGTTATTTTCTAAATATATCGTTAAATACGTTTTCTCAACTTCCAAATAATGAATCCGTTTTTTTATATACTTATTTATCTGTAAAAGAAGATTCACAAACATTATTTGGCTTTATAAATAAAACCGAACGTGAAATTTTTAAATTATTAATTTCAGTTTCAGGAGTTGGACCAAGTATAGCTAGAACTATGTTGTCCTCTATGTCCACAGATGAAATTCAACGTGCAATTGCTAATGATGATGTTGCTGCTATTCAATCAGTTAAAGGGATTGGAGCTAAAACAGCACAACGGTTACTAGTAGATTTACGCGATAAAATTTCAAAAACCTATATTGTAGATGAAGATTCTGTGGTGCTAAACAATACGAATAAAAATGAAGCGTTATCTGCATTAGAAGTCTTAGGCTTTGCTAAAAAGCAATCAGAAAAAATTATTGATAAAATTTTAAAAGAAGATAATACTTTAACTGTTGCTCAATTAATTAAAAAAGCGCTTAAAAATTTATAAAATTTGAGAAAAACAAAATTTATAACAAATATAGGGTGGATATTTTTGTTGTTGTTTATAACTGTTCAAGGGTTAAAAGCACAGACAGTTCCTATCATAAAAAATACGGATACTACAAAAATTGCTCATGATACGTTATCTTTAAAGTATCCTTTTAAATATAATAACGAAGGAGGTTTATTTTTATCCGACCCATCAAAAAAAGAAGTTTTTTACGATCCAGAACTTAAACGATATGTAATAATTGAAAAAATAGGAGATTATAATATAAAGTATCCGCTTTATATGACTCAAGAGGAATACAAAAAATACCGTTTAAAAAAGGATATGTTGGGCTATTTTAAAACTAAAATTAGTTCATTAAATAGTAAAAAGAAAGGGAGTGCTCAAGCTCAAAAAAACTTATTACCAACATATTATGTAAATTCTAATTTTTTTCAGTCGGTTTTTGGAGGGAATACTATTGAAGTTAATCCACAAGGTTCTGTATTGGTGAAATTAGGAGGCTTATATCAAAAGGTTGATAATCCTCAATTATCAGAAAAAAACAGAAGTAGTTTCACTTTTGATTTCAATCAAGAAATAAACGCTAGTATTATGGCGAAAGTGGGAACTCGGTTAAAAGTTGGTGCTCAATACGATACGCAATCTACTTTTAATTTTCAAAATCAAATTAAATTAGAATACACCCCAACGGAAGACGATATTTTGCAAAAAGTAGAAGTTGGTAATGTAAGTATGCCACTTAAAAATTCATTAATTGTTGGTGCACAAAGTTTATTTGGTGTAAAAACACAATTACAATTTGGAAAAACTACAATAACAGGTGTTTTTGCAGAACAAAAATCACAAACACGTTCTGTTGCTGCACAAGGTGGATCAACTATTCAAGAATTTGAGTTACGAACAACGGATTATGATGAGAACCGACATTTCTTTTTAGCTCAGTATTTTAGAGATCATTATGATACTGCTTTAAAAGATTATCCACTAATAAATAGTGCTATAAATATTACTAAAATTGAAGTGTGGATTACTAACAGAAATTCAATAACAACAGATGTTAGAAATATAGTGGCATTAGCGGATTTAGGAGAAGGAAATCCTGTGAATATTGGTCCAGCAAATGTTATTCCTGTCCCAGGAGAAGTACTTCCATCTAATACAGCCAATAACATTTCTTCAATTTTAACTACAACAAATCCTGTTAGAAATATAGCAACAGTTAGTAATGGTCTTTCGCCTTTTGCTATGCAACAAGGTAGAGATTATTCAGTGTTAGAAAATGCCATAAAATTAAAACCAGATGAATTTACCTTAAATCCTCAATTAGGATATATTTCTTTAAATAGAAGATTAGCAGATTCTGATGTTTTGGCAGTAGCTTATGAATACACGGTTAATGGAGATTCTCAAGTACATCGTGTAGGAGAATTTACTAGTGATGGTATTATTGCTCCAGATAATATTGTAGTAAAGTTATTACGAAGTGAAATTATTAGTACGCAAATTCCTATGTGGAATTTAATGATGAAAAATGTGTACTCACTGCAAACGTATAGAATGAATCCTGATGGTTTTAGATTAGAATTATTATATGCTGATGACGCAACTGGAGTATCTATAAATGCATTGCAAAATGCTCAAACACCAGGTGTAGCAGATAAAACGTTATTAAATTTGATAGGGGTAGATAGGTTAGATCAAAATCAAACCTATACTCCAGGAGGAGATGGATATTTTGATTATGTGGAAGGAGCCACGGTTAACTCTGAAAAAGGATTCATTATTTTCCCAACAGTAGAACCTTTTGGTAAAGATTTACAAAATAAGCTAACCAATTCTGCTGATGCTATTTATGTTTTTAATGAGCTATATCAAAATACTCAAACAGCCGTAAAAAATAATTATCAGCAAAAAGATAAATACATTATTAAAGGATATTTTAAATCTGAAAGTGCAAATGGAATTCCTTTAGGTGCTTTTAACGTACCTCAAGGTTCAGTTAGAGTAACCACTGGTGGGCGAGAATTAGTTGAAGGTGTGGATTATGTAGTTGATTATCAAATGGGAAGAGTTCAAATTGTAAATCCTAGTTTAGAAGCTTCCAATGCACCTATTGAAGTATCCGTTGAAAATAATGCTACGTTTAATTTACAAACCAAACGATTTTTAGGAATAGACATTGAACATAAATTTTCAGATAAATTTATTGCAGGAGTTACGCTTTTAAATTTAAATGAAAAACCAATTACGCAAAAAGCATTATTTGGACAAGAACCTATAAATAATACCATTTTTGGATTAAATGCTACGTACAATACCGAAGTCCCAAAACTTACCAAATGGGTAAATAAATTACCAAATATAGATACTGATGTTGCTTCTAACTTTTCAATTAGAGGAGATTTTGCATATCTAAAACCTGGAACACCAAAACAAATTAACTTAAATGGAGAAGCCACATCGTACATTGATGATTTTGAAGGCTCACAAATTCCTTTAGAATTAAAGTCTATTTTACAATGGAAAATGGCAAGTACACCTCAATATCAAACACAATTTAATCTAAATGGTGATGCTACGGATTTATCTTATGGATATAAAAGAGCAAGATTAGCGTGGTACGTTATTGATCCATTATTTTATGGAGGTTCATCTTTAAAACCTGGTAATATTGATAATACTGAATTGTCAAGAGACGAGGTTAGAAGAGTTCGATTTGAAGAATTATTTCCTAATCAAGATCGTGATTTAACACAAACTACTGTTGTTAGAACTTTAGATTTAGCATTTTACCCAAATGAAAGAGGAAGTTATAATTATGACACTAACAATGTTGGAAGTGATGGTAAATTTACAGATCCACAAGATCGTTGGGGTGGAATTACAAGAGCTTTAACAACTACTGATTTTGAACAATCTAATATTGAATATATCCAGTTTTGGATGATGGATCCTTACGAAAATTATTCAATTACTAATGAAGAAGGTTTGCCTACGGGAGTAAATCCAAATGACCCAGCAAACCAAGTGGGAGATGTATATTTTGATTTAGGAAATATTTCTGAAGATGTGTTAAAAGACGGTAGAAAAATGTATGAAAACGGTTTACCAACTAATGCATTTAGCACTAATAATACCGCACCAACAATTTGGGGTAAAATTCCTACAAATCAATCATTATTATATGCATTTGACGATAATGATAACGACCGATTAAATCAAGATATTGGCTTAGATGGTTTAAATAACGAAGAAGAAATTCAACAATTTGGAACTTCTTTTGGAACTGACCCAGCAAATGACGATTATTCTTATTTTAGAAGTTCGGAATATGATGCCAATGATGCAACAATATTGGAACGTTATAAAAAATACAATAATACTCAAGGAAATTCTCCAACTAATAACTTATCTCCAGAAAATTATCCAACCTCTGCAACTACATATCCTGATACCGAAGATATTAATAAAGACCAAACCATGAATTCTGTGGAAAGTTATTATCAATATAAAGTTTCCTTAAACAAAAATGATTTGGTGGTTGGTAAAAACAATATTGTAGATGAAAAAAATATCACTGTAAAATTAGTAGATGGAAGTGAACGACAATCTCGTTGGTTACAATTTAGAGTTCAAGTAACTACACCAGATGAAGTTATCAATAATATAACAGGCTTTAATTCCATTCGTTTTATGCGAATATTTTTAACCAAATTTAAAATGCCAATTGTATTACGATTTGGAGAATTACAATTAGTACGAGGAGATTGGAGACGATTTACGAAAACATTAGATGAAAATATTGTTCCACCACAACCATTAACTAATACGGACTTACAAGATTTTGAAGTAGGAGTTGTAAATATTCAAGAAAACGAAAATAGAACACCAATTCCATACGTATTACCTCCAGGAATTAAACGAGAAATTTTGAGAGGACCTACAACTTTACAAAAACAAAATGAACAATCATTAACACTAAAGGTTACTGATTTACAACCCAATGAAACCAGAGCAATATTTAAAAATGTTAGTGTTGATTTAAGAATGTACAAACATTTAAAACTATTTGTACACGAAGAAGGAGTTCAAACAAAACCACAAGTTCAAAATGACGATTTAAAAGCTATTATTAGAATTGGTAGTGATTTAACCGATAATTATTATCAAATTGAAAAACCACTAACCGTTTCTGATTATAGTGCGAGTACACCTTTTGAAATTTGGCCAGAAGAAAATAATATTGATGCACTACTTCAATATTTTGGAAAACTTAAATTACTGCGTTTTGAAGCTGGTGTAGCCCCAAATATTTTGTATCCGGCTGTGGGAGCTCCATCTCCAATAAGTGGTTTGCAAGGTTATGAAATTAGAGTAAAAGGAAACCCTAATTTGGCAAATATCAAAACCATTATGATGGGCGTTAAAAATGTTTCAAATAATACTCAAACTGCTGAAATTTGGTTTGATGAAATGCGAGTTTCAGAATTTGATAATAAAGGAGGTTGGGCTGCCGTGGTCAACGCCGATGCAAATATTGCAGATTTTGCAGATATTTCCTTAATGGGAAGAATGGAAACTCAGGGCTTTGGAGGCATTGAACAAAAAGTAAATGAAAGAAGTCAAGAAGATACAAAGCAATATGATATTGTTACCAATGTAAATGTTGGAAAATTACTGCCTAAAAAATGGGGAATTCAGTTGCCATTAAATTATAGTATTTCTGAACAATTTAAAGATCCAAAATACGATCCTCAATACCAAGATGTATTATTTAATGAAGCTAAATCAGTTAATCCGCAAAGTAAAAACTCAAGAGATTATACAAAAAGAAGAAGTATCAGTTTAATTAATGTTCATAAAGAAAGGAATTCATCATCTACTAAAAAAACTCATTTTTACAATGTTGAAAATTTAGCCGTTTCTTATGCTTATAATGAAACCTATCACCATAACTATAATATTCAGAAATTTTTAGATCAAAATGTAAGAGCATCTGTAAATTACAATTATAGCTTTAAACCAAAAAGTATAGTGCCGTTTAAAAATTGGACCTTGTTAAACAGTAAATATCTTAAGTTTATAAAAGATTTTAATATCAATTTAATTCCTTCAACAATTTCTGTAAATTCCAATATAGTAAGAAGTTATAATGAGCAATTAGCAAGAAGTTTAATAGTAGGATTACCACAATTACCAACTTTAAAGCAACGAAATTTTCTATTTGATTGGGATTATACAGTGGGTTATAACCTTACAAAATCCTTACAATTTAATTTTAGAGCTACTAATAATTATGTGTATGATGATTTTTTACCTTCGGATGATGTAAAAATATTTGATAATTTCTTTACAATGGGTCGTCCAAATCATTATCATCAATCTTTAACGGGTACTTATAAAGTGCCAATTAATAAATTGCCCTACCTAAATTTTATTAATGCAGATTATAATTATACAGCCGATTTTGATTGGCAAGCTTCATCAAAATCGTATGTAGCAACTATTGGCAATATAATTCAAAATGCAAATACAAGCACTATTGGTATGGATTTCAATTTTAATAAATTCTATAAAATTGTAGGCTTAACAAAATTAATGAATAGTAATAAAAAATCTAAAAGAGCCAAAAGAAAATCAAAAGGAAAAGGAAAATCAAAAGGGAAAGGAATTAAAATTAACGCACCAATTACAGGAAGAACATTAAAACGAAAAAAGAAAAAAACACTTGGAGGTAAAATTGGTCAAGGAGTTTATGATGTACTTACCTCAGTTAAAAAAGCACGATTTAATTATACTGAAAATAATGGGACATTTTTACCAGGTTACAAGCCGGAAATAGGATTTTTAGGTCGAAATAATTACAACGGAAGTTTAGCACCAACTTTTGGTTTTGTTTTTGGAAGTCAAATAGATATTCGTCAAAAAGCCGTAGAAAACGGATGGTTGTTATCACGTAATATTAACGATCCATATTATAATAAAACGTATAGTAGAACCCATTTTAATAAGTTAGATTTATCATTAAATGTGCGTCCATTTAAAAATTTCGATATAGAACTTCAAGGAAATAAAACCTATACCAAAAATATATCTCAACAAATTGATGTGGTAAATGATGCATTAATTACAGATTCTCCAATTACTGAATTTGGTAATTTTAGCATTAGTCAGAATATGATAAAAACTGCCTTTAAAAATAATGATGCTACGTTTCAACAATTTAAAGATAATAGAGCAATTATTGCACAACGTTTAGCAACAAAATCAGGACAACCTATTAATGGATTTGGAGAAACCAGCCAGCAAGTTATGTTGCCAGCATTTTTAGCAGCTTATTCTGGGCAAAATGCTTCATCCATTAAATTAAAACCGTTTAGAAGCGTTCCTATTCCAGGCTGGAATATCACCTATAAAGGCTTTATGAAAATGAAATGGTTTAAAAAGCATTTTAGAAGTTTTTCAATTGCACATAGCTATAATTCATTGTATTCCATTACAAGTTTTAGTAATAATTTAGCTTATGATGCAACCAACCCATATGGTCAAACAGATATTTCAGGTGATTATTTTAGTAAAACATTATTTACTAATGTAAACCTGTTAGATGAGTTTTCTCCATTAATTAAAGTAGATATGAAAATGAAAAATTTTGTATCTTTGTCAGGGCGAATTAATAAAGATAGAGGCTTAACTTTAAACTTTAATAATAACACAATAACCCAAATAAAAGGAGTTGAATATGTGTTAGGATTAGGTTATAGAATTAAAGATTTAGCCATGAGATTTAGGTTTGGAGGAGAAATAACAAAAGTAAAAGGAGATTTAAATTTAAGGATGGATTTATCACTTAGAGATAATGAAACGGTTATTAGAGCTATAGATCAAGATAATAATCAAGTAACAGGAGGGCAACGTTTATTATCCTTAAAATTCTTTGCCGATTATGCTTTAAATAAAAACTTAACAGCCTCTTTTTATTTCGATCAAAGTTCATCAAGATATGCAATTTCAACAACTTTTCCACGGCAATCTATAAGTACAGGGTTAAGTGTTAGATACGTAATAGGAAATTAAAATAATCAAATAAATAATATATAAAATGAATATACCAGCAGATTTAAAATACACAAAAGATCACGAGTGGATTAAAATTGAAGGTGATAAAATAACCATTGGAATCACTCATTTTGCACAAAGTGAATTAGGCGATATTGTATATGTTGATGTTGATACCGTTGGAGATACATTAAATAAAGAAGAAGTTTTTGGCTCAGTAGAAGCCGTTAAAACAGTGTCCGATTTATTCATGCCCGTTTCTGGAGAAGTTTTAGAATTTAATGAAGCACTAGAAGACACTCCTGAAATAGTAAATTCTGATCCATACGGAGCAGGGTGGATGATAAAAAGTACGATTTCAGATAAATCTGAATTAGATGATTTACTTTCTCCTGAAGCTTATAAAAAATTAATTGGAGCGTAAAATTTTACTTTTTATATCAATAAGTTTAACGTTATTAATTGCGGTAGTTAGTTTAATACCAATAAACCAGCAATTTGCCTCACCAGTCAATAATTTAGATAAAATTGTACATGCTTTAATGTATTTTTTATTGACTTTGAGTTGGTTAAAAACAGTTGATGTAATAAAAAAATATCAATCGCATTTTTATCAATTACTTTTAGTAATTATGTTGTATGGCATAATTATTGAAGTTTTACAAGAAGTTTTAACAACCAACAGGCACGGTGATATAAAAGATGTAATAGCCAATATTGTAGGGTTAACAATAGCCGGAATAGCTTATAAATTGATGACCAATAAAAATTAACTTAAAGAAGATACTTGTTTCCTATTTAAAAATTATTAAATTAGCACACTATTAAATTTTTCAACAATGCAGATTAAAAAGAATCCAAAAGCAAATTTAGAAAACTACAGCAAAATGTTTATCCAGTTAGGTTTGGTTTTAGCTCTTTTAGTGGTTTATTTAGCCATTCAAAAAAAGACTTATGATAGACAAATAGGTAGCCTGGCCGATGTATCAATAAACATGCAAGATGAAGAGGCGAATATTGAAATTCAAAAAATTAAACCACCAGAAATTAAAACACCACCACCACCAACTCCTGATAAAATTGAAGTAGTGGATGATAAAGAAGATGTTGAAGAAACGGTTCTTGAATCTACAGAGGTAAATGAAGATGATGCAGTTGATGTTCAAGATATTCAAGATGTATCTGATGATGAAGACGTAGTTGAAGATGTTCCTTTTGCTATTATTGAAGATGTTCCTGTATATCCTGGTTGTAAAGGAAATAAAAAGAAATTAAGAGCTTGTTTACAAGCAAAAATTGCTAAATTAATTAATAGAAAGTTTAATGCAGATTTAGCTTCAGATTTAGGACTGTCACCCGGAATTAAACGAATTTTTGTAATGTTTAAAATTGATAAAACAGGTAGAGTTGTAGATATTAGAGCTAGAGCTCCACATAAAAGATTACAAGAAGAAGCAATTAGAGTTATTAAGCTAATTCCAAGAATGATTCCAGGTAAACAACGTGGTAAACCAGTTGGAGTTAAATATAGTTTACCAATTGCATTTAAAGTAGAATAGTAGATACTATTAAATATATTAAAAAACTCAACCAAATTGGTTGAGTTTTTTTTTGGTATGTTAATTGCAGTTAACATAATTTTAACATACATCCTCATTTAATAAATTGTTATTATTCAAATTTTAATTCCACTCAAAATAATGATAACAGTTAATTATTAAAAAAGATTGTCTAAATCATTATAATTATGAAAACAAAAAAACATCCAGAAGCAAATTTAGAAAATTACAGTAAATTATTCGTACAATTAGGCATGGTTCTTTCATTAATCATTGTTTATAGTCTTCTTCAAAATAAAACAGCTACTAATCAAATAGCCTTTTTAGATAAATTTGGTATCAATAAAAAAGATAATATGGAGCAATTAATAGAAATCAATATTGAAAAGCCAAAACTAAAACTATTGCAAAAAAAAGTAATATTACCTACAATTATTAAACAAATAGATAATAATAAAAAAGAAGATAATTTATTTTTTGAAGATATGAATTCTGATGCTCCAATTGATGAAAATAATATTGTTGATGTAACTATTGATGAACCTATAGATGAAATTTTTATTAATGTTGAAGAAGCACCTGTTTTTCCAGGATGCAAAGGAACTAAAGAAGAAAAAAGAGCATGTTTTGTAGAAAAAATAGGACGATTTATAAACAGAAAATTTAATGCAGATTTAGCTTCAGATTTAGGACTGTCACCCGGAATTAAACGAATTTTTGTAATGTTTAAAATTGATAAAACAGGCAAAATAGTTGACGTTAAGGCAAGAGCTCCGCATAAAAGATTACAAGAAGAAGCAATTAGAGTTATTAAGTTAATTCCTAAAATGATTCCAGGCAAACAACAAGGTAAGCCAGTAGGTGTTAAATATAGTTTACCAATTGCATTTAAAGTAGAATAGTCGATGCTATTAAATATATTAAAAAACTCAACCAATTTGGTTGAGTTTTTTTTTGACTAAAACATTGGAAATGAACTAAACAAGTTGTAAATTTAAGTGATAGAATCCTTGTGATAAATTATCACATTATACTTTATGCTGTAAAACAGCTTCTTTTTAGGTATTTCTTGTTTAAATTAATACTGGGAAAAATGATAGAAGTTAAAAAATATTCAAACGTAAAACTTTCCAACTATAGCTCCATTTTAATTCAATTAGGTTTAGTATTGGCATTATTTCTTGTATATGAGTTAATGATTTATAAATCATATCCTTCTGAAATAAAAGCAATAAATAACACTTTTGTTAATGCAGATGATGCTGAAAATAATATTGAAATTAAAATTCCACTGCCACCTCCTATAAAAAACACACCGCCACCTGCTATCCCAGATAAAATTATAAAAGTGGAAAATCAACAAGACATAGTTGAAACAGTAATTGAATCTACAGAAAGTGATGAAAATCAGGCAATCAACATTTCTGATGTAAATAAAAATATTAAATCGGTAGAAGAAGATGAACCTATTGTAGAAGATGTCCCATTTTTAGTGATAGAAAATGTGCCAATTTTCCCAGGTTGTAAAGGTAATAACAAAAAACTTAGAGCTTGTTTTTCTGATAAAGTTTCCAAATTTGTGTCTAAAAAATTTAATTCAGAACTAGCAAGCGATTTAGGTTTAACACCAGGAAGTATTCTAAAAATATTTGTAGTTTTTAAAATTGATAAAAATGGAAATGTAGTTGATATTAAGGCTAGAGCTCCAGAAAAAAAATTACAGGAAGAAGCTATACGAGTTGTTAAATTACTTCCAAAAATGATTCCAGGAAAACAAAGAGGAAAAGCTGTTGGAGTTAAATATGGTTTGCCTATTGTTTTTAGAGTAGAATAAGCAATAAAAAGAGGTAAACTTAAAAGTCTTGAAAGCCATTATTCTAAACTTGTTTTAGAATCTTATTTTACTAATTACCAATCGTTATTAGATTATGGAACAAGGTTGACGAAAATTTTACTTTTCAGACAGCCTCTTTTTTATAATCAAAATTAACAATTTATAAACTATCTTTGTTTAATAAACAACATGTAATTTTAAAAAAATAAAATGAATATAGGAGACTATTTAGATGCTACTTATTTAAAAACTGCAACTCAAGCAGGTATTTCTGAAGAAGAAACAAAGCAAAAGGTGATAGATTTGACAAATGAAGCAATTGAAAATAATTTTAAATTAGTAATGATTCGTCCAAAATTTGTCAAATTAGCACGTAAAATGATTGACGATGCCAATTCTCAAACAGTGGTGGGTACAGTCTTAGGATTTCATGAAGGAATCCATGAAACTTCAGAAAAACTTAAAGAAGCAAATCAAGCCATAAAAGATGGCGTTGATGAATTAGATTATGTTATAAATTTTGAAGCTTTTAAAGAAGGAAAAATTAATTTAGTAAAATCTGAGGTTTTTAAAGGAACTAAATTAGGTTTAGACAACCATAAAATGGTTAAATGGATTATTGAAGTTGCTGCTTTAACCAATGATGAAATTATAACAATAAGTCAATTAATTCGTGATGTTGTTTTAGATAATTTCGGAGAAGAACAAGCTCATAATGTATTTGTTAAATCATCTACAGGGTTTTACAAAACAGAAAACGGTAAGCCAGCTGGTGCAACTTTTGAAGCTATGAAACTTATTGTAGAAAATTCAAAACCTTTACAAGCAAAAGCAGCAGGCGGAGTTAGAAATTATGAAGATGCAGTAAAAATGATTGAATTAGGAGTAACTAGAATTGGAACTTCTTCTGCAAAAAAAATTGCCGATGGCAGAAAAATAGATAGCGAATATTAGTATGACTGATTATTTTTTTCACGAAACGGCCGTGATAGATGAAAATTGCCAAATAGGAAATGGAACTAAAATTTGGCATTTTAGTCATATTATGCCTAATTGCGAAATTGGAGAGAATTGTAATATTGGACAAAATGTAGTAGTTTCACCAAAGGTAGTTTTAGGTAATAACGTAAAAGTTCAAAATAATGTTTCTATTTATTCTGGTGTTATTTGTGAAGATGATGTTTTTTTAGGACCGTCTATGGTTTTTACCAATGTAATTAATCCAAGAAGTGCTGTGGTTAGGCGAGGAGCATATCAAAAAACAATAGTTAAAAAAGGAGCTAGTATTGGAGCAAATGCAACTATAGTTTGTGGAAACAATATTGGTGAATTTGCTTTTATTGGTGCAGGAGCAGTAGTTACAAAAGAAGTTAAACCTTATGCATTGGTAGTTGGTAATCCTTCAAAACAAATAGGCTGGATAAGTGAATTTGGTCATCGATTAAATTTTGATGAAAATGCTTTGGCAACTTGTTCAGAAAGTGGAGAAAAATATCAACTTAAAAATAATAAAGTCGTAAAAATTTCATAAAAAAGTGTCTATGAAAAAAACAATTTTAATTGTTCTATTGTCAATAATATTTCAATCTGTTTTTTCTCAATCTGAAAAATATCCTGTTTTTAAATCGTGCGATTCTTTAACTATATCTGCAAAAGATTGCTTTAAAAATCAAGTTACTGAAGCGGTTATTTCGGAATTTAAAATTCCTAAAATTGTAAAAACAGAAAACTATAAAGGAACTTTTAACATTGTGTTTTTAGTAAGCAAAGTTGGGCATTTTAAGGTAATTTATGTAAATACACCGTATAAAGAAATTAAGGAAGAAGTAATTCGGGTTTTTAATACTTTTCCAACTATTAAATCGGCACAATACAATAATCATACTATTGAAATGCAATTTGTATTTCCATTCTCAATTCCTTTAAATTCAAATTCAGAAGAAGAAAAGCTTGTAGAAATTCAAAAAAATACTCCTACCATTTTAAGAAAAGAAATACCAATTAAAAGTATTCAAAAAACAACATTATATCCTGAGCATAAAAGTGAACTGAATATACCTTATACTAATATGGAATATAATCGGTACGACTATTATTTAAATCAGGCAAATAATACACACACTTCAGTTAAACCCTATATTTATTCTGAAGTTGATAAAACGGTTGATTTAGATGCTTTAAAAAATCAATATTTCAAACCTAAAAAATCTTGGCTTGGACGTAAATTATTCAATGAACATATGGGTTATGTTAAAGGAAAAGATTATTGGTTTACTATTGACCCAGGAATTGATCTTCAGACAGGTAATGATAACAAAGGAACAAAAACGTATAATAATACGAGGTCTATTCATATAAATGGTGCTATTGGTAAAAATTTAAGTTTTTCAACCAGTTTTTATGAAAGTCAAGGTCGATTTGCAGATTATGTAAATCGATATGCCGAATCTATTCGTCCTGACGGAGGAAACCCAGCAATCATTCCTGGACGAGGAATTGCTAAAGATTTTAATGGAAATGCTTATGATTATCCTGTGGCAGAAGCTTATATTTCCTATACACCAACCAAACATTTTAATTTTCAATTTGGTAGAGGTAAAAATTTTATTGGTGATGGATATCGTTCTTTGTTTCTATCTGATGTAGCTTCGCCATATCCGTATTTTAAAGTAACTACAACTTTTTGGAAAATAAAATACACCAACCTTTTAATGTGGATGCAAGATGTTCGCCCAGAATTAACCGTTGATGGAGCCTATAAACAAAAGTTTATGGCAATGCATTATTTAGATTGGAACGTTACTAAAAAATTAAATTTAGGTTTTTTTGAAACGGTAATTTGGGATGATACAAATAACAGAGGATTAGATGTAAATTACTTAAATCCATTAATATTTTATAATTCTATTGAGTTCTCAACTGGTTCACGAGCAGGAAATACGTTGCTAGGAGTTAGTTTAAAATATAAGCTAAAAAATATGCTGTTTTATTCCCAATTTTTGTTAGACGATTTTAAAGGTTCAGAAATGACCAAAAATAATGGTTGGTGGGGAAATAAAAATGGTATTCAACTTGGTGTAAAATACTACAACGCCTTTAATATTAAAAACTTGTTTTTGCAAGCTGAGTATAATAGCGTTAGACCTTATACGTATTCACATGACGAGTTAAATTACAATTTTGGTCATGATAATCAACCATTGGCACATTTATGGGGAGCAAATTTTAAAGAATTTATTGGCATTGCTAATTATTCTATAGATAGATTGTATGCAAATGTAAAAATAGTAGTTGGTAAAAAAGGATTCGATTTTAATAATGGAACGGATAATTTTAGTTACGGTGGTAATGTGTTTGCAGATAACGATAACAGAGTTTCAGATTATGGAAATAACATTGGGCAAGGCAACAAAGTAACTATTTTTATAGGAGATTTTCAAACAGGATATTTAGTAAATCCAGCTACTAATTTAAAGTTGTTTGTTAATTTTACTTACAGAAATTTTGATATTAATCAACCTACAAATGCATTTGAAACCTCTAATTCTACATGGATTTCAATTGGTTTAAAAACAGATTTGTTTAATTGGTATTTCGATTTTTAAACTTCATTTGAAGCATCTAAATCATTTAATTCACCAAGTTGCATTAAAATATCAAACGTTTTTTTAGCTTCATCTTCATCAATTACGGATATTGCGGCACCAACGTGCACCATTACATAATCACCAATTTTAGCTTCTGGCACAAGCGTTAAGCTCACTTCTTTTATAATTCCATCAAATGAAACTTTACCTGTTCTAAAAACATCATCTAATTGATTTGTAATTGCTATTAATTTCCCTGGGATAGATAAACACATAGTATTTTATTCGTTTTAAACTTATTCAATTATTTTGGGCGTTCCCTTTCAGGTCGCGCTTTTCGTTATATCTTTTTTCATGCGTTGCTTCAAAAAAGGATGCCACTTCAATCGCTAACGCAAAACCGATTTTCAAATTAAATTTTTCTTCAACCAATTATACCAAGCTTCCATACCTTCACCTGTGGTAGCCGAAACTTCAAAAAACTGTAAGTTCGGATTTACTTTTAAAGCATAATTTTTTAGCTTTTCAACATCAATATTTAGGTAAGGCAATAAATCTATTTTATTAATAATACAAATATCAGAAGTATGAAACATATCAGGATATTTTATAGGTTTATCTTCACCTTCTGTGGTGCTTATAATTACAACACGTTTACTTTCGCCTAAATCAAACATAGATGGGCAAACTAAATTACCAACATTTTCAATCATTAATACGGAATTGTCTTTAATGTTTAGTTTTTTAACCGCGTTATACACCATGTCACTTTCTAAATGGCAACCTTTTCCTGTGTTAATTTGAATTACAGGAATTTTTAAAGCATCAATTCGGTTAGCATCATTTAAAGTTTGTTGATCACCTTCTATCACATAAAAAGGAATTTCAGCACTTAAATCTGCCAAGGTTTTTTCTAAAATTGAAGTTTTACCAGAGCCAGGTGAACTTACTAAATTTAAAGCAAATATATTTTTAGCTTCAAAATAACCTCTATTTCTAGCGGCTAAAACCTGATTGTTTTGTAAAATATCTTGTTCAATTTTCAATACTTTATGTTGATGATTATGTTCAGCATCTTCATGGCTATGAAAATGAATGCCGTCATGAGTGTGTTCATGAACGTGATTATGAGGTTGTTCACCAGGTTTTAAAATTGTAGGACCATTATCATCGGTTCCACATCCACAAGTTCCGCACATAATATTATAATTTAAATTACTTCTAATGCTTTTACTCTTAATTCTTTTCCTTGTAAAATTCCTTTAAAATTACTATTGCATTTAGGGCAAGAATCATAAATATTTTCTAAATAGAATACCGTATCGCAATCTGCACATTTTGCTTTTCCAGGAATTATTGTTATTTCTTTTATTGCCTTTTCTAAAACACTATCCTTAACGGCAGATTCCCAAACAAAATTTAACGAATCTATTTCTATTCCCGCTAATTGACCAATTTCAAGCTCAATTTTCGTAACCGTATTTTCTTTCACTTTCGCTGTTTCATCCTCAGCTATTTTTACAATGCCCATGGCAATAGATAATTCATGCATAATTTTTAATAACAAAAATGAATACACCAATTTACGAATTTAAAACCTAAAAAAATATTAGATATATTATTTTTATTCAGTTTTAATAAAAATAAAGATTAGTTAACCTTATTTTAACTCGTTCTAAATTAGATATTTATGATAAATATATTAAAATAAGTTGTAAATTAGTAAAACTTATTTCATTCTTTTAATAAAAATGGAATAAAGCATTAAAATCATTTAAAAATTACTAATCTATGTCAACTTCTAATGAAAAACAAAAAACCTATTATGAGAGCATAATAGAGAAAGGCTATTCGCGTCGAGATTTCATCAAGTTTGCCACGTATATGACAGCTTTTATGGGCCTTGAATCATCAATGGTAGGACAAGTTGTAAAAGCAATGGAAACCAAAAAACGCATACCAGTTATTTGGGAACATTTCCAAGAATGTACAGGTTGTACAGAATCATTCATACGTTCTGATCATCCTTTGGTTGCCGATTTAATTTTTGATACAATTTCTTTAGATTATACTGATACACTAATGGCAGCTTCTGGTCATAATGCAGAAGAAGCTAAGCAAGCCTCTATGAAAGAAAATTACGGCAACTATATTTTAGTGGTTGAAGGTGCTATTCCTACAAAAGATGGAGGTGTTTATTGTGCTATAGCAGGTAGAACGGCCATTGAAGTTTTAAAAGAATCTGCTGCAGGAGCTGCTGCAATTCTTACTTTTGGAAGTTGTTCTGCTTGGGGAGGCATTCAAGCTGCATATCCAAACCCTACAGGTTCTGTTCCAGTTGATGAAATTATTAAAGATAAACCTATTATTAGAGTTCCTGGTTGTCCTCCAATTGCAGAAGTTATGACGGGTGTTGTAATGTATTATGCAACTTTTGGAAGCCTACCTGAATTAGATTCTATGGGAAGACCAAAACAATTTTACGGAAAACGTGTACACGATAGTTGTTATAGAAGACCAAACTTTGATGCAGGGTTGTTTGCAGAAAGTTTTGATAGCCAAGAAGCAAAAGACGGATACTGTTTGTATAAATTAGGTTGTAGAGGTCCTGTAACTTATAATGCTTGTGGAACTATGGGTTGGAATAATGGAGTTAGCTATCCAATAAAATCTGGTTATCCTTGTATTGGGTGTAGCGAAAATAATTTCTGGGACAATAGTCCATTTTATGAAAGATTACAAAATATACCTGGAATGGGTATTGAGGCTACTGCAGATACCGTAGGTAAAATTGCAATTGGTGCCGCTATTGGTGCTGCAGTTGTACATTCAGTAGCAACCAATTTTGCAAAGAAAAAGGAAATACGTGAGGCAGAAGTTAGTGGAGAAAAAAATGAAAAAAATATTAAAGCTTAAAATAACTTATCATGGCAAATAGAATAGTAATAGATCCAATTACTCGAATAGAAGGGCATTTACGTGTTGAAGCTGAAATAAAAGAAGGTAAAGTAACAAATGCGTATGTTTCTTCAACAATGGTTAGAGGAATAGAAAAAATTGTTGAAGGCAGAGACCCAAGAGATGTTTGGGCTTTTGTACAGCGTACTTGTGGAGTTTGTACCACAGTACATGCAATTGCTTCCATAAGAACAGTTGAAAATGCACTAGATATTGTAATACCTCCAAATGCTGAAATAGCAAGAAATATTGTAACTATAGCTCATGCAATGCAAGATCATGTTGTACATTTTTATCATTTACATGCTTTAGATTGGGTTGATGTAACTCAAGTTTTAAATGCAGACCCTAAAGCTACCTCTGAATTGGCACAAAGTATTTCGAAATGGCCTAATAGTTCACCAGGTTATTTTTCTGATGTTAAGGCTCGAATTAAGAAATTTATTGATAGTGGGCAATTGGGAATTTTTGCTAACGGCTATTGGGGACATAAAGCTATGAAATTACCGGCTGAAGTAAATTTAATGGCGGTAGCTCATTATTTAGAAGCATTAGAATGGCAAAAAGAAATAGTAAAAGTTCATACCATTTTAGGTGGTAAAAATCCACATCCACATTTTTTAGTAGGAGGTATGGGTAGTGCTATTAATTTAGATGATGCAGGTGGACTTAATATGGAACGTTTGGCTTATGTTGGTCAATTACTAAAAGATGCACAAACCTTTATAAATGAAGTGTATGTTCCTGATTTGTTAGCAATTGCTTCTTTTTATAAAAATTGGGGAGCAATAGGTGATTCAAAGTTCAATAACTACTTGTCATATGGTGATTTACCTACGGATAGTTATAGAAATACATCAAGTTTTAAATGGCAACCAGGGGTGATTTTAAATGGTGATATTAGTAAAGTACACCCAGTAGATTTAGAAAGTACAACTGAAATTGAAGAGTTTGTAGATAAATCGTGGTATGATTATACCGTAGGGAAAGATAAAGGATTGCATCCTTGGAAAGGTGAAACTAATATTCATTATACAGGTCCAAAACCTCCATATAAATATTTAGATGTAGATAAACCATATAGCTTTGTAAAAACGCCTCGTTGGAAAGGCAAACCAATGGAAGTTGGACCATTAGCAAGAATGTTAGTGGGTTACGCATCAGGAATCCCAGAGTTTAAAAATGTAGTTGATGGAGCTTTAAAAGCTTTAGATGTTCCTGTTACTGCTTTATTCTCAACATTAGGTAGAACTGCTGCTCGTGGTTTAGAGTCTAAATTATTAGCCGATTGGGGTATAGAGTTTTATGATAAGCTAATAGCTAATATCAAAAACGGGGATACCAGAATGGCAAATATGGAGAAATGGGATCCAGCAACTTGGCCAAAAGAAGCCAAAGGAGTTGGTTATATGGAAGCTCCAAGAGGTGCTTTAGCACATTGGATTGTAATTAAAGATAAAAAAACGAAGAATTATCAAATGGTAGTTCCAACTACTTGGAATGCTTCACCACGTGATCCAAAAGGACAAATGTCTGCTTATGAATCTGCTTTAATTGGTACGCCGATTGCAGATCCAAATAATCCTCTTGAAATTTTACGAACCATTCACTCATTTGATCCTTGTTTGGCTTGTGCGGTTCATTTATACGATTCGCATGGAAAACATATAAGTCAAATTCAAATAGGTGGTTCTTGTAGTGTTTAATAGCTAAAATGATAAGAAATGGCAACAACATTTAATTATAAAAGAGTTTATGTATGGGAAATGCCTGTGCGATTTTTTCATTGGATAACGGTACTTTCAATAACTATTCTGATAGTTACAGGTTTCATAATTGCAAATCCACCAGCAATTAATGCAAATGTAGAAGCTACAAATTCATTTTGGTTTGGCTATGTTAGAGCAATTCATTTTATAACAGCTTATATTTTAATCGCTAATGTAATTTTTAGAATATATTGGGCTTTTGCAGGAAATCAATTTGCTAACTGGCGTAATTTTATTCCATATACTAAAAAAGGAATTCATAATATACTTCATGTACTAAAAGTTGATATTTTTTTGATGAAAGATAAAGAGCATAAGTTATACAATATAAGTATTGGTCATAATTATTTGGCGGCATTCTCTTATTTTATAATGGCTTTATTTTTTGTTTTACAGATTATGACAGGTTTGGCTTTAATTGCAGATTCCTCTAGCTGGTTTTTACCTCATGCGTTTAAATGGGTTTCAACTATGTTTGGTGGCGATATTTTAACTAGATATATTCATCATATTTCAACCTGGTTATTTATGGTTTTCATTATAATTCACGTGTATTTGGTTTTATTCCATGATTATGTGGAAGCTAGAGGCGAAGCATCATCTATGATTAGTGGATTTAAGTTTATTCGTTCTGAAAGATTAAACGAAGATGAATCTGAAATTATTGACAAAGCCGAAAAAATAACTTGGAAAGGAGATAAAGGGAAAGCTAAAAATAAAGAAAAATAACCCGTTGTGCATTATGATAAAATTTCGTCAATTCGAGTGAATTTTAGCCTTTTTAGGCTTAAAATTAGTATCGAGAGCGGTTGTTTTTAAATAAAAAACCTATTCTCGATACTATTTTTTATCAAAAATTACCTGCCTTGCCGTCAGGCAGGCTTGAACTGACGTAGCAGTAAGTTTAAAAAGTTAAAATGCACAGCGAGTATAAATAATGTAAATTTATATGATTTCAGATGATGTAATTGAATTGCAAAAATTATTCTATCAAACTCATGACTATTTAGATGGTGAGAAAAAAAATAGAATTTTAATTCTTGGAATTGGAAATTATTTAATGGGAGATGAAGGTGTAGGAGTGCATACTATTCATGCATTAAGTAAAATAAAACTACCTGATAATGTTGATATTATGGATGGTGGAACAGGTAGTTTTGATTTAATGCCAATTTTATCTCAATATCCAATAGTAATTTTTGTTGATGCCACTATGGATAATAAACCTGCGGGAGCTATTGATGTTCTTTATCCAAAATTTGCAGCCGATTTCCCAAGTGTTTTAAGTGCTCATGATGTAGGTTTAAAAGATATGATTGAAGCCTTGGAATTTCAAAATCAATTACCAAAAATTATTTTGGTAACGGTTTCCATTAAAGAAATGATTCCAATGACCATTACTTTAACTGATAAAATACAAAAAAGTATTCCAAATGTAGTGTCAACAATTTTAAATAGAACTACTAAAATAACAATCTAAAATTAATAGTAACCACTCTTTTTTTATTAAAATTATCTCTGTAATTTACTTTTAAAAATTGTAAATTTATAGAGATAATTTTTTAAGCGAAATGAATGTTCAAAACCTATAAAATTTTACTTTCAGGTCAAGTTCAAGGGGTAGGTTTTAGACCTTTTGTTTATAATTTGGCAAAAAAACATGCTATTAAAGGAACCGTTTCTAACGATGAAAACGGAGTGCTAATTTATGCTTCTCAAACTAAAGAACAAGTAGCTGTTTTTTATAAGGAATTATTGAATAATCCACCACCAGTTGCTAATATTATTTCAAGTAAAATAATTGATGTTGAATTTCAAAAATTTGATAATTTTAAAATTATTCCTTCCACTAAAACTGGTCAGGTTAATTTACCACTAACACCAGATTTTGCTATTTGTGACGATTGCAAAAAAGAAATTCAACAGGTAGAAAATAGGCGTTTTAATTATCCATTTACTACGTGTGTCAATTGTGGTCCACGTTGGGCAATTACACAATCTTTTCCTTTTGAGAGAAATCATACTAGCATCAGTGAATTTAAAATGTGTAATGAATGTAGAGAGGAATATATAAATCCTACAAATAGACGATTTCATTCGCAAACAAATACATGTGCTACTTGCGGAATTCAATTGTATTTAGAAGATGCTAATTCAGAAAAAATTACAACAAATAAAAAAACTATTTTTAAAAAAACGGCTTATCTTTTACAAGAAGGAAAAATAATTGCCATTAAAAATACAAGTGGATATTTGTTGTGTTGTAATGCCGAAGATGAAAACGTAATTCAAAAATTAAGAAGGTTAAAAAATCGTCCAAATAAACCATTTGCGGTATTGTATCCTTCTTTAGAAAAACTTCAAAACGAATTAGAATTAAATGAGTATCACATAAATTCTTTAACTTCAACACAGCGTCCAATCACAATAATTTCATTAAAAAATTATAATGGGAAAATAGTTGTAAATCAAGTTGCTCCAAAGTTAAACCAGTTAGGCGTAATGTTGCCATATACAGGAATTTTGCAGCTTTTAGCTAATGAATTGAATTTTCCAATAATTGCTACAAGTGGTAATATACATGGTTCACCAATTTTAAGTTCTCGAAAAAATGCCAAACAAGAATTACATAATGTAGCTGATTATTTTTTACATCATAATTTAAAAATAACACAACCTCAAGACGATTCTGTATTAAAGTTTAGTTTTAAATTCAATAAACCTATTCTGTTTAGACGATCTCGTGGCTATGCTCCTAATTATTTTGATGCACCAATAAATACTTCAGAAAAAATAATGGCTTTGGGTGCCGACTTAAAAAGCAGTATAGCATTTTACCCTAATCAATATGTTTATATCAGTCAATATCTGGGGAATTTAGAAAATTATGAGGTTTACAATCGATTTTCAGATATGGTAAATTCGTTTATTGAACTATTTGAACAACAGCCTCAAGTAATTTTAGTAGATAAACATCCTTTATATCATAGCAGTAAATATGGAAAAGAATTTGCACAAAAAAATGAAATTAAGTTGATTAAAATTCAGCATCATAAAGCCCATTTTGCTGCAATTTTAGGCGAACATCATTTATTTGATAAAAAAGTATTAGGAGTTGTTTTTGATGGAACCGGTTATGGCGATGATGATACTATCTGGGGAGGCGAATTCTTTAATTATGAAAAGAATGAAATAAATAGAATCAATCATTTAGAATATTTTGATTGGTTGCTGGGTGATAAAATGGCTAAAGAATCTCGTATTTCTTTATTGGCTTTAGCATCTTCAGAAATGAATGAAATTTTAAAAGTAAAATTCACTTCAAATGAATTAAAAACATATCAGTATTTAAAACAAAATAACACATTAAAAACTTCTTCTGTAGGAAGATTATTTGATGCAGTAGCTTCTTTGTTAAACATAGCAGATTATAATACCTATGAGGGTGAATCAGCTATTTTGATAGAAAATGCAATAACAGATTATGATGTAAAATCTTGTAAAAGTTATTTAAATAATGATACATTAATTTTTTCTGCAACTGAAATTATCGATAAAATATACAAGGATTTAAAATTGGGAATTTCTAAAGAAAAAATTATTCAAAATTTCTTATTCACCGTTGCGTATTTTATCATTCATTTTGCAGCCAAAAACAAGTATGAGTACATTGCTTTTAGCGGAGGTGTTTTTCAAAATTCTACATTGGTAGATATGTTGTTAGAATTAGCACCAAAGAAAATAAAATTGTATTTTCATACCAATTTATCGCCAAATGATGAAAATATATCTTTTGGGCAATTAATGTATCATACGCATATTAAAAATTAAAAAATGAAGTATTTATCCGAATATAGAAATTTAGAAGAAACTAAAAAAGTGCTGGACGAAATTCATAAAATTACCACACACGAATGGAATATTATGGAAATTTGTGGAGGTCAAACACATGGTTTAGTAAAAAATGGAATTTTAGAATTACTTCCTAAAAAAATTAGGATGATTCACGGGCCGGGTTGCCCTGTTTGTGTAACACCTTTAAATTTAATAGACAAAGCGATAGAATTATTAGAGCAAGGTGTAATTGTTTGTTCTTTTGGAGATATGATTCGAGTTCCTGGAAGTAAAAAAAGTTTGTTAGAAGCAAAAGCACTTGGAGGTGATTTGCGAATTTTATATTCGCCTTTAGAAGCAGTAACTATCGCCAAAAAAAATCCAACAAAAGAAGTGGTGTTTTTTGCTGTTGGTTTTGAAACCACTGCTCCAGCAAATGCTTTATCTGTTTTGCATGCAGAAAAAGAAGGAGTAACTAATTATACCATTTTAGCATCTCATGTACTTGTTCCACCCGCTATGGAAGCCATTTTAGATGATGAACTTTGTACCATTGATGCTTTTTTAGGTGCAGGGCATGTATGTGCAATTATGGGAACTGAAGAATATAAACCTTTAGTAAAAAAATATAAAATTCCTATTGTAGTTACAGGTTTTGAACCTCTAGATTTGGTTCAGGGAATTTATATGGCAGTAAAACAATTAGAAGAGAATAGGTTTGAATTAGAAAATCAATATTCGCGAATAGTTACAAAAGAAGGAAATATAGCTGCAAAAAAGGTAATAAATCAAGTTTTTGAAATTGGCACAAGAGAATGGCGAGGTATTGGCGAAATTCCAGATAGTGGTTATGTAATTAAAGAAAAGTATAGAAAATATGACGCTGAAGCAAAGTTTAATATTAGTCATATAAAAGTACCTGAAAATTCATCTTGTATTGCAGGTGAAATACTTAGAGGAATTAAAAGGCCTATGGAATGTGCACAGTTTGGGAAATTGTGTAATCCTTCAAATCCGTTGGGTGCTCCTATGGTTTCGTCTGAAGGTGCTTGTGCTGCATATTATCACTTTTCAATAATATAAAATATTTAAAATGAAAAATAACATAGATATTGGTTTTGACACTATTCATTTAGGTCACGGAAGTGGTGGAGAACTAACCAGAAAATTATTGGATGCAATCATTTTTAAAACATTCAGCAATCCATTTTTAGATAAAAAACATGATGGTTCTATTGTAGAGTTTAACGGGAAAATTGCCATTTCAACGGATAGTTTTGTAATTACTCCCATCTTTTTTAAAGGAGGAGATATTGGTAGTTTATCTGTACATGGAACTGTGAATGATGTGGCAATGTGCGGTGCCATTCCAAAGTATTTATCCTTAGCTTTTATTATTGAAGAAGGATTAAAAGTAACTGATTTTATTGAAATTGTTCAATCCATTAAAAAAGCTGCTGATGAAAGTGGCGTTCTTATCATAACTGGAGATACTAAAGTAGTTGAAAGAGGAAAAGGAGATAAAATTTTTATCAATACTACAGGTTTTGGAGAAATGCATCCGAAGGCAAATATTTCAGTTTCAAATATTTCAGAAAATGATGTTATTATTGTAAACGGATTTATTGCCCAGCACGGAATGGCAATTATGAGTGAGAGAGAAGGATTAGAATTTGAATCTAATATTAATAGCGATTCTACTAATTTAAACTTTTTGGTGAAGGATTTATTAGATGAATTTGGAACGAATATCAAGATGTTTAGAGACCCAACCCGTGGTGGATTAGGAACTGTTTTATACGAAATTGCAAATGATATATCCAAAGGAGTATTTATAAAAGAAGCGGATATTCCTGTAGAAAAGCAAGTTGCCGCAGCTTGTGAAATGTTAGGCTTAGATCCGCTATACGTAGCAAATGAAGGCGTTTTTTTAACTGTTGTAAGTAAAAATGTAGCAGATGATGTACTTCAATTTATGAAAAAGCATTCAAAAGGAAAAAATGCAACTATTATTGGAAACATAACGGATAATCATCCAAATAAAGTAGTCATGGAAAGTTTAATTGGAGGTAAACGAATTGTGAGTCCGTTGGTTGGTGAGCAGTTACCTAGAATTTGTTAAGTTTTCTATATAAAAAAATGATTACAAGGTTGAAAATCAATACTCTGAGTCATTGCGATGATTGAAGAGCAACGAAAAGAAGAAGCAATCTCGCTAAAAAGATAAAGATTGCTTCAAATTATTCACTACCGTTTATAATTTTCGCAATGACGTTATAATTTTCAGTTGTTTACCGTTAACCTTATGTTTAACTTAGGTTGTTAGGTTAATTAAGTTATCTATTAAAAGAAATTAATTCATAAACAACCAATAAACTCCAATAATAAAAGCAAATAGACCGCTTGCAAATCTAATTCCTCTAAAAAAGTTGATATTGTGGTTGTTTTTTGAGGCATGAGAAATATGCCCAATAACAATTGCATAAGAAACCATAGCGAGTATAGTTCCAATTCCAAACCCAATAATATATTCGGTAGATTCTAGTTTAGATGTAAACCCTAAAACAGGTAAAAACAATAAAAAATGAGCAATACCAGCTAAACCATGAACATAGCCAAAAGATAAGGAAGCCATTGCATTTTGTTTTAAATTTAAATGTTGATGATTGTGTGAGCTTTCTTCAGAGTGTTGATGAGAATGTTTATGGATAATGCCATTGTTTTCCGTATGAATATGCGTATGTGAATGATTTTTTTCTTTTCTAAAAAGTTGAAAAAAAATCCAAAAACTTAATCCAATCAATAATATACCTACTAATTTATCACTGTGAGCTGATATTTTTTCAACAGGAATAAATTCTTTAAAAAGTAAGAATAAAACACCAATTGACAACATTCCTAATAAATGCCCAATTCCCCAAAACAGACCAACTTTCCAAGCCTTCTTTTTACTTTCAATGGCAAAAGGCGTTACAGCGGCTAAATGATCTGGGCCAGAAATTACATGAGCAACCGCAGCAATAATTCCTGCAAATAAAGGTAAATTAAAGTCCATTATAGATTTTGTAAAGAACATTTAAAGGTACAAATTATAAAAAACTAATTGAAATTTTATAGCTTTAGAATGAGTATAAATTATTTAGTTGAGTTTTTCTGGACTGTTGATATTCTAAATTATCAATAACTAAAAATAATTTTGACACTATCTGGAGTGTCTACCTTTGATGTGACAATTTTAATAAGCCCATAAATAATATATATTTGAATTATGGCAAGAACAAAGTATGACAATGAGTTTAAGGTTATGATAGTTGAACTATTAAAATCAGGGATT